>CANFPU010000131.1 GCA_947448955.1 Burkholderiales bacterium
ACACCGGACCGGCGCCGATGACGTTGAAACCCGGCGCGCTGAGATGGGTGACCATGCGCGGGCCCGGGATACCAAAGGCCAGGTGCGGATCGTTCGCCAGGATGGGTCGGCCGGTGTCCGTTAACCGCCCGGCGATGACCCAGGCGTTGCTGCCCTGGTCAGCGTCTTCAGCACCCAGATGCGATTCGATCGCCGCGATCTGCGCCGTCTTCCAAGCCTTGGCAAACGGCAGCGGGCCTGACATGCGTTCCAGCAGTTCGAGCTGGCCGGGGGCAAACCAGTCCAGCGGCAAACCAGCCGGTACGGTCAGTTCATGCGGGGGCTCAATCTTCTGAGCCAACGGCTCAAGGTGCAGCGCCCCATGCTTGTGCAGCAGCACGCGACGCAGTTCAGCCTGCACATTGGGCGAACCACAGTAGCGCACCCGCACCAGATCATCCACCGCCCAGAGGGCCGGCAGCATGTCGAAGAGCGCAAACTCAGGCGAAGCCAGCTTGGGATCGGCGTGCACCTCCTGGATGCGCCGGTTAACGCCCGCCACGAAAGCCTCAGCCACGGTGCGGACTCGCTCGCCCAGCAGGCGCCAGTCCTGTGCCGGGTCTGTGCGCGACAGCATCAAGCGGGCCGCGCGGTCGTGCGGCAGGAACTCGGCGCCAAAAACCTCAGCGAGACGGCCCTTCAGGCGCCGCGATTCCAGGTCCAACTGCCAAAGCCGCATGAAGGCGGCGGCATAGCCTTGACCGAAGAACGCATCGTCAATGGACTGCGCGTCTACATGCGGTATGCCGTTGTCGTCGATGTCGATTCGCAAGCCGGCGCGGGGCTCGAGCCGAACGCCCCGGAGCGCGTCGGAGGGCGCTGCGATGCCCATCGCGCTGTCACCCAGGCCGGCCATCAAGATACCTTGGCCGAATTGACGGCGGTTGATTGGACGAAGCATGTTGCGAGCGACATTGAATTGCTGTTAGTCTTGGTGCACATACGTGAACACATTCACCATTATGAACGACAACGCTAGGGCCAGCGTGAAGTCCGCAGCCCGGGTCCTGGACATTTTGGAGTGGCTGTCACAACGCCCGGATCCGGTCGCGCTGCAGGCCATCGTCAACTACTTCCATTTCCCGAAGAGCAGCACATTGGCATTGATGCTAACGCTCGTAGAGCGCGGCTACGTCGAGCGAGATTTGCGCGACCGCTACGCACTGCGCGAGGCGCTTCGCGCGCGCTGGGCAACCGGTGAAGCGGGGCAACTGCTGATCGCAGCCTACCCCGCCATGCACAGCCTGCGCGCGAACAGCCGCGAGACGATCAGCCTGGGCATGCTGACGCCCGAGCGCGAAGTGCGCGTCATCGCCAAGCTCAACAGCGACCATGAGGTCCGATATGAAGCCGACTCTACCCAGCCAAGGCCAGCCTACTGCACCGCGATGGGCCGCGTGCTGTTGTCGCAGTTGCCGCCAAAGGAACTCTCGCAATACCTCCGGGCCACGCCCTTTCCAAAGCTAACCCCCGCCACCGTCACCTCAGCGGCCAAGCTGCGCCAGATCGTCCAGGACGTCAAGCGCAACAGCCTGGCGGTGGTGCTGGAGGAATACGCGGTGGGCGGCTCGGGGGCGGCAGTCCCGGTCTTCGATGCCCAGGGCCGCGCCGTGGCCGCGCTCAACCTCGCAACCGTCACGCCGCGGTTCAACGCCCAGCGCGAATTCCTGGTGCGAGAGCTGCAACAGTGGGCCGCACAGATCAGCCACCGGCTCGGCGCCCCCACCAACCCGACCAACCCCGCCAACCACGCCAACCCCGACACCTCCTACCCATGACCTCGATACCCCCGCAAAGCCCAGCTTCTTCTCAAGGCATGGTCGCCACGGCATCCCCTTTCGCCAGCCGCGCTGCGCAGGCCGTGCTCGCGCGCGGCGGTAGCGCTGCCGATGCTGTCGTTGCCGCGCAAGCCGTGCTCGGCGTGGTGGAGCCCCAAGCCTCGGGTCTGGGCGGCGGCACGGTGATCGTCTGGCATGACGCGCGCGACGGCAGCAGCGGCGTCATCGACGGGCTCGCCAGCGCACCGGCCCAGGTGACTGATCGCCTGGAAATCGACTTCAGCGGCCGCAAGATCCCGCACGCCCGGGTGCTATTCGGCGGCCGCACCGTCGCGGTACCAGGCACTGTGCGCGCGCTGGCAACCTTGCATCGCCGCTTCGGCCGGGAGACCTGGAGACCGCTGTTCGATGCCGCGCGGCAATTGGCCGAGGAAGGTTTCGCACTGCCGCCCTACCTGGTGAAGACCGTGCGTGAGCTCGGCCCGCTGCAAGACGAGCCGCTGGCCCGCGCCGTCTATGGCCAGAGCCAAGCGCAGGTGCAGCCCGAGGGCACCGTGGTACGCAACCCGGCTTATGCGGCAACCCTGCAGGCGCTGGCCAGCGACGGGCCAGACGTGCTGTACGAGGACAGCCCGATCACCGCCGCGATCGTGGCAGCCGTGCGAGGCGACGTACTGCCCGGCCGCCTGACGCTGTCGGACCTGCGCAACTATCAGGTGGTCGAACGCGATTGCCTGGTCTACCAGGTGGGCGAGCAAAAAGTGTTGACCGCGCCGCCGCCAGTGTTCGGGGGGCTGGCAGTCGGGCAGATCCTGGGGCTGCAGCAGGCGTTGGGCCTGTCCGCATCAGACCCGGGCGGCTCGGTCGAATCGATGCATTCGGTGTGCGAGTCCGGCCGACTGGCGTTCGCCGACCGCGGCGCCTACGTCGGCGACCCGGCCTTCGGCGAGGTGCCCACAGCCGACTTGCTGTCACCCGGGTACCTGAGCGAACGGGCGCGCCTGGTCGAACGCCACAAGACCCAGGCGGAGGTTGCCGCCGGCCTGCCATCGGTCCGGGTGGCGCCGTCCAGCGACGGCACCGGCATCGTCAGCGCAATGACCTCGCATCTGGTGGTGACAGATGGCTATGGGCTGTCGATCTCGATGACCACCACGATCAACAGCAACTTTGGCTCACGGCTGTCCGCTGCGGGTTTCTTTTTGAACAACGCCATGACCAACTTTGCCCGCTTCCCGCAGACAGCGGGCTTGCGGCCGTCGGCCAACGCATTGGCGCCTGGCAAGCGCCCCATGACGTCGTTCGCGCCCAGCATCGTCTGCGACAGAGACGGCCGGCCAGAACTGCTGGTGGGCGCCGGCGGCGGCAACCGGATCGTTGGTTTCGTGGCCAACGCCGTCCTGCGTCTGCGGGCCGGTCAGCGCGACGCACAGCGAATCGTCTCGTCGCCGCAGGTGTTGAACTGGAATGGACTGACCGACATCGAGCCTGCACTGGCTGGGCACAGCCAGGGGCTCGACCAACGAGGCCACTGGACCATGGTGAGACGCATGGACGGCGGAACCCAGGCTTGCGTACGCAACGGCGACCTGTGGAATGGCGGTGCTGACCCTCGACGCGACGGCCTCGCCCTCGGCGTTTGATGACCGACTGATGGCTACGGCGCAGCCACTGCGCTGCGTCACCCGGCAGGGGCGTCAACAGCCTTGATGACACGGGAGCGTCAGGGCCGAAGCTGACTCGATGACCGCCTGAGGCCGTTCAGCGACGCCCAGGCCGTCTACCAATGACTGGAACCGTTCCGAGCCGACGGTTGACGCTCGTTTCACGCCCATGCCGAGAAGACCGGGCCTGATCGGCCTTGGGCAATGGACGCGTCGAAATGACCTTAGGCCGACGGGGTTGATCAGATCGCGACGCGCTCGCGCACCCCATCGGTCTGCATGTCGCGCCCGAGACCACGCGCGATGATCTCCCCGCGCTCCATCACCAGGTACTGGTCGGCCAACTCAGCGGCAAAGTCGTAATACTGCTCAACCAAGACCACCGCCATGCGCTGGCCATTGAGTCCCGTGTCTGCCAGCATCCGGATCACCCGGCCGATGTCCTTGATGATGCTGGGCTGAATGCCCTCAGTCGGCTCATCAAGGATCAACAACTTGGGCGCTGCAGCCAGCGCCCGGGCGATCGCAAGCTGCTGCTGCTGACCACCCGACAGGTCGCCGCCACGGCGCTTGATCATCTGCTTGAGGACCGGGAACAACTCGAACAGTTCAGACGGCATCGGGCTACCGCCGGGCTTGACCGCCAAACCCATGCGCAGGTTGTCCTCGACCGTCAGACGCAAAAAGATCTCACGGCCCTGGGGCACATAACCCACCCCCAGACGAACCCGTTCGTAAGGCGTGGCCCGGGTGATGTCCACACCGCCCAGTGTCACCGTGCCGGCCTTGACGGGCACCACGCCCATCAAGCTCTTGAGCAACGTGGTCTTGCCCACGCCGTTGCGGCCCAGCACCACTGTCACCTCACCGATGCGGGCCTCGAAGCCAACATTGCGCAGGATGTGGCTGCCGCCGTAGTACTGGTTCAGTCCGTTGACGCTGAGCATCTGTTGCCGGCTTTCAGATTCATGCTGGTGCCCTCTCCCGGAGGGGGCTGGGGGAGCGGTGCGTTCCACCGAAGGTGTACCTGGGGCTAACGCCCCAGGTACACCTCGACGACTTTCTCGTTGCTTTGGACTTCGGACAGCAAGCCCTCGGCCAGCACGCTGCCCTCGTGCAGCACGGTGACCTTTTTGCGACCTTGCGTGAGCTGGTCGACGAACTTCATGTCGTGCTCGACCACCACCAGCGAGTGTTTGCCTTCGAGCGACAGGAACAGCTCGGCCGTGCGCTCGGTCTCCTCATCGGTCATGCCGGCCACCGGCTCGTCGAGCAGCAGCAGCTTGGGGTCTTGCATCAGCAGCATGCCGATCTCGAGCCACTGCTTCTGGCCATGGCTGAGCAGGCCGGCGCTGCGCTGGGCCTCGCCGCGAAGGTGGATGGTCGTCAAAGTCTCGCCGATGCGGTCGAGCTGGGCGCCTGACAAGCGTGAAAACAGCGAGGCCCGCACCCGGCGGTCGTCGGCCAGCGCGAGTTCGAGGTTCTCGAAAACGCTCAACTCTTCGTAGACCGTGGGTTTCTGGAACTTGCGGCCGATGCCGATCTGGGCGATCTCGGGCTCGCTGAGGCGCAGCAAATCGATGGTCGAACCGAAAAACGCCCTGCCGCTGTCGGGCCGGGTCTTGCCGGTGATGCAGTCCATCATCGTTGTCTTGCCCGCGCCGTTGGGGCCGATGATGCAACGCAGTTCACCCACGTTGACCATGATCGTCAAGGCATTGAGCGCCTTGAAACCGTCGAAGCTGACCGTGATGTCGTCGAGATAGAGCGCCACGCCTTGGGTGAAGTCGGGCACACCGAACTTGGAGACGCGGCCAAAGCCGGCTTGGCGACCGCCGCTCTCCGTGCCGGTGGCCGCCTGCTTGCGGGCCTCGTAAGCCTGGCGGCGCTTCGCGCCTTCTTCCATCAGGTCGGGGGTCATGAGTGCTTCTCGCGCGTTTCGCCGGAAAAACGCTTGAACAGGCCGGCAATGCCTTGGGGAAGAAATAGCGTGACGGCGATGAACAACGCACCCAGGAAATAGAGCCAGAATTCGGGAAATGCCACCGTGAACCAGCTCTTCGCGCCGTTGACGAAGAAAGCGCCAACGATGGGTCCGATCAATGTGGCGCGGCCGCCCACCGCAGCCCAGATCGCGATCTCGATCCCCGCCGAAGGCGACATCTCGCTTGGGTTGATGATGCCGACCTGCGGCACATAGAGCGCGCCGGCGATCGCGCACATCACCGCAGACAGGGTCCAGATGCTGAGCTTGTAGGCCAGCGGGTTGTAGCCGGTGAACATCACACGGGTCTCGGCGTCGCGGATCGCCTGCAGCACCCGACCGTACTTGCTGTTGACGATCGCGCGGGCCAGCAGGTAAAAACCCACCAAGGTGCATCCGGTGATGACGAACAACACGATGCGCGTGTCGGGCGTGGCAATCGGCAACCCGAGGATGCGCTTGAAGTCGGTGAAGCCATTGTTGCCCCCGAAACCAGTCTCATTGCGGAAAAACAGCAGCATCGCCGCGTAAGTCATGGCCTGGGTGATGATCGAAAAATACACGCCCTTGATGCGCGATCGAAACGCGAACCAGCCGAAGACCAAAGCCAGCAGCGCGGGCACCACCACCACCAGCAACATTTGCAACACAAAGGAATCCGACCAGTTCCAAGTCCAGGGCAAGGACTTCCAGTTCAAGAACACCATGAAGTCGGGCAGGTCGCTCTTGTAGTTGCCGTCACGGCCAATCTGGCGCATCAGGTACATGCCCATGCCGTAGCCGCCGAGCGCAAAGAACAGGCCGTGGCCCAATGACAGGATACCGGTGTAGCCCCAGATCAAGTCCATCGCCAACGCGCAGATCGCGTAGCACAGGATCTTGCCGATCAGCCCGACCGCGTAATCGCTGAGATGCAAAGCGCTTCCTACGGGCACCACCCGGTTGAGCAGCGGCACGACGACCGTTAGCACCGCCAACGCCAAGATCACCGCCGCCCAACCACGGGCTCCAAGCAATAAACCACGTTTCTGGACGAGGACACTGGCGTCAAGCGGCCGCCGCGGAACCGGCTCCGCCGGGCCGGTGGCGGCGCCCCCCTGGGGGGAAGCGCCGTAGGCGCTACGGGGGGCGGTCATGCTTCTGCGCTCCGGCCTTTGACGGCGAACAAGCCCTGCGGCCGCTTCTGGATGAAGACGACGATGAACACCAGCACCATGATCTTGGCCAGCACCGCTCCGGCCCAGCCCTCAAGCAATTTGTTGCCCAGCCCCAGGCCGAGCGCTGCGACCACGGTGCCCGCGAGCTGGCCGACACCGCCCAGCACCACGACCATGAACGAGTCGACGATGTAACCCTGGCCGAGGTCGGGGCCGACATTGCCGATCTGGCTGAGCGCACAACCCGCGAGTCCTGCGATGCCCGCACCCAGCGAAAAAGCGAGTGTGTCGATGCGGGCGGTGTTGACACCGACGCAAGACGCCATGCGCCGGTTCTGCGTGACCCCGCGAACAAACAGGCCCAGACGGGTCCTGCTGATCAGCGCGGCCATGCCCAGCAGCACCAGCGCGGCAAAAATCAGAATCGCCAGCCGGTTGAAGGGCAGCAACAAGTTGGGCAACACCTGCCAGCCACCCGACATCCAAGCCGGGTTCTCAACGCCGACGTTTTGCGCACCGAAGATCGAACGCACGCCCTGCATCAACACCAGGCTGATGCCCCAGGTAGCCAGCAGCGTCTCCAGCGGCCGGCCATAGAGCCATCGGATCACGGTGCGCTCCAGCACCGCACCAACCAGCGCGCTGGCCAGAAAGGACGCAGGAATCGCGACCAAGATGTAGCCGTTGAAGGCTGACGGCGCAAACGTTTTGAACAGGTTTTGCACCATGTAGGTGGCATAAGCGCCGATCATCATCAACTCGCCATGGGCCATGTTGATCACGCCCATCAAGCCATAAGTGATCGCCAGACCGAGAGCGACCAGCAGCAGGATCGAACCCAGGCTGGCCCCGGTGAACAGCAGGCCGAGCCGCTCGCCCCACGCGAGACTGCCCTGCACGACGGCGAGGGCGGCCTGGATCGCTGCGCGGGCAGACGGGTCGGTCTCGGTCCCCAGCTTCTCCAGCAGCAGCGACCGGGTGGCAGGCGAACTACTGCCCGACAGCGCCTGGGCTGCTGCGGCGCGCTTGACCGGGTCGGCCGAGGAAATCAGCACCGCAGCGCGCAGTAGCAAGAGCCCGGCCTTGAGGTCGGCGTCGGTCTCAGCAGCGCTGGCCTTTTCAATCAGGCCCAGCTTGCCTTCGTCGACTTGGTCCTTCAATTCAGTGATCGCCTTGGCCCGAACGGCTCGGTCTGGCGACACCAGTTGCAACACCGCGATCGCCGATTCCAGCTCGCGTCGCATCCGGTTGTTGTTGACGGCGTCCTCGGCGTCGGCCGGCAGCGTGGCCGGTTTGCCCGTCCCTGCGTCAACCGCCTTGCCGTCCGTCACGACATAGGCCTTGCCGCCAGCGGTCTTCACGGCGTCATCGAGCAACGCCTTCACGAAGGGCGCGAGCGTCACGTCGGCTTCAGCCACCACCGCATTGAGCGCAGCGACGCGGCCATCGATGTCGCCAGCGGCGATGGCTCCAGCCTGTTCAGAGGTCAAGGCCCACGCCTGCGTCCCGGCCACCGAAGCCAGCAACGCAAGGAGAAAAGAAAACACACGCAGTCGCATTGATTGGGACTCAGCAGGGAACAAGCGGGTCGCGTTGGTCCCCAGCGGGGGACAGGCCGCGCAGCGGCCAGGGGAGCGGCCAGGGGAGCGGCGGGCCCGTCGAAGGACGAAGCCGGATCCGGGTTTCCCGGTCCGGCTTCGTCAGCCCCTAGGGGGCGGCCGCCAGGCGGCCGGCGCTCACTTTACTTCTTCTCGGGCTCGTCCTTCTTGCCCTTGTTCTCGGGAATGAACGGGCTCCACGGCTCAGCCCTGACCGGACCCTTGGTCTTCCAGACCACGTTGAACTGGCCGTCGGCCTTGATCTCACCGATGAACACCGGCTTGTGCAGGTGATGGTTCTTGGCGTCCATCGTCGAGACGAAGCCGCCTGGTGCCGGGAAGGTCTGGCCGGCCATTGCAGCGATCACCTTGTCGGTGTCGGTGCTCTTGGCCTTCTCGACCGCAGCCTTCCACATGTAGATGCCCAGGTAGGTGGCTTCCATTGGGTCGTTGGTCAGCGGCTTGTCCTTGTGGCCGGCGATGCCCTTGGCCTTGGCATAGTCGCTCCACTGCTTGACGAACGCGGTGTTGGCCGGGCTCTTGATGCTCATGAAGTAGTTCCAAGCGGCCAGGTGGCCGACCAGCGGCTTGGTGTCAACGCCACGCAACTCTTCCTCACCCACCGAGAAAGCCACCACCGGCACGTCGGTCGCCTTCAAGCCCTGGTTGCCGAGTTCCTTGTAGAACGGCACGTTCGAGTCGCCGTTGATGGTCGAGACCACCGCTGTCTTCTTGCCTTCAGCAGCAAACTTCTTGATCTTGGCGATGATGCCCTGGTAGTCGGCATGGCCGAACGGGGTGTAGTCCTCCATGATGTCTTCGTCCTTGACGCCCTTGCTGCGCAGGAAAGAACGGAGAATCTTGTTGGTGGTGCGGGGATAGACATAGTCGGTGCCCAGCAGCACGAATCGCTTGGCACTGCCGCCGTCCTTGCTCATCAGGTATTCCACCGCCGGGATGGCTTGCTGATTCGGCGCAGCGCCGGTGTAGAAGACGTTCTTGGAGAGTTCTTCACCCTCGTATTGCACCGGGTAGAACAGCAGGCTGTTCAACTCTTCGTAAACCGGCAGCACGCTCTTTCGCGACACGCTGGTCCAGCAGCCGAAGGTCACAGCCACCTTGTCCTTGCTGATCAGCTGGCGCGCCTTTTCAGCGAACAGCGGCCAGTTCGAAGCTGGGTCTACGACCACCGGCTCGAGCTTCTTGCCCAGCACGCCGCCTTTGGCATTGATCTCGTCGATCGCCATCAGCACGGTGTCTTTCAACACGGTTTCCGAAATCGCCATCGTGCCCGACAGCGAATGCAGCACACCGACCTTGATGGTGTCTTGCGCGAACGCAGGCACTGAGAAGAGGCTGACGCCAATCGCCACAGCAGACAGCGAGGCGGAGAAATTACGACGGGAGAATTCCATATTTTTTGCGCTCCGGAGAAGGCGGTTACAGGGATGAGGACTGGATGCAGGTTAGAGGCCAGACCGCAGGTCACCAATACGCAAGGTGTCGTATGCCGGCCCCAGACGGTCCATCGCCGGCAGCGTCAACCCGCCTCACGCCAGGTCTCGTCCGGCCGCACAATCGCCACTTCGACAGCCCGTGCCCGCTTGGGCCAGCGCAGGAGTTGAAGATGGCGACCACCTACCAATTTCCCGGTTCCCAAGGCCAGGTCCTGCGCTGGCGAGATCGCAAGCGGGCCTGGTGGGCGCTGTCGGTGGTCTATCCACTGCTGCCATTTCTGGGCTTGTGGGCCCACCAAGCCAGCGGCGCGCAGATCGCGCTCGGCTTGCCGCTGCTGATCAGCTACGGCTTGATGCCGCTGCTCGACGCGCTGATCGGCGAAGACGGCAACAACCCGCCTGAGGCCGTGGTGCCGCAGCTCGACGCCGACCTCTATTACCGTTGGCTGACCTGGGCCACCGTGCCGCTGCATTTCATCGCCTTGGCCGGTTGCGCTGCGTGGGCCGGCACGCAGAACCTGAGTTGGTGGGCAGTGATCCTGCTCGCCTATGTGGCGTGCACCGGCGCCGGGCTGGGGCTGAACACCGCGCATGAACTGGGCCACAAAAACAACCCGGTCGAGCAATGGCTGGCCAGACTGGTGCTGGCAGTGCCAGCCTATGGCCATTTCACGGTAGAGCATGGCCGCGGCCATCACCGCTGGGTGGCCACGCCCGAAGACCACGCCAGCGCCCGCATGGGCGAGAGCATCTACCGATTTGCGCTGCGAGAGTTGCCGGGCGGCATGCGCCGGGCCTGGCAACTCGAATCCGACCGGCTGCGCGCCGCCGGTCAGTCGCCCTGGGGGCCGTACAACACGATGCTGCAGTCCTATGCCGTGACCGCTTTGCTGCAAGGCGGACTGGTGTGGGCCTTCGGCTGGGTGATGCTGCCCTTTCTGGCGATCCACAACATCGTGGCCTGGTGGCAGCTGACCTCCGCCAATTACGTCGAGCATTACGGCCTGCTGCGCCGGCGCAGCAGCGGCGCTGGACAACACGCAGGCGGCACCGGGTACGAGGCGCCGCAACCGCACCACAGCTGGAACACCAACCACTTGGTGAGCAACCTCGTGACCTTCCACCTGCAGCGCCATGCTGACCACCACGCCCACCCGATGCGGCGCTACCAGTGCCTGCGCGATTTCCAACAACTGCCAAGACTACCCAGCGGCTATTTCGGCATGTTCACGCTGGCCTATCTGCCACCGCTGTGGTTCCGGGTGATGGACCCGCGGCTGCTGGCCCTGCCCCAGATCGCCGGCGACCTAAGCCGCGTCAACATCGACCCGCGACGGCGTCAGGCGCTGTTGGCGCGCCACGGGTCGGCTGCTGCGCACCGATAAATCTGAGCCTGCCAAAATCGCCGGGCTGGCACGAGTCCTGCATCTCGTCTGCCCACCCCCCTCAAAGCTTTTGTCCACACCCATGACCCAGCCACCCACCCTCGAAACCATGACCCAATCCAAGATCCACCTGATCGGTGGCGAGAAAGGCGGCGTCGGCAAGTCGATGGTCGCGCGCTTGCTGGCCCAGTATTTCATTGACCACGAGATGGCTTTCGTCGGTTTCGACACCGACCGCTCACACGGTGCGCTGCTGCGGTATTACGCGGGCTACGCCTCAGCGGTGCTGTCAGACCGCTACGAAGCGATGGACGCGATCGTCGAAAGCGCTGCCGAGCATCCCGGGCGCCGTGTGCTGGTGGACCTGGCCGCACAGACCCAGGCCCCGCTGGTCAAGTGGATGGACGAGTCTGGCGTTCTCGACCTGGCCGACGTCAGCGGTCTGAGTCTCTATTACTGGCATGTGATGGACACCGGACGCGACTCGGTGGACCTGCTGACCCGGTTGCTCGACCAGTTCGGCCCCAGGCTGCGCTATGTGCTGGTACGCAACCAGTTGCGCGGCGACGATTTTCAGCAACTCGACGCCTCAGGCGCGCAAGAGCGCGCGCTGGCGCTGGGCGCCCATGTCATTACCCTCAAGCACCT
>CANFPU010000132.1 GCA_947448955.1 Burkholderiales bacterium
AGGCCCAGGCCCTCGATGTCTGGCGCACTGCCATGCACCGGCTCGTAGAGCGCACTCGGCCGGCCTTCAGTGCGCATAGCACCCAGCGAAGCCGACGGCAACATGCCGAGCGAACCGGCGACCGCACCCGCGCCGTCAGACAGGATGTCGCCGAACATGTTGTCGGTGACGATCACGTCGAACTGTGTCGGCGCCCGCACAAGTTGCATCGCGCAGTTGTCGACCAGCATGTGCGACAGCGTCAAGTCAGCGTATTCACGCCGGTGCAGCGCCGAGACCGTCTCGCGCCACAGCACACCGGTCTCAAGCACATTGGACCTGTCGACCGAGCACACCCGGCGTTGGCGACCGCGGGCGAGGTCGAACGCAAAGCGCGCAACGCGCTCGATCTCGTCGCTGGCATAGCGCTGGGTGTTGACCGCCTGGCGCCGGCCGTCAGCCAAGGTCTCGATGCCGCGCGGCGTGCCGAAGTACAGCCCGCCGGTGTTCTCGCGGACCAGCGCAATGTCGGTCCCGGCAGCGACCTCGGCACGCAGCGGGCAGGACCGCGCCAAGGCCGGCCAGTAGCGCACCGGCCGCAGGTTGGCGTACAGGCCAAGCTCCCGGCGCAAGCGCAGGATGCTGCCCTCGCGCCGCACATCGACCGGCACGCCCGCATAGTCGCCGCCGATGGCGCCGAACAGCACCGCATCCGCTGCATGCACCGCGGCCAAGGTTCGCGCAGGCAGGATCGCGCCCTCGGCACGCCAGGCCGACAAGCCGTAGGGCATCTCCAAGGTTTGAAGCGACAGGCGGTCGCCAAACCAATGCAGCACGCGCAAGGCTTGCGCCATCACTTCGGGGCCGACACCGTCGCCACCGAGCACGAGGATCTTCAGGCCACCGTCAGTTTTGAAATCAGCCATCGCGCTATAGCCAGTCCATGGTTTGGCGCAGGTTCGCCTCGAAGCGGGCGATCGCGGGCTCGTGACTCAAGGTCAGGCTGATTTCGTCGAGCCCCTGGAGCAGGCAGTCTTTGCGAAAGGCGTCAATCTCGAAGGCATCGATCTGGCCGTCCGGACCCACCACCTGCTGGTTTGCCAAATCGACCGTGATCAGGCTGCCAGGCGACGCGCGCAGTGCTGCGCGCAACGCATCCACCCGTTCTGCCGGCAAGCGAATCGGCAGCACACCATTCTGGAAGCAGTTGGTGAAAAAGATGTCGCCAAAGCTCGGCGCAATAAAGGCTCGAAAACCGTTGTCGACCATCACCGTGACAGCGTTCTCGCGCGACGAACCGCAAGCGAAATTGCGGTCCGCGACGATGATCTTCGCGTCCGCATAAGCCGGCTGGTTGAGCACGCAATCGACGCGGCGCTGGTGGTTTGCGTCGTAGCGAATGTCGTGGAACATCGCGTCGACCTGCTGCTCGCGGGGATGGCCCAGAAAGCGCGCCGGGATGATCTGGTCGGTGTCGACATTGGCCTGGTCAATCGGCACTGCGGTCGCGGTCAAGATATTGAAAGCCTGCATCACAGCGTCTCCCCGGCCATCAGTCGCCGCACGTCGGTGAAGCGGCCGGTCACCGCTGCGGCAGCGGCCATCGCGGGGCTCAGCAGATGGCTGCGGACCCCTCGACCCTGGCGCCCGACGAAGTTGCGGTTCGAGGTCGATGCGATGCGCTGACCCGGCAGCCCAGTGTCACCGTTCATCCCGACGCACATGGAGCAACCCGGCTCGCGCCATTCAAACCCGGCCTCACGGAAGACCCTGTCCAGGCCTTCGGCCTCGGCCTGGCGCTTGACCAGTCCCGATCCGGCCACCACCCAGGACGGCACCACCGCCTGGCGCCCGCGCACGACCAGCGCCGCGGCACGCAAGTCCTCGATGCGGCTGTTGGTGCACGAACCGATGAAGACGCGGTCGACCGCGACCTGGTCCATCGGCGTGCCGGGTTTCAGGCCCATGTACTCAAGCGAGCGCAGCATCGCGTCGCGACGTGTCGCGTCAGGCGCAGTCGTGGGATCGGGCACGCGGTCGGCAATCGAGACCGCATCCTCCGGGCTGGTGCCCCAGGTCAGCATCGGCGCGACCTGCGAGGCGTCGAGCCTGACTTCGCGGTCGAAGTGGCTGCCCGCTTCGCTGGGTAGCGAACGCCAATACGCGATCGCGCGGTCCCAAGCGGCACCGCTGGGCGCGAGCGGCCGACCGTGCAGATAGCTGAACGTGGTGTCGTCAGGCGCCACCATGCCGGCGCGCGCACCGGCCTCGATCGACATGTTGCACACCGTCAACCGGCCTTCGATCGACAGCGCGCGAATCGCCGGGCCGGCATATTCAATGACATGGCCGACGCCGCCTGCGGCACCGATGCGTCCGATGATCGCCAGGATCAGGTCCTTGGCCGTCACGCCCTCGCCCAGCCGGCCTTCGACCTCAACGCGCATCGACTTGGGCTTGCGCTGCCACAGGCATTGGGTGGCCATCACATGGGTCACTTCGGACGAGCCGATGCCAAAAGCCAGCGCGCCAAGCGCGCCGTGGGTGGCCGTGTGCGAATCGCCGCAGACCAGCGTCACGCCGGGCTGCGTGATGCCTTGCTCGGGCCCGACCACATGGGCGATGCCTTGGCGCTCGTCGCCGAGGTAGAACAGCTTGACGCCACTGGCGCGGCTGTTGTCGCGGATCTGCTCGACCAGCCGGCGGTGCTGCGGGTCGGCGATGTCATCGGCACTGCGGCCGAGGGTCGAGGTGTAGTGGTCGGGCGTGGCGAAAGCCAGATCGGGCCTGCGCAGGGTCTGGCCGCGCTGGCGCAGCCGCGCAAAACCCGCCGCCGACCCGTCATGCATCAGGTGACGGTCGATGTAGAGCAGTTGGTAGCCGTCGCCGCGGTCGACCACGACATGGCGCTGCCAGATCTTGTCGAACAAGGTCTGCGCAGCAGTCATGGCTTGGACTGTCCGGCTGGGGCGTCACGGAAAGCGGTGCGCCGGGCGTCCCACTCAGCCGAGCCGAAGCGCGCAAAGGTGGCGGCCGGTGAACCGTTGCCTTGCTGCGGCGGGTACTTGCTCAATCGTTTGACGTCCTCGAGCAATTGGTCGCAGGTTGAGATGATGCCGCCGAGCAGCAGACCCGGCAGGATCGCGATCACATAGCCCATGCGCTCGGCATCGTCGAGCAGCAGGTCCGGAGTCTTGCCACCGCGCACGACGTTGAGCAAGCAGGGCCCGTTGACCCGCTGGGGCACCAGCGCCAGCTCTTCGAGCGATTGCGGCGCTTCGACGAACGCGATGTCAGCGCCGTTCGCGAGCGCAGCGTTGGCACGCGCGATGGCCTCGTCCAGACCGAGTACCGCACGCGAATCGGTGCGGGCGATGATGCAGAAGTCGGGCGACCGGCGCGCCGCGACGGCGGCGCGGATCTTCGCGACATAGTCCTCGCGGCTGACCACTTCCTTGTTGTCGAGGTGGCCGCAGCGCTTGGGGAACACCTGGTCCTCGATATGGATCGCCGCCACGCCAGCGCGCTCGAACTCCTGCACGGTTCGGAACACGTTCAACTCGTTGCCGTAGCCGGTGTCGGCGTCGCTGATCAACGGGATCGAGATCGAGTTCACGATCCGCGTCGCGTTGGCAACCATCTCGGTCATCGTCAGCAGGCCGTAGTCCGGGTAACCCAGCGTGGCCGAGGTGCCCGCGCCCGTCATGTAGGCGACGCTGAACCCGGCGCGATCGATCGCCCGGCCGGTGATGCCGTCGATGGCACCTGGCGCGACGAGCATCTTGCCGCTTTGCTTGCCTTGGGCCAGCAGTGAACGTAACTGGGCAGCTTGTGTCATGGGAGGCTCCTGTGTGTCAGTGAAGATTTACCGCTTACATTGATCGATAGGGTTCGCGACTGCGTCCCGGCGCAACGCGCTGTGCCGATGGCGATAGGCAGCGCGATGGCCGGGACGGTGTCCGGTTCAGAGCGCCGGCGCAGGCTCGACCAGTTCCGGGCGGCCAGACCATGTCCAGGCCATCGTGCGGCGCGACACGCCGAGCAGCAAACCGTGCAGGTTCTTCGGGTGTACCCACAAGCCGTCGCGCTCGGTCGCCAAATCGCCAGTACGAAGCGTCAGCGTCGCACCAGCGTCGATCAGTCGCTGCTTGAGACCGTCGAAATCATGGGTCTCGACGTAGCACATGTACAGCGAATCGCCGCCACGACGATCGACAAAACGGCGCATCGCGCTGGGCTGGTCAGCGAAGGTCTGTGACAGCTCAATGCGGTCCAGTCTGGCCGGTGGATCGAACAGCGTGAGCGTGCCCTCGTAACCGAAGCGCTTGCTCGCGATCGGCGAGAAACGGCTGGCATCGAGGTCAAACAGCTCGCTGTAGCGCGCTGCCACTTGTTGCCAGTCCGTCGCCAGGGTGTTGGTCGCCTCATAGAAAAAGCTGACAGGGCCGATACGCTCGCGCTCAACCAGCGTCGAGATCACCATTGGAAAGCCGAAGGTGCTGCTGCCAGGCAGATGCAGTTGCCCGTCTTCGCGTGTGAAGGACACGCCCAGCGTCTGCAGTCGAGCGGCCAAGGCCTCGAGGCGGGTGCTGGCATAGCCGGCAGCAAACAAGCCCTCGCCCCAGCGGTCAATGAAGGCTTGCACCGGACCGGCACCCGCCGGCTCACAGAGCTCGAGTTCACTCTCGCCCAGGCGCATCACGGTGCGCCGCGCGTTCAGATGCTGGCTGGTCGACTCGCGGTCGGTTTGGGCACCCAACATCTTGGCAAAGGTCTCGGCGGCATGGGCACGGTCTTTCACCGCAATCTGCATTCGGTCTACACGATCAAGCATGGATCAACTCCGGTTCGAGGGACATGGGGCATGGGGCATCGGAAAGAGGACCTAGGGCATCCTGGCAATGGATCGGGCCAGCGACCGAACCAGCCCTATTTTCAGGCATCGTGCGACTCGGGCAGCGTCAGTGACAGCATGGCGCCCAGCACATTGCCGCCTGCGGCAATCATCACCGCGGTGGCGTAACCCTGGGTTTGGTCGAACAGCCACCCCGAGAGAACCGGCAGGCTCACCGCCGCGACGCACCAGGCAATGTAGAGCCGGCTCGCGATGCGACCGAAAGCATTGCGATGCCAGTACCTGGCGATCGCACCCGCAGTGCTGCCGGAGATCACGCCGTAGCCCATGCCGATCATCGCCAGCGAGGCGACCGCCACCCACGGCGTCGGCCAAACACTGAGCGCGACCGCGCCGGTCAGCGAGAAGAGGTGGGCGCCAGCCGCCACCTGTCGCGCCGCGAAGTGGTCAACCAGCCAGCCACCGGCCAGCCGCGCAACGGCGATCGCGCCGGTGATCACCGTCGTGGCAGCCAGCGCCATCATCAGATGACCGCCGTAAGCTTGGACGATGCCCGCGGCCTGGCTCATCACCATCAGCCCGGCCGCAGCGGCCAGAAAGAAAACGCCGAACAGCCGCAAAAAGATCGACCATTGGGGTTCGTGGTCAGCCATCGATGTCACCGTGGCGTCGTGCATCCTGATGTCAGCCAGCCGAAGCAGCGCCGCACTCAGCAACGATGCGGCCAAGACCGTCAGCGTCAAGGCCGTCAGCGTGGGACGCAGCCCGTAAGCGGCAATGGCCCAGCCGAACAGCGGCGCGCCGATCATCGCCCCCAGCGGATACAGCGCAATGACGTAGCCATTGACCAGCCCAATCCTCGCCTGCATGGTCTGGTTGACGCCTTGCTGGACCACGATGAAACCAACGCCACCGCCCAGGCCAAACAACACGCCATAGCCCAGCGCGAGTTCGGGCAAACCGGTCGCCTGCGCAGTCATCAGCAGACCCGCCGCACTGCAAGCGCCGGCGATCGCGATCAACGTGCTGGGCGGCAAACTCCGGTACAGCAGCGGCGCGAGGTTCATGCCCAGCGTCAAACTGCAGGCCGCCAAGCCGAAGACCAAAGTCATCTCGGCCCGGCCGATGGCCATCAGCGACTCCATCGGTTTGAGGAACACACTGAACGCGTAGATGGTGCCGAACGGCAGGTTCATCGCGGTCGCGGCAGACAGCGCCGCGAATGAACGCTGCCTCGGGGTCAGGCGTCGCATCCGGATCTTTCGGTCATGGCCAAGGACTCGTCGACCGAAGCCCACGCGAGCCGGTTGTGAGAATCCTTGTCATGATGCCAGCTGACTTGGCTCGGTGTCAGGTGAATACCCGGCCCTTCCAGCGATGCGCCGGCTGCTTGAATTTCAATCATTGAACCATTGCCGCGCGATGGACTGCGCGATGGACGGTGGCGATACACTGGCGCAAATTCAGCGCCAACCCTCGAGACCGGCCCATGACCCAGCCCACAGACGAAGCCGCCGTGGAGTTCGCCGATGACCACGACGCCCCGATCGGGTACATGCAACGAACCCGGGGCTGGTACCTCGGGCTGGGCTACGACAACCCCTACCGGTGGGCGCATTACACCGACGCGCCCTTCCAGCCGCTGACCAAGCCGCTGGCTGAATGCAGCGTGGCGTTGATCACCACAGCGGCGCCGTTCCAAGCGGACAAGGGCGACCAGGGCCCGGGTGCCGCCTACAACGCCCGAGCCAAGTTCTATGCGGTCTACTCTGGCGACACCGCGCAGGACCATGACCTGCGCGTCTCGCATGTGGCGATCGACCGCAAACACACCCACATGCAAGACAGCGGCAGCTGGTTTCCATTGCCAGCACTGCGCGCCGCGGCAGCGGCAGGCCGCATCGGGCAGGTCAGCCAGCGCTTCCATGGCGCGCCCACCAACCGCAGCCAACGGCACACGATCGACGTCGACGGCCCCGAGTTGCTCAAGCGCTGCCGCGAAGACGGCGCAGATGTCGCGGTGCTGGTGGCCAACTGCCCCGTCTGCCACCAGACCCTGAGCTTGGTCGCGCGCTACCTCGAGGCGCAAGGCATCGCCACGGTGCTGATGGGCTGCGCCAAAGACATCGTCGAACACGTCGGCGTGCCGCGTTTGCTGTTCAGTGACTTCCCCCTCGGCAATGCCGCCGGCAAGCCGCATGACGCGCGCTCGCAGGCCGAGACGCTGGCGCTCGCACTGCGACTGCTCGAGAGCGCACCGGCAGCCCGCACCACCGTGCAGTCACCGCAGCGCTGGAGCGAATCCTTTGACTGGAAGCTCGACTACGCCAACATCGATCGCGCGCTGCCTGAAGAACTGTCGCGCCTGCGAGCAGAGGCCGAACAGGCCCGCATCACGGCGAAGGCCCTGCGAGAGAGCAGCCTCAGCCCCCCGTGACGGGTGGAAAAAACGCCACTTCGGCGCCATCGGGCACCGCGGTGGCCTCGTCGGCCATCACCTGGTTGAGTGCACAGCGCAGCGCCCGGCCGCGCGCCAAAGCCTGGGCGTGCGCGCCGCCTCGCTGGATCAACCTATCGCGCAATTGGCCGAGCGTGCTGCCACCGGCCATGTCCAGCACTTCGCTGGCGCCAAGCGCCTCGCGCAGCGACGCGAAGTAGCGAACGGTGACGGTCATGCGAGGATTCATTCAGCTGCCGATCAGCGACGACAACAGCAGCAAGCTGACGCTGTCGCCGCGCCGAACCACCTGGCCAGAGGGGTTGTCAACCAGTCCGTCGGCCCACACGGCAGAGGTCAGCACGCCAGAACTCTGGTTCGGGAACAGCTCGACTCCACCTTCGGCATTGAACCTGGCGCGCAGGAACTCGCGCCGCACATCGGGCTTGGGCCAGTCGAAATCGGCCCGCACCCGGATCGCTGGCGGCAGCGCAGCGGGCATGCCCTGCAGCGCGCGAAGCACTGGCGCGACGGCGAGCAAAAAGGTCACAAAGCTCGACACTGGGTTACCGGGCAGGCCGATGAACAGCGCTTCGGCGATCGCAGCGGCCGGCGATTCGGCACGGCGCACCGCGCCGAACACCAGCGGCTTGCCAGGCTTCATGGCCACCTGCCAGGCCTCGAGCCAGCCCTCGGCCTTCACGGAGGGCTTGATGTGATCTTCCTCGCCGACCGACACGCCGCCCGAGGTCAGGATCAGGTCGCTGTGCTGCGCGGCTCGGCGCAACGCGTCGCGGGTGGCGTCCAGCCTGTCGGGGACGATGCCGAGGTCGTTGACCTCGCAACCTGCAGCCAGCAACAGGCCTCGCAGCGTGAACCGGTTGCTGTTGTAGATCGCGCCAGGCCGCAGCGATTCGCCTGGCATCACCAATTCGTCACCGGTCGAAAACAACGCGACCCGGGGCCGGCGGCGAACGCCAAGCCTCGATGCGCCGACCGATGCGGCCAGGCCCAAGGCCTGCGGCGTCAGCCGGTCGCCGACAGCCAACACCTCGGCACCGTGCTGCACGTCCTCTCCACGTCGGCGGATCCATTGCCCAGCGGGCGGTGGCGCGGCGATGCGCACGGTGCCCAAGCCACCTTCCTCAGCGGGTTCGACCTGCACTTGCTCTTGCATCACCACCGCATCAGCCCCTGCAGGCAGCTGCGCGCCGGTGAAAATCCGCGCTGCCGTGCCGAGTTGCAGCGGCGCGCCGACCACGCCGGCAGGGATGCGCTGGCTGACAGTCAGCAGCGCCCCGGGCGCGGACAAGTCGGCCACGCGAACCGCATAACCATCCATGGCGCTGTTGTCGGCCGGCGGCACGTCCAGGCCAGAGACCACGCCGCGCGCCAGCACCCGACCCAGCGCATCGAAGGTGTCGACCTTTTCGATCTCGGGGATCACGCGATCGCGCGCCACCGCGAGCATCCGCGCCAGCACCTCGTCCAAGCTGAGCAGCGCTGGCCGGGCACTGGGCGTGGTCATTGGGCGCGGATTCGGCGGCGCATGACCCATGACGTCAGCCATGAAGTTCAGCCATGAAAGTCAGCCATGGATTTCAGCCTCGGAGGTCGGCGCAGTATTCATACCGCTGCGCAGTGTCGATCAGATGCGATGCCAGCACCGTCACCGAGGCCATCTCGAACACCGGCAGCGCGGTGGCCTGCGGCAATGCGTCGGGCTTGTCGGTGGCAATCAGCGTGACAAACGGGTCATCAGGATAGCCCGGCGCCTGGCCGAGCGCCGCGCGCCAAACCTCGACCTTGGGAATGTCAGCGTGCTTGAAACCCTCGACCAACAGCCAATCGCAGTCGGCCATCTCGGCAATCAACTGATGCACCGTGGGCTGACCCTCGACCTCGTACTCGCGCAGCAAGGCCAGACGCTGACCTGAGGCCACCAGCACCTCGAGCGCCCCGGCTTGGCGATGGCGCCAGCTGTCCTTGCCGGGTTGGTCGATATCGAAACGCTTGTGCGCATGCTTGATCACCGACACGCGTTGGCCGTAGGCCTTGAGTTCGGGGATCAATTGCTCGATCAAGGTGGTCTTGCCGACGCCCGAGGGGCCAAAGAAACCCAAGACCTTCATGCGGCAACCATCATCAGGCGCAATGCTGCTCGACATAAGCCTTGACCCGGTCCACATCGACCGGCATCACGACGAAACGCTTGGGCAAGTCTTCGATGCCATCGAGCTCCGCCGGCCTCAGCGGCGGCCGGCCCAGTGCCTCTTCGATGGTCGCCGCGAACTTGGCCGGCAGCGCAGTCTCGAGAACGACCATGGCCACGCCGGGCTGCTGGTGCTCTCGACCGACCTTCAAGCCATCGGCGGTATGGGTATCGATCATGTCTTGGTGGTCGGCCCAGGTGCTGCGTATCGTCGCGAGCCGGTCGGCATGACTGCTCTTGCCAGAGACAAAACCGAACCCGCGGATGCGGTTGAACTCCTCGGTCGAGAGCTGGAAACCGCCGTCGCGCGCCAGACCGGCGCCAAAGAGTTCGGCCACCCTGGCACCATCGCGGCCCAGCAGGTCGAAGACGAAGCGCTCGAAGTTGCTGGCCTTGCTGATGTCCATCGACGGGCTGCTGGTCTCGAAGGTCTCGGCGCTGGCCCGCACCCGGTAACGGCCCGTGCGGAAAAACTCATCGAGCACGTCGTTTTCGTTGGTAGCGACGACCAGTTCGGCCACCGGCAGGCCCATGCAGCGCGCAACATGGCCGGCGCAGACGTTGCCGAAATTACCTGACGGCACGGCAAAACTGACCCGTTCGTCATTGGCACGGGTGACTTGGAAATAACCCGCAAAGTAGTACACCACCTGCGCCAGCAAGCGTGCCCAGTTGATCGAGTTGACGGTGCCAATCTTGTATCGACGCTTGAACTCAAGGTCATTGCTGACCGCCTTGACGATGTCCTGGCAGTCGTCGAAAACGCCCTCGACCGCGATGTTGTGGATATTGGGGTCTTGCAGGCTGAACATCTGCGCCTGCTGAAATGGGCTCATCCGACCTTGCGGGCTGAGCATGAAGACGCGCACACCTTGCTTGCCGCGCATCGCGTACTCGGCGGCGGAACCGGTGTCGCCCGAGGTCGCACCCAAGATATTCAAGCACTCGCCACGGCGCGCCAGCTCATACTCAAACAGGTTGCCCAAGAGCTGCATCGCCATGTCCTTGAAGGCCAGCGTCGGGCCATTGGAAAGGGCTTCGATGTACAGCGGGCTGACGCCACCCGGCAGTTGACGCACCGGCACGATCGCGTCGCTGCCATAGGTCGCTCTGGTGTAGGTGCGGTTGATCAGCACCCGGAGCTCGGCCGGCGCAATGTCGGTGATGAACAGCGACAGGATCTCGAACGCCAGATCGGCATAGCCCAAGCCACGCCAGCGCGTCAGCGTAGCATCGTCGACTTTCGGGTAATGCGTCGGCAGGTACAGCCCGCCATCGGGCGCCAAGCCCTCGAGCAGGATTTCACTGAAATCGCGTTCGGCCGGGTCGCCACGGGTGCTGATGTATTTCATGGAAGGCACGACCCTGAGGCATACCGCTGCGCAGCAACGGATTGCGCGCACAGGCACTGAACAGCAGAAGCCACAGCATCGGCTATGCCCAGCCCCTGACGTCGTCCCCTCGGGGAACAAGCGCTGTAGGCGCTTCGGGGAGCGGTCATTGCAGCGCTTCCTTGCGGATGTTGACGATGGGGGCAAGCACTGTGGGCAGCGCCTGCATCCGCGCCAAGGCCTGGCGCATCCGGCCTTCCACGGTGTCATGGGTCATGATGATCAGATCGGTCGGTTTACCGCCTTCAGCGTGATCGGCGCTGCCAGGTCGTTGCAGCACGGCATCGATCGAGATGTCGAGCTCGGCCAGGATCGTGGTGATCTCGCTCAGCACCCCGGTCTGGTCGGCCACCTGCAAGCGCAGGTAATACGCGGTGACAACCTCGTCGATGTCCAGGATCCTGGTGTCGGCCTGCGCGCCGGGCTGGAATGCCAGGTGCGGGACGCGGTGGTCGGGGTCAGCGGTGTGCAGTCTGGTGATGTCGACCAGATCGGCGATCACCGCCGAAGCAGTGGGCTCGGCGCCCGCACCCTTGCCGTAATACAGCGTGGTGCCGACCGCATCGCCGTGCACCACGATCGCGTTCATCGCGCCTTCGACGTTGGCGATCAGGCGTATCGCTGGCACCAGCGTCGGGTGGACGCGCAACTCGATACCGCCCAGATCGTCGCGACGCTTGGTGAT
>CANFPU010000133.1 GCA_947448955.1 Burkholderiales bacterium
AGCTGACGCCGCATGTGCCGGCTGGTTACGGTTTTGCCGCGATCATCGTCGCTTTTGTCGGCCGCTTGCATCCGGTGGGGGTGGTGTTCTCGGCCATCCTGATGAGCATGTTCTACATCGGCGGTGAGCTGGCGCAGTCGCGGCTGGGGCTACCCAAATCGATCACCGGGGTGTTCCAGGGCCTGCTGTTGTTCGCGCTGCTGGCCTGCGACACGCTGATCCACTACCGCGTCAGGAGGGCATGACATGGATGCATTGGCCTTGTTGATCGCCGCCACGCTCAACGCCGGCACGGTGCTGGCGATGGCCGGCCTCGGCTTGCTGATCAACGAGCGTGCGGGCGTCGTCAACCTCGGTGCCGAGGGCCTGATGCTGGTCGCTGCGATCGCCGGTTTCGCCACCGCCGTGCACACCGGTAGCGATCTGCTGGCCTTCGGTGCAGGCATGGCGGCGGGCGGCGTGTTGGCGGCCGTGTTCGGGCTGCTGGTGATCTGGCTCAACACCAACCAGTACGCCACAGGGTTGGCACTGAGCCTGTTTGGTGCCGGATTCTCGGCCTTTGTGGGCATCCAGTACACCCAGGAAAAGATCGGCGACCGCACCCGCTTCGAAATCCCAGGCCTGGCGGATATCCCGTTTTTCGGCCCAGCCTTGTTCAAGCAGCACCCGATGGTCTACCTCACGGTCCTGGGCATGTTCGCACTGTCTTGGTTCCTGTATCGATCGCGCGCTGGATTGGTGCTGAGATCAGTGGGTGAGTCGCCCGAATCGGCGCATGCGCTGGGCTACCCGGTGCGTCGTATTCGACTGGCTGCGGTGGTGGCGGGCGGCGCGCTGTGCGGCCTGAGTGGCGCCTACATCTCGGTGATTTACACGCCACTGTGGGTCGAAGGCATGATTGCGGGGAAGGGCTGGATCGCGTTGGCGCTGACCACTTTCGCCACCTGGCGACCGGTCCGCATCCTGCTAGGGGCCTATCTGTTTGGCGGCGTCACGATGTTGCAGTTCCACCTGCAGGGTGAAGGGGTCCAGATCGCCAGCCAATGGTTGTCCATGCTGCCTTATCTCGCCACCATCGTCGTGCTGGTGCTGATCTCCCGCAACCCGACCTGGATACGGGTCAACATGCCTGCCTCGTTGGGCAAGGCATTTTTCCCTGGCGGATGAGGTGCTGCATGGCTGGCAGCCAGTTGTGGCAGTGGACCGTAACGTCCGGCCAGCGCATCGCACCAGCGCATCGCACCAGCGCATCGCATCGCGTCGCGTCGCGTCGTATCAGCGCATCGGGCCCATAATTTGCGTCTGTTGGTTCTGTTCCTGTCCTTGTTTCAAATCCTGGAGAAATCATGACGCTCACAACGAAGCGATCCCTGCTCAAGCTCGCTGGCTGGTCCACCTTGGCCCTCACCGCCGCCCTGGTGGGTTGCGGCAAGAAGCAAGAGGCTGCGCCTGCGGCGCCGGCATCCGCTGCGGCACCCGCCTCCGCTGCGGCGTCGAAGCCCGCGCCGCTGAAGGTGGCATTCGCCTACATCGGCCCGGTCGGCGATGGTGGCTGGACCTTCGCGCACGACAACGCCCGCAAGGCGCTCGAGAAGGAATTCGGAGACAAAGTTGCCACCAGCTTTGTTGAGAAGGTGCCCGAGTCGGCTGACGCCGAACGGGTGTTGCGTGACATGGTCGGCCAGGGCAACAAGCTGATCTTCGGCACCACCTTCGGCTACATGGAGTCGATGCTCAAGGTGGCCGCAGACGCCAAGGACGTCAAGTTCGAGCATGCCACCGGCTACAAGACGGCCGAGAACATGCGCACCTATGACAGCCGTACCTACGAGGGCGCCTACATGGCCGGCGTGATCGCCGGCGCGATGACCAAGACCAACACCCTGGGCGTGGTGGGTTCCATCCCCATCCCCGAGGTGATCCGTAATATCAACTCGTTCACCCTTGGCGCACGGAGCGTCAATCCGAAGGTCAAGACCAAGGTGGTGTGGGTCAACGAATGGTTCAACCCACCGAAGGAAACCGAGGCAGCCACCGCGCTGATCAACGGTGGCGCCGACGTGTTGATGCAGAACACCGATTCGCCTGCGGTGCTCAAGACTGCACAAGAAAAGGGCAAGCGCGCCTTCGGATGGGACAGCGACATGACCGCTTACGGCCCCAAGGCGCACTTGGGTTCGGCGGTGATCAACTGGGCGCCTTACTACATCAAGGCCACCCGCGATGCGCTGGACGGCAAGTGGGCCACCGGCAAGAGCTGGTGGGGTGTCAAGGAAGGCGCGATCGATTTCGTCTCGGTCGCCGACGATGTTCCCGAGGCCGCCAAGAAGAAGCTTGAAGAGGTCAAGGCGGGCCTGAAGGACGGCAGCTTCGTGATCTGGAAGGGTCCGATCTCCGACAACGCGGGCAAAGTCGTGCTTGAGAAGGACAAGACGGCTGACGATGAGTTTCTGGGCGGGATCAAGTTCTACGTCAAAGGCGTAGACGGCAAGGTTCCTGGCGAAAAGTGATGGTCGATGCGGCGACTGCGCGACTGACAGGCGTCGTTGCGCAGTGCGCCGCTTCCTCAAACGCGTTGCGGTCTGACGCTGTTTGCGTGTCGTGCGCCTAGCCTGAAGGCCGCTCGCCGTACCGCCTAGAAAGCCGCCCCTTCGAGTGGCGGCTTTGTTGTGGATGCATCACCCGTGTAGGACGACCTCTGGAGCTTGACGTGATCAACTTCGACGCCATCCCCCGTAGCGCACTGCCTGCGCTGCTGCGCGCGGCCCCCAAGGCCGAACTGCACATCCACATCGAGGGCTCGCTCGAACCCGAGTTGATCTTTGCGCTGGCGCAGCGCAACGGCGTGGCGATCGCCTATCCGTCGGTTGAGGCGCTGCGTGCGGCTTACGACTTCTCTGACCTGCAGAGCTTTCTCGACATCTATTACGCGGGTGCCAGCGTGCTGTTGCATGAGGCCGATTTCCACGCCATGGCGATGGCGTACTTCGCCCGCGCCGCCGCCGACAACGTGGTCCATGCCGAACTGTTTTTTGACCCACAGACTCACACCGACCGCGGCGTGCCGATCAGCGCCGTGATTGAAGGCCTGGCCCGCGCCTGCGCCGATGCGCGCAAGCAATTTGGCATCGATGCTTCGCTGATCCTGTGTTTCCTGCGCCACCTCAGCGAGGAGGCCGCGCTCATCACACTGGAGGCCGCGCTGCCCTGGCGCCATCTTCTCGTTGGCGTCGGTCTGGACAGCAGCGAGCGCGGTCATCCGCCGGAGAAGTTCGCCCCGGTCTTTGCCCAAGCCCGCGCGCTCGGCCTGCACCTGGTGGCGCATGCCGGCGAGGAAGGCCCGCCGGCTTACATCGAGAGCGCGCTCGACGTGCTGCGCGTCGAGCGCATCGACCATGGCGTGCGCTGCGTCGAGAGCCCGGCTTTGGTCGCACGGTTGGCTGCCGAGCGCGTGCCCTTGACGGTCTGCCCGCTGTCCAACGTCAAGCTCTGTGTTTTCAAGACCCTGGCGGACCACAACCTGCCGGCGCTGCTGGCTGCCGGCCTGTGCGCCAGTGTCAACAGCGACGATCCCGCCTATTTCGGTGGCTACCTGAACGACAACCTGATCGCCACCTTCGACGCTTTGCCGCAGCTCGGTGTGCCCGAGGCATACGCCGTGCTGCGCAACAGCTTCGAGGCCAGCTTTGCCAGTGCCGAGGCCAAGGCTGGCTGGGTCACCAGACTCGACGCGGCGTTCAGCACAACGCGCTGATCGATCGCTGCGCCAGGACCTTTCTTGCCCAGCGGTTCGGGCTGGACTGCTACGCTTGAGCCCATGGCTGATGCGACGACGCCCCGAAATTCGACCCCGGTGCGGTGGCTGCAACCGATTCGGCAAAGTCTGGCCGCCTGGCTAGGGCCTTGGGTGCGCGAGGTTGACGCCACCAGCTTGCGCGCTGATTTGTTGGCCGGTCTGTTGGGCGCGGTGCTGGTACTGCCTCAGGCCATCGCATTTGCCGCTTTAGCCGGTTTACCGCCCGCCATGGGTCTGGCCGCTGCGGTGCTGCCTTGCGCGGTCGCTGCGTTGGCAGGTTCGAGCCGCCAGGTCGTGTCGGGACCGACCAACGCCACCTCGCTGGCGCTGGGGGCGATGCTGGTGCCGCTGGCTGCAGGCGACGTCAGCCTGGTGGTGCCGTTGGCGCTGGCACTCACTTTTTGCGTGGGTTTGATGCAATTGGCGCTGGCGCTGGCGCGACTGGGCTCGCTCGCGAACTTCGTCTCGCCGTCGGTGATGCTGGGATTCACCAGCGGCGCCGCCGGGTTGATCGGCTGGTACGCGCTGGCCGGTCTGATGGGCGCCACGGGTCGAGCTTCGCCCTGGCAGACATTGGCAGCGGGCGTTTCGTTCAGCTCGCTGGCGGTGGGCGGTCTGACGCTGGCGGTCGCCGTGGCGGGACGGTTGTGGTGGCGGCGTGGCCCGCACATGCTGGTCGCCTTGCTGGTGTCTATAGGGGCTTGCTGGTGGGTCAGCCAGCCTGGCGCGGCGGGCTGGGCTGGGCCGGCGCCGCTGCGTGTGGGTAGCCCGCCTTCGGCTTGGCCAATCTGGCAGTGGCCCTTCGCCGAGGCCTCGCGGCTGGCACCGCTGCTGCCACAAATGCTGGCGGCGGCGCTGGCGCTGACTGTTGTCGCGCTCGGTCAATCGATGGCTATTGCCAAGGCGCTGGGCGCTCGAACTGGCCAGGTGATCGACGCCAACCGGGAATGCCTAGGCCAGGGCTTGGCCAATCTGAGCGCTGGGTTGGGATCCTCGTTGGTCGTCTGCGGCTCGCTCAACCGCTCGCTGCCCAATCTCGAAGCGGGCGCGCGGACGCCATTGGCCGGTGTAGCGGCTGCGTTGTGGCTGCTGCTGTTGGTGGCGCTGGCCGGTTCTTTGCTGGCTTGGATTCCGATGGCTGGCGTCAGTGCGCTGCTGGGGGTGGTGGCCTGGGCCTTGGTCGATCGTTCAGCATGGGCCCGCTTCTGGCGGCTTGACCGCAGCGAATTTGGCATCGCGCTGACCACCGCTGTCGCGACGCTGGCGCTGCGCCTGGAGGTGGCGGTGCTGATCGGTGTGATCTGCTCGCTGGTGGTCTATCTGCAACGCATGGCCAAGCCAGCGCTTCGCAGCATGGGATTCGACAGCCAACGTACGGGGCGGCCATTTGTCGTGATCGACGGCGCACCTGGCGGCACGCTGCCCGAATGCCCGCAGCTGAAGCTGCTGCGGATGGAGGGTTCGGTGTGGTTTGGCGCCGTGTCGCATGTGGCCGAACACCTGCGTGGGCTGCGCGGGTCGGGCGCTTCTTCGGACCAACGCCACCTGTTGGTGATGGCCAAGAGCATGAACTCTATCGATCTCGCCGGTGCCGATCTCTGGGACAACGAGCGCATCAAGCGCCGTGAAGCCGGGGGCGATTTGTATTTCCACCGCCCGCGTCCGCAAGTGCTGGCGCTGTGGCATCGAACCGGTTTCCTGCAAAGTTTGGGCGCAGACCGGGTGTTTCCGGACAAGCACAGCGCGATCGCCAGCATCGTGTCACGGCTTGATGAATCCGTCTGCGCGACCTGTACGGTGCGCTTGTTCGACGAGTGCAGCACCCGCCCCGGGGCGCCCTGGTCGCACTCGATCTGAGCGCTGGGCGCCTCAGGGCTAGGCGTATTCGAAATAGGCGTTAGCGACCACCGGCTTGTCGCCGACCCGCGCCTCGAACACCACCCGACCGGGACCGTCGTGCCAGGCCAGCACACGCAAGACCTCACCGGGGTACACCGGTGACGAGAAACGCAGCCTGAGCGACTTGAAACGCGCAGGGTCGCCGCCACACAGCGCGCTCAGCAGCAATTGCGCGCAATGACCGAAGGTGCACAGGCCGTGCAGAATGGGAGTTTGGAAACCGCCGAACTGTGCCGATGCCGGGTCGATGTGCAAGGGGTTGTAGTCACCGGACAAGCGATAAAGATGGGCCTGGTTGGCGGCGATCAGCGCGCTGACATCGACATCGGCAGGGCGTGCTGGCAGATCGATCTTCACTGATCGCGTCTGGCCTCGGCCTTCGAAAGCGGCGATGTCGCCGAGTTGCTCAATGCCGCGCCTGAACGAGCCGTTGACCATGCGCACGCAGACCTGGCCGTCGGCGTCCATCACCTGGCTCTCTGATTCGACGAAGGCATTGCCCTTGCCGCGCGGGTGGACGGCGATCAGCCTCGACACCACCTTGACCTGGCCTGATAGCGGCAGCGGTCGCAGTTGTTCGATCTGGCGTTCGGCATCGATGTTGAGGGGTCCAGGCGAAACCGGCATGGCGACCCGGTCGATCGGTGTGCCTGCACCGCCCCAGCGGATCGGAAACGTCGGGAACACGGCAAAGCCTGGGTGTCCCTCATAGGCGAAGCGCAGGTCCTGGATGCCGATGCCCACCGCGTACAGCAACACGTCGCGCTGGTCATAGGTGATGCTGACCGGCTGACCCCAGGGGCCGGGCTGGCCGTCGGGAAGGAGGGCTTTTGCGTCGTAGGTGGGCATGGTGTTGCGGCAGGATGCCGTCCGGGTTGTTTGGCTCGACTCTAAGCCAGGATCGCGCCGGTGTAAGGTCGCCGTGGTGTCTCAGGCGCACTTTGGGGCTCGGTGATTTCCCGGATGCCTTGGTGATGGGTCCCATGGGTTCGGTGACACATCGCGCGCCAACTGTCCGGCAGGCGTCAGCTCGCAGGAGATGCGATGCCAGAATGCGTCCGAGAGCTTGTGTTGAGGATGGAGTGCTGAGATGACCGATCTGCTTGAGTTCCGACGCGAAGTTGAAACTTGGTTCCGCGACAACCGGCCGCCAGACCCTGGTTTCCTGTTGCCCGAATCCTTCATGGAGGTCGGCAATGACGCCCAATTCGCCTACTTGCGCGATTGGCAGCGCAAGATCTATCAGGCCGGCTACCTGGGGATGGCCTGGCCCGAGGCCTATGGCGGTGGCGGTCGGCCGCAGGCTTACCAGGACATCGTCAATGCTGAAATGGCGCGCCAAAAAGTGCCTTTTGTGCCCAACACCATTGGCCTGAATTGGGCCGGCCCGCTGATCCTGGCGATTGGCACCGAGGCCGACAAGCAGCGCTACATCCGTGGCATTCTCAATGCTGACGACATCTGGTGCCAGGGTTTTTCGGAGCCTGATCAAGGCTCGGATCTGGCCAATACCCAGACCCGCGCGATCCGCGATGGCGACGAATACGTGGTCAACGGCTCGAAGATCTGGACCAGTCTGGGCAGCTACGCCAAGTACATGATCCTGCTGGCCCGGACCAACCCCGAGCAGCGTCGCTACGGCGGCCTGTCGTACTTCTTGGTGCCGATGCAGGTGCCGGGCATCGAGGCCCGGCCCATCCGCAAGCTCACCGGCGAATACGGTTTCAACCAGACCTTCTTCAACGACGCGCGCATCCCCGCGAGCTGCCTGATGGGGCAGGAAGGCGAAGGTTGGAAGATCGCGATGACCACGCTGACCTTCGAGCGCGGCGCCAGCGGCGGCCAGGCTGGCGGTTTGGCGCGGGTGTCGATGGGCGTGGGCGATGTGGTCGATCTGGCGCAGCGCTCACGGCGCGACGGTCGACCGGCCTTGGAAGATCCGTTCGTGCGCGACCAACTGGTGCGCTTTCTGATCGAGGACCAGGGCGACCAGCTTTGCGCGGCGCGCGCGGCCATCCCGGCGCTGTGTAGCGAGCGGCCCGAAGCGATCGCGTTGTCTGGCAAGCTTCGCGTGACCGAGCACCGGCGCCGCATGACGCAGTTCGCGCTGTCCTTACAGGGCGGGCATGCGGCGCGCTGGATCGGCGACGCGCAGGCGGTCGAAGGCGGCAAATGGCAGCGGGCCTACCTCAACTCGTTTGCCAGCACCATCGGCGGTGGCACTAGCCAGATCCAGGCCAACATCATCGGCGAGCGCGTGCTCGGCCTGCCCAAGGATTGATGCCATGCACAACCTGAACCATCGCATCAGCTTCAGCGACGAGCAAGCCATGCTGCTCGACAGCGCGACCAGCTTTTGCCGCGCCAAGTCTTCGATCCAGGCCGTGCGTGGCGCCTTGCTGACCGATCAGGGTTTCGACGCAGCAGTCTGGCGCGAGATGGTGACGCTGGGCTGGGCCGGCATCGCGATCCCTGAAGCGCACGGCGGCAGCGGTCTGACCTTGGCCGAAGCCGCGACGATCTGCGAGCCGATGGGCCGCCATCTGCTGAGCACGCCTTTTGCCAGCACCCAGTGTCTGATCCAGGGTTTGCTGGCCGGCGCCAGCAGTGAGCAGCAAGCGGCCTGGTTGCCGGCGCTCAGCCAGGGCGCGATCGGCACGGTCGCACTGCTCGAGTCCGATGGCAACTGGCAGTTGGACGACATCGAGACCCGGGCGGTGCTGCACGGCGATGTGCTGCAGTTGAGTGGCGCCAAGACGCTGGTCTGCGACGCGGCGGCGGCCGAGATGATGCTGGTGTCGGTGGCGCTGGACGGTGCGCTGGCGCTGGTGCTGGTCCGCGCCGCTGATCTGCAGCGGCAGCGGATACAGCGTGAAGTAGTGATCGACGAGACGCAACGCAGCTACTGCATCGACCTGACCGGTGTCAGCGTATCCGCCAACGCATTGATTCGCGGCGAGGCAGCCCGACGGGCGCTGGCCGCCGTGCGTCAAGGTGCGCTGCTGCTGGCAACGGCCGAGGCGGCGGGCGGCATCGCCGGCGTTCTTGACGTGGTCGTCGATTACCTGAACCTGCGCACGACGTTCGGCCGCAAGATCGGTGCCTACCAGTCGCTCAAGCATCCGGCAGCTGAGATCCTGATTGGGCTGGAGCGCTCGCGCTCGCACCTCTATCATGCAGCGACGCTGATGGCGGCCGGCGAGGACGCCGAGATCGCGCTGCGCATGGCCAAGGCGGAGGCCGGCGATGCCTTCGTTTTCGCGGGCGATCGCGCGGTGCAGTTTCACGGTGGCTTTGGCTTCACCTATGAGTGCGACGCCCAGCTCTACCTTCGGCGTGCGCTGTGGCTGCAGTCCTCTTACGGTGACGCCGCCCATCACCGGCGTCGTCTGGCAGACCTGCTGTTGCCGGTGAGCGCCACGCAACATTGATGGTTCGAAAGGCGCCAGCCGGTCGGCGCCACCTGGGTTTCAGATCGTCTGCACCTGCTTGTCAGATCGCGCCGGCCGCTCGCAGGTTCTGGATCCGATCTGCTGAGTAGCCGAGCACTTTTTCGAGCACTTCAAGGGTGTGCTGGCCGATTTGCCAGGGTGCGGTGGTTGGTGGATTCAGAGGCTGGCCATCGACTTGATATGGCGATGCCGTCACCCGGACGCCTTGCTTGCGGGTCGGGTGCGACAGCGTGGTGAACGCTTGGCGCTGGGCCAGGTGAGGGTGTGCGATCAGCGTCTCTGGCTGCAGCATCGGTACCGCCGGGACGCGCGCAGTCTGCAGCAATTCCAATACCTGGTCGACCTTGTCGAAGCCTTTTAGCCAATCCGCAATCTGCTCTTGCAACTCGGCCCAATGGTCGCGACGTGCCGCAGGGGTGGCAAAGCGCGGATCATCCAACAGATCGGTTCGTTTCATCAGGCCGGCCAGCGCCGGCCACATTGCCGGCCCGCCGCCAACTTGCAGCGCGATATGGCCATCGCCGACGGGCTGAACGACCATGCCGGCACGCGGCCGGCGGGTGGCTTCGGCACCATTGAGCAAAGCCGAGAAGTTGACGTCGTCTGCGCAGACCAGGCACTCGAGCATCGAGACATCGAGGTAGGCGCCTTGTCCGGTCTTGGCGCGCCTGAGCAATGCGGCGCAGGTCAAGCCAAAAGCGTGAGCGCCGGCGAGCACATCCGCAGCCTGAAGATTGGAAGCGCGCGGTGCCAAAACACCGCCTCGGTCCAACTCCATCATGCCGGAGAAGGCGTTGATCAGATGGGCGTAGGCTTGCAGACCGCGCAGCGGCCCGTTTTGCCCGAAACCAGAGATGGAACAGTACACCAGGTTGGGATTGACAGCCTTCAGGCTTTCAAAATCAAACTTGTATTTGGCCATCACGCCCGGCGAGAAGTTCTCGACCACCACGTCGGCCTGGCGCACCAGATCCAGTACGACATCCCGCGCCGCAGGGTTGGCGAAATCGATCGCGATACTGCGTTTGCCGGCATTGGTTCGCGCGAAATATGCGCTTTGATCTTTGGCGACGCTGTCCATTTGCGGCGAGATGTAACGAACCTCGTCACCCTCACCCGGCCGCTCGATCTTGATGACGTCGGCGCCCAGGTCAGAGAGCAAACGGGTGCAATAAGGACCAGACAGCACGCGGGTGAAGTCGCAGATCTTGTAGCCCGCGAGCAAGGGGTCGGTTTTGTGGGTGCTGATGCCGGTCATATGTTTTCCAATGGCGGGTTAGACATGGGTTTGATGGGCGCTTTGAACGCGGTGGGCACGTTAGACGCTTCGATCTGGATCAGGCGGGTGTTGCGAGTATTTCGGCGGCGCGATGGATCGCAGCCCGGATTCTCGGGTAAGTTCCACAGCGACACACGTTGCCACTCATCGCGGCGTCGATCTGCGCATCGCTAGGCCGTAGCACCGTCTTGAGCAGCGCAGCCGCACCCATCAACTGCCCGCTCTGGCAGTAACCGCACTGCACCACATCGACCTCGGTCCAAGCTTCACGTAGCGCGTTGATCTCTCGGCCCTGCAAGGCCTCGATCGTCGTCACCGCTCGGTCGCCGATCGCTGAAAGCGGCGTGACGCAGGCGCGGGTGGGCTCGCCATCGATCTGCACCGTGCAGGCGCCGCACTGTGCGATGCCACAGCCGAACTTGGTGCCATTCAAATGCAGTTCGCCTCGCAGGATCCACAACAGCGGTGTGTCAGGTTCGGCCTGCACGATCAGGGCCTGGTTATTGATGCGAATCGTGGTGCTCATGGCTTGCTTGCGAGAGGGCGGCGGGTGGGGTGATCAGGTCAGTCGCAGCGGCAGGCTGCGCAGGCGCTGGCCGGTCAGCGTGAACAGCGCGTTGGCGACCGCTGGGGCGATCGGCGGCGTGCCGGGCTCGCCCACGCCTTCCGGCGGCTCGGTACTGGCGATGATCTCGGTCTCGATCAGCGGGCAATCGGCCAGCCGCAGCGGCGCTTGCTGGTGGAAATTGGTCTGCTGCACCTGGCCTTTGTCCAGCGTGATTTCGCCTGACAGTGCCGCGCTGAGCCCGAACACGACCGCGCTGTCCATCTGCTGACGGATGCCATTGGGGTTGACCGCAGTGCCACAGTCGATGGCCGCCACGACACGGTGCACCCGGATTCGTTTGGGGTTGGCGGGGTCGATGGACACCTCGGCAACCTGGGCCACGATGCTGCCAAAGCTCGAGTGCAGCGCGACGCCGCGCGCCTTTTTAGCGCCGTCAACGTGCGGCGCCAAAGGTTGGCTCCAACCCGCTTTGTCAGCGGCGCGCTGCAGCACAGCCC
>CANFPU010000134.1 GCA_947448955.1 Burkholderiales bacterium
AGAACGGCCCCCTCTCGGCTCGGTGCAACACTGGCGGTCTCCCCGGCGAGCGGAGCTTCGCACGCAGCGCTCGATCTGACTTCAACTTCTTCGAGCTCATCAACACCTCCAGTTGGGACGTGTTGCGACGACGGGTTGAATTCACCCAGGCGTTGCAGATGGGCCACCAGATCGGTGCGGGAAAAGCGCTCGATGTTGCGGCGTACGCCGATCACCGGCTGGGCCAGCGGGTGCAGACCAAAACAGGCACGATCGAACAGCTTGTAGGCGCTGGCCATCGGGTCGTCCTCGTCCTCGGTGAACTCATGCAGCAACACCTCGCGCTCACGCTCGAACTCGCTCTCGGGGAAGGTGGCGTGCTGCACCAGGTCGCCCAGCATGCGGACGAACAGCGGCGCATCGCCGGCCAGTCCGCGCATGTGGAAAGCCGTGTGGTCCTTGTCCGTGTGGGCGTTGACCTCTGCGCCCAGGCGCTCGGCATCGAGGTTCAGGCGTTTCGCGTCTCGCTGCGCGGTGCCTTTGAACACCATGTGCTCGATCACATGGCCGATGCCGTTCAAGGCCTGGCGCTCGTGGCCGCTGCCGCTGCGAACGAACACACTGACGCTGGCGGTCTGAATCTGCGGGTTCGCGATCGTGACGACGCGAACACCGTTGGCCAGCGTCGTGCAACAGGTTTCTGGCGCAGCCCCAGTTTCGGCCATCAGTGCAGCGCGGCGCTGTCGACCAGCGCGAACTCGGCCACTGGTGACTCGAACCACTGCGCATCCTCGGTGACGCACAGCAAACTGCCGCGCATCGAGCCCTGTGAGGTCGAGATCTGAGCCCAGCTGGTGTACTCAAACTGTTCGCCCGGCTGCAGCATCGGTTGGTGGCCGACCAGTCCCAATCCGCGCACTTGCTGCACGCCACCTCGGTGGTCGCTGATATGCCAGTGGCGGCCAATCAGCTGCGCTGCCACCTCGCCGGTGTTGCGTATCGTCACGGTGTAGGCAAACCCGTACAGATGTTGCGCCGCATCGGTGTGCTCGGGCAGCGGGCGAACCGCAACGGTGGTGGTCAATCTTGCTTGGGACATGGTGCATTTTAGGAAGACTGCCAGAATCCGTGGTTCTGCAGGCCCTTGCCGCGATCCACCGCCCATGAGCAAAACCTTCCGCATCGCCCCCAGCATCCTGTCGGCCGATTTCGCCCAGCTTGGCCAAGAGCTGCGCAAGGTCATCGCCGCTGGCGCCGATTGGATCCATTTCGACGTGATGGACAACCATTACGTGCCCAACCTGAGTTTTGGGCCCATGGTCTGCCAATCGTTGCGCCCGCATGCCGTGCATGCCGACGGCCGCCGGGTGCCGATCGATGTTCACCTGATGGTGCAGCCGGTGGACGCCCTGGCGCTGGCCTTCGCGCAAGCCGGCGCCGACCTGATCAGCTTTCACCCCGATGCCAGCGCACATGTCGACCGCACGCTGCAACTGATCAAGTCCGCAGGCTGTCAGGCCGGTCTGGTGTTCAACCCGGCCGAGCCGGTCGACGTGTTGGAGTGGGTGATCGACAAGGTCGACCTGGTGCTGGTGATGAGCGTGAACCCAGGTTTCGGTGGCCAGAGCTTCCTTCCCGGCGCACTGCGCAAAGTGGAGAAACTGCGCGGCATCATCGATGCCCATCAGCGCGAGACTGGTCGCGACATCCGGCTCGAGGTGGACGGCGGCATCAAGACCGACAACATACGCGCGGTGGCCGACGCTGGCGCCGACACCTTCGTTGCCGGCAGCGCGATCTTCGGCCAGCCCGATTACCGAGCAGTGATCGACGCGATGCGCGCCGAGCTGTCCTCTCCCTCCGTCCTCAAGGAAACAACATGAAAAATTGGTTCATCGCTGCGGTGATGTTGCTGGGCCTGTCGAGCCCGGCGCTGGCCGACGACGCGCTCAAGGCCAGCCTGGCCGGGCCCCAGCGAACGCCCGCCAATGCTGCTCGGGATGCTTGGCGCCACCCCTACGAGACGCTCACCTTTTTCGGCATCCGTCCTGACATGACCGTGGTCGAGCTCAGTCCGGGTGGCGGTTGGTATACCGAGGTGCTGGCGCCTTATTTGCGCGATCGCGGCCGGCTGATCCTGGCCGGCGCAGACCCCGAATCGAGCGAGGCCTACGATCGGCGCAGTGCCGAGCGGCTCAAGGCCAAGCTGCAGGCCCAAGCGTCGGTCTATGACAAGGCGCAGATGACGGTCTTCGCGCCGCCGTCCAAGCTGCAATTCGCCGCGCCGGGCAGCGCCGACCTGGTGCTGACCTTCCGCAATGTTCACAACTGGGTGGCGCATGGCGACGCGGCAGTTCTGGCGGTGTTCAAGAGCGTCCACGACAGCCTGAAGTCAGGCGGCGTTTTCGGGGTGGTCGACCACCGCCTGCCCGCCGACCGGGTGCAGGACGCCAAGGCGAGCAGCGGCTACGTCCATGTGGCTTATGTGACCCGACTGGCAGAGGAGGCGGGCTTCAAGCTGGCGGCGGCCTCTGAAGTCAACGCCAACCCGCGCGATCGAGCCGACCACCCGGGTGGTGTCTGGGCCTTGCCGCCGAGCTATGCGAACAAGGACACTGACCGCGCACGGTTCGAGGCGATTGGCGAGAGCGACCGCTTCACGCTTCGCTTCGTCAAGCCCTGAATTTCGCGCTGCGGCACGGCCGGGGGCCGGTCGCGCGCTTCACCCCGTCCGTCATCAGGCCGATCAACGGACCCATCGCAGGAGACTTCCATGGCCATCTATGAACTTCGCACCTACACCGTCATCGTCGGCAAGATGAGCGAGGTGGTGGGTCACTACAAGACCGAAGGCTGGGCCGCGCTGGCCAAGCATCCTCAAAAACTGGTGGGTTATTTCACCGGCGACATCGGTGCGATGAACCAGCTCGTTCACCTGTGGAAATTCGACGACGATGCCGACCGCCGGGCCTTTTGGGCCGGCGTCTTTGGCGATGCCGAGTTCATGGCCTTCGCTGCCAAGCTGCGCCCGCTGCTGCTGTCTCAGGAAAACAAGCTGATGCTCAACGCGCCCTGGGGCCCCCAGCCCTGAGGCCTGGAGCCTCGAGGCGGTTGGCCGCCAACCGGCTCAGCCGTCTGCGCCCATCGTCACGACGATCTTGCCGGTGACGCTGCGGTCGGCCATCGCTGCCAGCGCTTCCTGGGCCTGAGCCAGGCCGAAACGCGCGCCGATCATCGGCTTGAAGACGCCGTCTGCGGCCAGGCGCTGAACGGCGGCAGCATGTTCGCGGCCGCGCTCGGGCCAGCGCCGGCCGTATTCCCCGGCGCGCACACCGACCACGCTGTAGCCTTTGATCAGCGGCCGGTTGGCGTCAACCGTCGGGATCCGACCGCTGGCAAAACCCATCACCAGCAGCCGTCCGCCAAAGGCGATGCAGCGCTGCGATTCGTCGAACAGGTCGCCGCCCACCGGGTCAGCGATGACATCGGCGCCGCGGCCGCCAGTGGCGGCCAGCACCGCCTCCCTGAACCCCCGCGCTGGCAGCACAGTCACGCCGGCCTCGGGTCCCCAGCCCATCAGTGCCTGCAGACGCTCGGGCTGGCTGGCGGTCGCGATCACCCGTGCGCCCAAATGCAATCCGAGCTGCACGCAGGCCTGGCCGACGCCGCCGCGCGCGCCGTGTACCAGCAGGGTCTCGCCGCGCTGCAGTTGGCCGATGCGGGCCAGCGCGACCCAGGCGGTCAGCCCGGTGACATTGACGCTGGCCGCCGCCTCCATGGACAAACCCTCAGGGATCGGCCGCAGCACGCTGCCTGGCATCACCACCTGCTGCGCCAGCATGCCGTGCTTGGCACCCAGTCCGACCCGCTGGCCGACCTGCCAGCCGCTGTCAGGCCCGGCCTCGGCGACCACTCCGGCGCCCTCCATGCCTGAGATGAACGGGACCGGCGGCTTGAACTGGTACAGGCCGCGTGTCATCAGCAGGTCGGGAAAGTTCAGGCTGACCGCATGCATCGTCACGCGGACATCGGCAGGGCCCAGCACAGGCAGCTGCCAGCGCCGCAGCGCCAGTCCCGACATGTCGTCACTGAGGTGCTCGCAGACCAGGGCCAGGGTGTCTGAGGGATGGTTCATGGGTGGGCGAAATTGGGTGGAAGGGGAGGGTGAAACCAGGCCGGCATGCGCCCGCTCAGTCCGATGCTAGCTGTGCGGAGTACAGTGCGCGGCCTGCCATGCCAGATACCCTACCCAACGCTGCGGTTCCAGTCCGCGCCTCGGCCAAGCCGCCGCCGCATCCCTTGCCCAACCCGCGCCATGCTGCGCGTGTGCCGGCGCAGATCCCCGACGAAGCGCTCAACCGCATCCGCAACGCTGCCTACCAACTGCCTCAGGTGGTCACGGCGGCCGACATGCCGGCCGACGTGGTGCCCGAGCATGCGCCCGACGGCGATGACCGGATGGACCGGCTGGGCCTGGTGCTGCTGCAAAAAGGCATCGCCGGCCAGCGACCCAGCCGCTGGATCGCGCCCACCCTGTTTGAAGAGGCGCTGCGCCACCTCGATGCGGTGGGCACCGGCCCGAAGCTGCGTGCGCTGATGACCGAGCGCAGTGCTGTGCTCGACGCGATGAGCGTCACCCGGGCTGGCCCGGCCGCCTGGGAGCGCATGGCGACGCAGACGCTGACGCTGGCGCAGGACGCCTGGCGCATCGACGTCAGCCACCTGATCCCGGTCGAGGCTGCGCCGGTCTGGCGCTTCTTCCGCGATGGCGACAAAGCCTTGTTGCAGGACACGCTGACGCACCAGCCGGACTGGCCACATGCGGCCGAACTGCAGTCCACGCTGGACGGACTGGTCGAGCAAGCCGGTCACATCAATCCTGGCCGAATCGAGTCATTGCTGCCCGGCCTGCAGTCTGAATGCGCGACGCCGCAGTCGCTGGATGAGTTGCGCGCGGCCTGTAGTCGGGCCTTGGAGCGCTGGGCCAACCGCGTCAACGAGCTCGACACGCTGGAAGACCTGAACGCCGAGCTGGCTTTCCAGGGCTATCCTGACAGTTTCAAGATCGCGCGCCGGGCCCAGCGCAAGGTCACTTTGTTCGTCGGCCCACCCAACAGCGGCAAGACCCACCAGGCCTTCGAGCGCTTGGCGGCTTGTGAGCGCGGCGCTTACCTCGCGCCGCTGCGCCTGCTCGCGCTCGAGGGCCGCGACCGCTTGATGGCGCGCGGCGTGCCTTGCTCCTTGCGCACCGGTGAGGAAAACGCGCCCGTCGAGGGCGCGCGCGTGGTCTCGAGCACGATCGAAATGATGGGCAGCGGCGAGCTGCTGGATGTCGCGGTGATCGATGAAGCGCAGATGATTTTCGACCCCTGGCGGGGCTGGGCCTGGACCCAGGCCATCGTCGGGGCGCCGGCCAAGGAGTTGCTGATCATCTGCTCGGCCTATGCGGTGCCGGCGATCGAGAACCTGCTGGGCCTGTGCGGCGAGCGCTGCGAGGTTCGGCATTTCGAGCGCATGCAGCAGGTGCAGTTGCTGCCGGCGGCGGTGCCGATCGCATCGCTCAAGTTGGGCGATGCGGTGGTGGCCTTCAGTCGGCGCGACGTGCTGATGCTGCGCGACCAGGTCGCCGCCAATGGCAAAACGGTCAGCGTGATCTACGGCGCGCTGCCGCCCGAGGTGCGCCGCCGCGAGGCCGAGCGCTTTGCCGCCGGTCAGACCGAGGTGCTGGTGGCGACTGATGCGATCGGCATGGGTCTGAACTTGCCGATCCGGCGTGTGCTGTTCTCGACGCTGACCAAGTTCGATGGTGTCGGCGATCGCACGCTTGACGAGAGCGAAGTGCATCAGATTGCCGGGCGCGCTGGGCGCTATGGCATCCACGAAGAAGGTTTTGCCGGCGTGCTGGCCGAGGCCGAGGCCAGCGCAGGTCGCACGCTGCGCGACCTGCTGGCGCTGCAACCGCGTGCGCCGCGCCACTTCAAGGCACCGGTCGCGCCCAATTGGTGGCATGTCGACACGATCTCTAGCAAGCTGGGCAAGCGCAGGCTGCGCGAGGTGTTGGGCGTCTTTGTTGAGCAGTTGGCGCTCGACAACGCGCACTTCGCCGTCGCCGAGTTGCAGCAGATGCTCGAGATTGCGGCCCAGCTCGACGAGCGTGCCGCGCCGCTGTCGCTGCGCGAGCGCTTCATCTATGCCCAGGCGCCGGTCGACACCCGCACGGACGTGCTGATGCAGCACTTCCTGGGCTGGACCGAGCGCCATGCCTGGGACGGCCAGGCCGGCGAGCCGAGTTTTCTGAACGACGTCGACGAGCACAGCCGGCTCGATCGCATGGAACAGGCGCTGCGCGCTTGCACGCTCTGGCTTTGGCTTGACCAGCGTTTCCCGGGGGTGTTCGGCTATGTCGACGAGGTGATCGCGCTGCGCGAGCGATTGAACGACGGTATCGCCGGACAGCTTCGGGCGCGGCGGCCGTTGTGGCAGGCTCGGCAGGCTCGGCAGGGGCGGCCGTCGTCGGGTCCGCGAAGCGGCAAGCCCCGACGCTAAGTTCGGCGGCATGGAGGTGTGATGCGATGACCTCGGCCCTGCATCGGCGAGCGGCGAGCGCAATGGTTGACCACGGTCCGCGGCTGGTGGCGGACATTGGCGGCACCAACGCTCGTTTCGGCTGGGTCGCCGCGCCGGGTGAGCCTGTTTCCCAGGTGCGCAGCCTGTCGGTGGCCGGTTTTGCTGGACCCGCAAGCGCCGCCCGGGCCTACCTGTCCGAGTTGGCGCAGCGTCTTGGCCCGGAATTCTCGCCACCGCGCCGCGCCGCCTTCGCGGTGGCCACCGCGGTGGCTGGCGATTGGATGGCTTTCACGAACAGCTGCTGGGCTTTCTCGCGCGACGAAGTTCAAGCCGACCTGGGGCTCGACCGTCTGCTGATGCTCAATGATTTCGAAGCACTTGCATGGTCGCTGCCTGGTTTGGCGACCCACCAACTGCGAGCCCATGCCGTCGCGCCGCCGTTGGCCGGCGCGACGCTGGCCGTCGTCGGCCCCGGTACCGGCCTGGGCGTTGGTGCGGTGATGCCTACCCGTCAAGGCTGGGTGGCGTTGCCGGGCGAGGGTGGCCATGCCACGCTGGCACCGGTCGATGACCTGGAGAGCGCATTGTTGGCCTGCGTCCGTCGCCAATACCCCCATGTCTCGGCCGAGCGGCTGCTCTCAGGCATCGGTCTTCCATTGCTCCACCAAGCGTTGGGACAGGTGTTGGGCGAGGTGTCCGCGGTCCGTACGACGGCGCAAATCGTCGCTGACGGTGCTGACGGTGCTAGCGGTGCTGGCGGTGCTGGCGGTGCTGACCCGACGGCTGCCGGTGATGCGCTTTGCAGTCGGACGCTGGACTTGTTCTGCGCGTTGCTCGGCGGTTTCGCCGGCAATGTGGCGCTGACGCTGGGCGCGCGCGGTGGTGTCTACATCGGTGGCGGCATCGTGCCGCGCTTTGCCGACCGCTTCTTTGCCTCAGCCTTCCGCGAGCGTTTCGAGGCCAAGGGCCGTTTCCGCGATTACCTCGCAGCGATCCCGACCGCGCTGATCACCGACACCTCGGCCGCGCTCAGCGGCGCAGCGCGGGCGATCGAGCAGCAAATCACGTCTGAACTGGGCTGAGGCCGACCCCAGCCTGGGCGTTACGCCTGGTTACGCAGGGTCCAGCCTTCTGCCAACACAGCGGGTTTTCACCCCAGTCCCCGCGGCGTTCGCTGGCATGATGTCGGGGCTTTTTCGATTCACCGAACAGCCCCTTCGCAGCGAACGGGGCCCTGCCTGGGAGACCCCATGTCTGCGCTCGAGGTGTCATGGCCCGCCGATGGTCTGATCGCGGTGGTCAAGCGAGATTGCCCGACCTGTGAACTGACCGTGCCGGTGTTGGCGCAATTGGCGCAATTGGCGCATTCCGTGCATTCGGCGCAAGCGGCGCAAGCGGCGCAATCGACCGCGCAAGGCGGGCTGACGGTCTACACCCAGGACGACCCCGGCTTTCCAGCGTCGATCGCGGGTCGGGTGGACGACACCGACCTGAGCGTTTCGCATCGCCTGGGCATCGAGATCGTCCCGACCTTGATTCGCCGCGTCGCTGGCCAGGAAGTCTCGCGCACTTATGGCTGGGACCGTGCCGAATGGGAGCGCGTCAGCGGCGTGCCAGGCCTCGGTGCTGGCTTGCCGGCGATGCGGCCGGGATGTGGCGCGATGAATCTGGAGCCTGGCGCCCGGGAAGACTTGCTGATCCGTTTCGGCGAGACCGGTTTGACCGCGCGCAGCGTGGCATTCGGCGACGATGAGGACGAGATCGAAGCGATCTACGAACGCGGTTGGTCGGATGGCCTGCCCGTGGTGCCGCCGACGCAAAAGCGAGTGATGCGCATGCTGGCGGGCACGACCCGGGATCCCCAGGAAGTGCTGGGTCTGTGCCCGCCGAATCTGGTGCCGTTGACGATCGAGAAAGTCGCGATCAACGCAGTGATGGCGGGTTGCAAGCCCGAGTACTTGCCGGTGGTGCTGGCTGCGGTCGAGGCCGCACTCGACCCGGCTTTTGCGATGCATGGTGTCCTCGCCACCACGATGTTCGTCAGCCCGGTGTTGGTCGTCAACGGCCCAATCCGGCGCCAGATTTCGATGAATGCACGCGGCAATGCACTGGGCCAAGGCAACCGGGCAAACGCGACGATCGGCCGTGCGCTGCAACTCGTGATCCGCAATGTCGGCGGCGGGCGTCCGCAAGAGGTCGACCGTGCCACGCTGGGCAATCCCGGCAAATACACCTACTGCTTCGCCGAAGACGAAGAGGGTTCGTGCTGGGAGCCCTTGTCCTGCGATTTCGGTGTCGCGCGGGGTGTTTCGGCGGTGACGGTGTTCGCGGGCTTCGGACTGCAAGGCATCGTCGACCAGAAGTCCAGAACGCCGCAGAGCCTGGCCCGCAGCATGGCCGAATCGCTCAAGGCCGTCCACAGTGTCAAGCTCGCGCCGGCCTGCGACGCGATGGTGGTGGTCTGCCCCGAGCATGAGCGCACGTTTCGCCAGGCGGGCTGGAGCAAGGCACGGCTGCTCGAGGAACTGTATGGGCTTTGCGAGATTCCTGGCGACGAACTGGTCGTCGGCGCCAAGGGGATCGATGAAGGCTACCGCCCGTCTGAAGTCGGCAGCACACGCAACAAATTTCGTCCGGGCGGGCTGTTGATTGTCCGCGCAGGAGGCGGTGCCGGCATGTTCTCCGGCATCATCGGTGGTTGGTCTGGTGGTGGTTTCGCCGGATCGCTGCCTGTAACCAGAGAGGTGAAATCGTGAATCTCATCATGGATCCGACGGCCGAGCACAGTCCGTCGTCGCGCGCCAGGCTGGCCCGTCCCGAGCATCTGCAAGGGCTGACCGTGGGCCTGCTCGATATTTCCAAACCGCGAGGCAATGTGTTCCTTGACCGCGTCGATGCGCTGTTGACCCAGCGCGGCATCCAGGTCAAGCGCTACATGAAGCCGACGGTTGCCAAGCCGGCGCCGCTGCCGTTGCGCCAGCAGATCGTCGGCGAAGTTCATGTCGTGATCGAAGGGCTGGCGGATTGAGGTTCGTGTACGTCGTGCTGTACGCATGACCTCGCGGATCTCGAGTCCAACGGCATTCCCTCGGTGGGTGTGGCCACCACCGAATTCATCGACGCTGCCGCTGTGCAGTCCAAGGCGCTCGGCACCGATCCGGCCTATGTGTTCGTCCCGCATCCGGTGCAAGACCGCAGCGATGACGAGATGAGGCAGATGGCCGACGACCACTTGGAGGCGATCCTCGCCTTGCTGGTGCGCAAAGCCTGAGCGCTTTGCGCGGCGTGCTGGCTTGACAGCGCGGGTCTGGTCGCCTTGGCGAGCCAGGCCAGCGCAGCGCCAGCTTGTGCGAAGGTTCGCTTGAAGCACCAGGGCGACAGCGCCCAAAACCTCTCTGGAGACTGGTATGCACCGTGTTTTTCGCAGCGTTCTGGCCGCCCTGCTGGCCTGCGTGGTCGCCATTGCCATCCCGGCGCTGGCTGTCGCGCAACCCTATCCCGGCCAGCCGGTGACGCTGGTGGTGTCATCAGCCGCCGGTGGCATCGTCGACACGGTGGCCCGGTTGATGGCGCCCGAGTTGAGCCGGAGCCTGAAAGTGGCGGTGGTGGTCGAAAACCGCGCGGGGGCCAGCGGCATCCTCGCTGCTTCGCATGTCGCCAAAGCGCCCAAGGATGGTTACACGGTGCTGTTCACCTACACCGCGCATGTGCAGACGCCGGCGCTGCGCAAGAACCTGCCGTTCGATGCCATTCGCGACTTTGCGCCGATCTCGCACATTGCGTTGTCGGCCAACATCATCGCGGTGTTGCCGGGCTTTCCCGCCAACACGCTGGACGAACTCCTCACCGTGGTGCGTGCCAGCCCGGGCAAATATGCCTACGGCACTTTCGGCAATGCCACCAGTGCGCACATCTCGGGTGAACTGCTCAAGCGCGACGCCCGACTCGACATGGCCCATGTGCCCTACAAGGGCGCCGCACCGCTGCTGGTCGACCTGCTCGCGGGCCATGTGCCGATCGGATTTGTGGACAGCGGCAGCTCGATGCAGCACTTGAAGGCCGGCCGCCTCAAGGCATTGGTGATCAATGGCACCCGACGCTCGAGCCTGCTGCCTTCCGTGCCGACCTTTCTGGAATCCGGCTTCAAGGGTTTCGAGCCCTATGGCTGGATCGGCGCGCTGTTCCCGGCCGGCGTGCCTGCCGACCGCGTGACGCTGATGTCGAGCGAGATGGCGCGCATTGTCAAGACGCCGCAGATGCAGCAAAAGCTTCGTGACCTCAACCTCGAACCGCTGGGCTCCAATGCCAGCGACTTCGCGACGGTGTTGGCCAATGACCTGGGCTCCTGGGCCAAGCTGGTGACCGAGTTGGGCATCCACGAAGACTGACCCCCCTCCATCACGCTGAGCCCGACGAAGGCATTGAATCCCTATGCAACTCACCGCTGAGCACATCGCGCTGCAGGACACGGTCAAGCAGTTCATTGCCAAGCAGATCACGCCGAACATCGCGGCCTGGGAGAAGGCCGGTATTTTTCCTGCCCACGAGCTCTTTCGCGAGATGGGCAAATTGGGGTTTCTGGGCGTGAACAAGCCGGTGCAGTACGGTGGCCAAGGCTTGGATCATTCTTATGAAATCGCCTATTGCGAGGCCATCGGCGGCATTGGCGCGCAAGGCGTCAGCATGGGCATCGCGGTGCAGACCGACATGGCCACGCCGGCGCTTGCACGGTTCGGCTCCAACCAACTGTGCCAAGAATTTTTGGTGCCGGCCATCGCCGGGGAGCAGG
>CANFPU010000135.1 GCA_947448955.1 Burkholderiales bacterium
AATTTCTCTGGCGTTTTTAATGTTTTTGCTGATCCTATCTGGTGGAATTTTTGAACCTTGCAGAACCTTGCAGAAGCTTGCAAGCGGTTGTCGGCCAGACCTTTCCAGCGCACCGCCCAGCAGAAGGGGCGGTGACCAGTGGTCGTCGAAGTGCAGGCTGGGCTGGGGATCGAGAGGCGATAGAGGGCGACCGTCGCAGCGGATCGCTCTACGGTCTGGCTCGCCGGCGGATCACCTTGCCTTGGCTCGAGTCGAACCGACGCAAGGCCGAGCGCAGATGCGCGTGTCGATGCAGCAGCGCCCGACTGACTTGACCAAGCTTGCCGTGTGGTGTGTCGACCGGTACATCACCGCAGGGTGGACCGAGGTCTGCAACAGCGCTTGGGTGGCGACATGACCAGCCAGCGCAGGGCATCGCGTTGAGGGTCGCGGACGCCTAGACCCAGGCTTGGGCCAGCCGCGGGTGGAGGTCATCGGCGCTGCGGGCCGAGCCTCAGGGACAGGCAGGGTGGGGTGTTTGGGCGGGCGGCGCCGTCAATGCAAGGTCTTGGACCGGTTGCCCATGCGTTGGTCCAGATCCTCGAGCCATGGCTCGGCCAGGTGGCGAATCTCCGCGTCGTGGACCAGCACGCGCTTCATGATGCGCGACTTGAGCTGGGCCTCGTCGCCGCTGAGCCCTGACCCGCGGGCGGCGTTCTTGAGCTGGCTGATCAGCAGCACGCAGGCACCCTCGAGCTTGATCACATGGTCCCAGTTGCCAGCCCGGGCAGCGTCGAGCATCTCGGCGCTGGCTTTTTCGATCGCCTCGTAATAGCGCAGGAGTGGACTGTTCATGGCTTGACTCGCGGCACGGTCGACGGGCTTAGTTTCTGGGCGCTGCATCGGCTTGCAGGGCGATGGCCGCCCAGGCTTCACGCAGCGGCGCGACCAGTGCCAGGCATTCGTCCAGAGCGGCCTCGTCGCCGTGCAGATTGGCTTGTGTCAGGCGCTTGCAAACATAAGCATAGAGGTCAGCGAGGTCGGCAGCGAGTGGACCTCCGCCTGCCAAGTCGAGCGCTGATCGCAGGCCTTCGTCGACGATGCGCACCGCGCTGCCGATGGCTCGGCCTTTGGCTTCGACATCCTGCTGTCGCAACGCACCCTTGGCCCGATGAACAGCGGCGATGAAACCATCGAACAGCAGCAACACCAAGCCGTGGGCCGATGCGCCTGCGACCATGGTTTGCACACCGACCTGGTGGTAGGTGCCGGCAAACTGCCGGCTGCGAAGGCTGGGCTGGGCGTGAGGTGCGCTGAACATGTCGGTCCGGGCTGGTTCTCGATACCGAATTTATCGGAGTCCAGTGCCAGGACTTGAGGGGTCCGCTCTAGGGCGGCGGCTGTTTCAGCCTGGGCCTGACGACCTGATGGGCTGGTGCTGCCAGTGCCGGCCGGCCTGGATGGCATCGCGCTTCGAGCCGCGCCGACACACCGACGAACTCGCGGACTCTCCTGGGCGCGCAGCGTGCGCCCTGCGATCAGAGCGTTGGCTTGTTTGACTGCGTGATCTGCTGCGTCATGTAAGTGCTCAGCGCGTTCAGGCTGGCCATCTGGGTGTCCAGTGCCGAGTACTGGGCCTGCAGCCTAGCCTGGGTCAGATCGAGGCGCTTTTGCATCGATTCTTGAGACTTGCTGTTGCGCGCGGTCCGGGCCTGGAGGCTCGCGGTGCGGGTCGCCAACATGCCATCGCCGCTGAGTGCAGCGTCGGCCAGACGCTTGAAGCGTCGCGCGAAGCCGGCGTCGGCCGACCCGCTGCCATCGGTGATGAGCAGCTTGCTCAATTCGGGCAGATTGCCGGTCGCGTTGTCAAGCCTGGCGCTGTCCACTGAGAGGCTGCCATCGACCTGCATCGTGATGCCGATGTCCGACAACCGCGACCAGCTAGAACTGGCGCTGCTGCCTTGATTGATCACCTGTCGCAACTGCCGCTGCAGCGCCAGCGTCGCCTGGTCGCCTTGCAAGGCGCCACCGGTCTTGCTGCCCGCGCTGTAAGCGGTCTGGCTGCCTATGAACCCTGCCAGCGTGTTGAAGGCACTGACGAAACCGCTGATCGCCGCCTTGACCGAGGCGGTGTCGCTGGCCACCGTCACCGTCACTTCACTGGCGGTGGTCTTGCGCAGGTTCAAGGTCAAGCCATCGACCACGTTGTTGAGCGTGTTGCTGGATGAACTCAGCGCGATGCCGTCGACGCTGAGTTCGGCGTTGGCAGCGCTGGTGGTTCGCAGCATCGGCGAGCCCAGGTTGCTGGCGTCAAAGGCCAGCGCTGACAGGCCGGTCGCGGGGTCACCGTCGTCGATGGTTTCACTGGCACTGAGGCGGAAAGCATTCTCGGCGCCGCTGTCTTTGGACCGCAGGCTCAGCCTGGCGCCAGCAGCATCGCTGACGATGGCTGCGGTGACGCCGGCGCCCGCCGCATTGATCTGGTCGCGCAACCCGCTCAGATCGGTGCTGGCGAGCTTGATGGTCACCGGCGAGCTGCCGGCCTTGGCGCTGAAGCCTGCTGCCGGTGTGCCGCTGTCGTAGCTGCCGAGCTCGATCGTCAAGCTGCCGGCGCCAAAAGTGTTGAGGGCGAATGCGTTGCTGGTCACGGTTTGGTTCGCGGCCAAGCGGCTGACCGTGACCGCATGGCTGCCCGCTACCGCGCCATGGCTGGTTGACACCATGACGGATGCCGGGTCGGTCGACGTGGCGGTGGTCGCGGCCCACAAGGCGGCCGATGTCAGCGCGTTGGACTGGGTTTGCAGCGCAGCGAAGTAGGCCTGCAGCTTGCCCACGTTCGACAGCTGGTTGACCAGTGTGCTGGCCTGGGTTTGCAGTGCGGTCAGAGGCTGGCTCTCGACCGCCATCATCTTCGTGATCAGGCCAGCGACGTCTAACCCGCTACCGAGGCCAGTCGAGCTGATGCTGCCACTGTTGACGAGGGGTGTGCTCATGGCGTGGGACGCCTTCTACGGCGAGGGATGGCAATCGGTCGATCCAATGTGCGTCGCGATTCAAGACCGGCGCGGCGCGTGTCTGCTCACGCGCTCATTCAGCCTTGCAACAGCTTGAGCACTTGCTGGGGCAGCGCGTTGGCCTGCGCCACCATGGCGTTGCCGGCTTGCTGAAGGATTTGCGAACGGCTCAGGTTGGCGGTTTCGGCGGCGAAGTCGGCGTCCATGATGCGCGACCGCGCGGCGGTCTGACTCTCGACGGAGACCTGTAGGTTGGAGATCACCGAATCAAAGCGTGACTGTGACGCGCCCATGGTCGCGCGCTCATTGCTGACGCTGTTGAGCGCCAGGTCGATGTTGTCGATCACGCTGTGGATTGCCGCCAGCGTGGCGGTGGCGTCGATCAACGACCGACCGCTGCCGATGCTGTCGGTGCCAGCGACGGCGGTGATCGTCGCGTCCTGTGTCAGGTCGTTGGTGGTGATGTTGATGCTGTCGTTGCTGCTGGTGTTGGCGCCGACCTGGAAGCTCATCGCGCCAGCATCAGCGGCCAGCACGTGCTTGCCATTGAAGCTGGTGGCGCCGAGCACACGCTGTACCTCTTTGGCCAGTTCGCCAAATTCCTTGTCCAGCGAATCCTTGTCGCCGTTCGAGTTGGTGGCATTGGAGGCTTGCACCGCCAACTCGCGCATGCGTTGCAACGAATCGGCGACCTTGCCCAGCGCGCCTTCGGCGGTCTGCGCCATCGAGATGCCGTCGTTGGCGTTGCGTACGGCGGCGTTCATGCCGCGAACTTGCGTGCTCATCCGCTCGGCAATGGCCAGTCCGGCAGCATCGTCCTTGGCCGAGTTGACGCGCAGCCCCGACGACAGCCTTTGCATCGAGGTCGACAACGATGTCTGAGACGACCCCAGGCTGCGTTGGGCATTGAGGGAATTCAGGCTGGTATTGATCGTCTGCGGCATGTTGGCCATTCCTCACGTTATGACGACTGTCGACTGACACAGTCGGCGTCAAAAGGCGAATACGGTCCGTGGGCCGTCTGCCACCGTCGACGTTTGATCCGATCACCTGTGATGGCCAGGGCCGTCCAAGGTTTTTTCGGCATCTCAAGCATCGAGGCCTATTGTGAGAAAGGTCGCTTATTTTCAATAGTAGTAAATGAGACGAAAAGTGATCCCAGTTCGTCTTGTCGCGCACCTGTTGGCAGAGCACCGTCGACTGCTGCCGAAGGCGCTTGGGGAAGAACGCTGCCGCATCCGATGTGTCAGACTCATCAATCGGTGGCGCTCTGCTTGGCGGCGTTGCCAGCCTCTGGCAGCGTTGCTTTCAGCACTGACGCCGAGGCGGGTCTCGGCGCAAAGCTGGCTTCATCGAAGCAAGGTCAGGACTTGCTGTGGCAGTTGGTTGGCCTGCGCCACCATCGCATTGCCGGCCTGCTGAAGGATCTGCGAACGGCTCAGGTTGGCCGTTTCGGCAGCGAAGTCGGTGTCCATGATGCGGCTGCGAGCAGCGGTCTGATTTTCGACCGAGCTCTGAAGGTTTGCAATCACCGAGTCGAACCTCGATTGCGCTGCACCCATCACCGCCCGCTGGTCACTGACCGTACTGATGGCCAGGTCGATGTTGTCGACCACGGTCTTGATCGTTGCGGCGGTGGCGGTCGAGTCGATCACGGCCCTGCCAGCACCTGTGTTGTCGGTGCCTGCCACGGCTGTGATCGTCGCATCAGTGGTCAGGTTGGTGGTCGTGATGTCGATCGCGTCGTTGGTGCTGGTGTTGGCACCGATCTGAAACTGGAAGGCCTTGGCGTCAGCGCCCAGCATGTGCAGACCATTGAAATTGGTGCCGCCAAGGACCCGCTGGATTTCCTTGGCCAGTTCGCCGAATTCCTTGTCCAGTGAGTCTTTGTCGCTGTTGGAGTTGGTGGCGTTGGCTGCCTGGACGGACAACTCGCGCATGCGTTGTAGCGAGTCGCTGACCTTGCCGAGCGCGCCCTCAGCAGTCTGCGCCATCGAGATGCCGTCGTTGGCGTTCCGAATCGAGGTACTCATGCCGCGTACTTGCGACGTCATTCTTTCTGCGATGGACAGCCCAGCAGCGTCGTCTTTGGCCGAATTGACACGCAAGCCGGACGAGAGCCGCTGCATCGACATCGCCAGCGACGATTGCGACGTGCCGAGGTTGCGCTGTGCATTGAGTGAGTTGAGATTGGTGTTGATGGTCTGGGGCATGGTCGTTTCCTTGAGGCTGCATGAATCCCGGCAAAGACGCCGGCGTCACTCGGGTGATGGCTGAAATTTTTCCGTCACCACCTTGGCACGCTGGACCAGGGTCTAGCCCCTTGTCCGGCAAGTCCGCGCAGTCGCCAGTGGGCTCGGATCTTGGGTCCTTGTCCATCGGCCGGCTGACCGGACCGCGAGGGTCTTGCAGACCGCCCGTTGATGGGGGTATCGGCGCTCGATATTTGTGACTTGAGTTTTTTTACGGCTCAACTTTTCAGTCTGTCAAGCCATTTTTTTCGCGCTGGATCGGCCAATGGCTCACGTACTTTCGAAACCTGGTGCTCAGGGATGCGACGGCGCAGCAGAACACTGCTTTCGCATCGCAAACCAGCGATGAAGTAAGGTCTATGGCAACGGTCCGCGCCTCCCAACAGGGGCAGGCGCTTGTAGGCGTTTTGATGACACGCGGACCCGAAGAAACGAGACCGAAGATGACGAATTGGCCTGATGTTGTGGTCTTGTTGTGGTGCTTACAGTCTGTTTCACCTCCTCACCACCTCAACCCCAACGGAAGCAGCGCCATGACCACCGAACAAATCCTCGCCGAAATTCGTGAAGCCAACCTGTCTTATCTGATGCTGGCCCAGACCCTGATCCGCAGCGACCGTGACCAAGCCTTGTTTCGACTCGGCATCAGTGAGGACAGCGCCGGCATGATCGACGCGTTGACACCGACTCAGGTGATGAAAGTGTCCTCCGGCAACACCTTGCTGTGTCGCATTCGGTGCGAGGACGATTTGGTCTGGAGTTTGCTGACCAGCCACGGCCAAGGTGCTGCGAATGAAAGCGTCTCTCGGCTGCATGCTTCGATCCTGATGGCAGGGCGCCATCAAGAAGCTGCGTGAACTTCCCGTCTGTTGATTGACCCACAAGTTCCAACAAGGAGTTCGACATGCGCGTCAAGAGCATCCTGACCGAGGCCAAACAGATCGACACTGCGGTGGCATTGATCCAACTCGGTGCCCGTTTGCAAGTGCTGGAGAGCGAGACCGACCTGAGCTATGAGCGCTTGCTGCGTTTGTACAAAGAAGTGGCTGGCAAGAGTCCCAGCAAGGGCCAGTTGCCGTTCTCGACCGACTGGTTCATGACTTGGCAGCCCAACATTCATGCCAGCCTGTTTCTCAATATTCACGAATACCTCAACAAGGTTGCCGCGCTTGACGAGATTGACAGCGTGATCAAGGCTTACAAGCTTTATCTGGAACAGATTGCTGCCCAGTGCTTGACGCCTCAGTTGTCGTTCACCCGAGCCTGGCGCTTGGTGAAGTTTGTTGACAACGGGATGCTGACGATGACGCCCTGCAATCGATGTGGGGGCCACTTCGTGACCCATCCCCACGAGATCGCTCGACATTACCGCTGCGGGTTGTGCAACCCACCGGCTCGGGCGGGCAAAGGCCAGCATGCGGGGTCAATCCGTGTGCCCGACGGGCCCAAGTGTCTGGCGGCCTGACGCCAAGCGGGTAATCGCAAGAGGCGGCGTCTAAAGCTGCCGAGCAGCGAACCGATAAGCCTGTCAAGCTGCCCGCTTCGGGTCAGCGCTGCAGGCCAAGCTCGCTTCCCAACATGTTTGTCATCGTCGGCTGGTTACTCGCACTGGTTTGCATCTTCGGCGTCTACATCGCGCATGGCGGCAATATCGGCGTGATCTTGCATGCCTTGCCGTTCGAACTGGTCACGATTCTCGGTGCCGCGCTGGGCGCCTTTCTGGCCAACAACCAGATGAAAGTCGTCAAGGCTTCGTTGCGCGGCTTGGGCCAGTGCTTCAAAGGTGGCCGCTTCAGCAAGACGCGTTACCTGGAGTTGCTGGCGCTGTTGTTCGACATCCTGCAAAAAGCCCGCAAAGAGGGTTTGATGGCGATCGAGAAAGACGTTGAAATGCCGCAGGAATCGCCGTTGTTCCAGAAATACCCAACGCTCGCAGGTGACCACCATGTCACCGAGTTCATCACCGATTACCTGCGCATGATGGTCTCGGGCAACTTGAATGCCCACGAGATCGAGAGCTTGATGGACAGCGAGATCGAGACCCATCACCAGGAGGAGCACGCGGCAGTGGCGGCGATTGCCCGACTCGCCGGTGGCCTGCCGGCATTCGGCATCGTCGCGGCGGTGCTGGGTGTCGTCAACACCATGGGATCGGTTGGCCAACCGCCGGCGGTGTTGGGCGGGATGATCGGCTCGGCGCTGGTCGGCACTTTTCTGGGCATCCTGCTCGCCTATGGATTTGTCGAGCCGCTGGGCGGCTTGCTCGAGCAGAAGGTCGAGGATGCGGTCAAGGAGTTTCAGTGCATCAAGACCACTTTGCTGGCCAGCATGCAGGGCTATGCACCGCAGGTGGCCATCGAGTTTGGCCGAAAGGTGCTGTTCTCTGGCGATCGGCCCAGCTTCATCGAGCTTGAAGCCCACGTGAAGAAGAAATGAGGCGCGACGATGGCAGGGGACGCGAAGCGGCTGCAGCCGATCATTGTGAAGAAGGTCAAGAAAAGCAGCCATTCCCCGCACACCGGTGCCTGGAAGATCGCTTACGCCGACTTCGTCACCGCGATGATGGCCTTCTTCCTGCTGATGTGGCTGCTCGGCAGCACCTCAGAGGGTGACAAGAAAGGGATCGCAGATTATTTTCAGAGCCCGCTGAAAGTGGCGCTTCTCAATGGTGGATCGGGGTCGGGCGATTCGTCGAGCTTGCTCAAAGGCGGGGGGCAAGATTTGACTAAATCGTCTGGTCAGGTCAAGCGCGGCGATGTGCCCGCACCGCGCAACACCGTCAACCTGCAAGCCTTGCGTCAGGAGCAACGCGCTGCTGAAGCGGCGCAGTTGCAGGCGCTCAGCCAGCAGTTGGCAGCCGAGTTCAAAATCAACGAGAAGCTTGCCAAGTACGCGTCACAGATCAAGCTCGACATGACGCGCGACGGTCTTCGGATCCAGATTGTCGATGCGCTGGCGCGGCCGATGTTCGACTCGGGCAGTGCGCTGGTCAAGCCGAGCCTGCGTGAGCTGTTGCGCGCGATCGGTGGTGTGCTGGCTGAGGTGCCCAACCGGTTGACGATCGAGGGCCACACCGATGCGCTGCCCTTTGCAGCCGGCGACCACGGCTACAGCAATTGGGAGCTCTCGGCCGACCGGGCCAACGCATCGAGGCGCGAGTTGGTCGCTGGCGGCCTGACCGAGCCGCGGGTGCTGCGCGTCATCGGCTTGGCCAGCAGCCAGCCTTTTGACCGCCAGAACCCCAACGAGCCGCAGAGCCGGCGCATCGCGGTCATCGTGATGAACCGGGATGCCGAAGAGCGTTTCTATCGACCTGCCGCCGAGCGGCTCGACCCGGAGGCGCCGGCAGGTGCCGAGGCCACGGTGGCCGCAACTCGGCCCGAAAAACTGGTGCCCGGTTCAAGTCCAGTGGCCACGGGCCGATAAGTCGGCAAGCCCGATCGCCGCGCCGCTTCATTCACTGCATCCAAGAGGAAAGACATGAGCACTGCTGCCGAACTCAAGTTTCTGGTTGTCGATGATTTTTCGACGATGCGCCGGATCGTCCGTGGGTTGCTCAAGGAGATGGGGTGCAACAACGTTGACGAGGCCGAAGACGGGGTGGTGGCCTTGCAGATGCTCAGGGCCACCCGTTACGACTTCATCGTCAGTGACATCAACATGCCCAATATGAACGGTTTCGAGCTGCTCAAGGCGATCAAGGCCGAAGACGGTCTGCGACACCTCCCCGTGCTGATGGTCACTGCCGAGGCGCGCAAGGAAGACATCGTGCTGGCCGCTCAGAGCGGTGCGGCGGGCTACATCGTCAAGCCCTTCACCAGGGCGACGCTGGAAGACAAGGTCGGCAAGATCTTGCTGAAATTGGCCGCCACGGCCTGAATGCTCAAACGGAGCCGTCGATGAAGCAGGATGACAGGGTCGATTGGGTGCACGAGCCGGCCGCGCTGGCCTCGCCCGATGTGTTTCAGCAGCTCGGGGCGATCACTCGCTTGCTGCATGATACGATGCAGCAACTCGGTGTGATGCCCAAGCTGCAAATTGCAGCTGATGGCATCCCCGATGCACGCAGCCGCTTGAGCTACATCGCCACCAAGACGGCTGCAGCGGCCGACAAGGTGCTGAATTCGGTGGACCAAGCCAAGGTCGAGCATGCGGCCATCGCTGAGCAGACGCGCAGGCTGGGTGCCGCGCTGCTGGCGGACCCCGTCAAGGCGGTGGCCTCGGGCGCTGTCTTCAACTTCGTCAACGATGTTGAAGCGCGTACTCGGGTGATTGACTCGCATCTCACCGACATCATGCTGGCGCAGGACTTTCATGACCTCACGGGTCAGGTTGTGGCCAAGGTGGTGGCGCTGGCCAACGACCTCGAAGACAGCCTGATCAAGCTGCTGGTGCAAGTGGTGCCGGCCGATCAGCGCGAGAGGGTCGACCCCAGCATACTGAACGGCCCGGTGGTCAGCCTCGAGGGGCGCAGCGACGTGGTGGCAGACCAGCGCGAAGTCGACGACCTGCTGGCCAGCCTGGGGTTCTGACAGGCCCTGTGACTTCGGCCTGACGGAAGCCCCGAGACCCCCCGGTCCGCATCAAGTGGCCCGGCATGCCGACTGGACACGCGCTGGTTTCGGTTCGCTCAGACCCAGGTCGAAGCTGGCGAGAGGTCAATGACTGCTGTAGCCGAGGTCTCAGCCAGGGTATTCATCCGATGGCGTGATCAGGCCCAGCTGCGCCGCCTTGATCTGCAGCGCCAGGACCTTGGAGTAGATCCTGCATTGCGCGAAGCTGCCCGCGATGAACCACAGCCCGGGCTGGCCGGTGCGTGTCCACATGTTGCGCAGTTCCTGTGCGTCCTCGTCGAAGCCCCAGATCGGGCCGATCCGGTCGGCCACCGTGTCGCCGAACAACTTGCGCACCATGAACGCCAGACCTTGGTAGCCCGTCGCGAGCACGATCAGGTCGGCAGCGATCCGGTCGCCATTGCGTAGCGCCGCACCATTGGCGACAAACTCTGCAATCTCCGCATCATGCGCAAGCCGTATCTTTCGCTGCGCGATCAGGTTCGAGCAGCCGACATTGAAGTAATAGCCGCCGCCGTGCTGCAGGTATTTGAATTGCCAACCGGTCTCGTCAGCCTCGTCAATCTTGAAGCCGACGCGTTTCAGGTCATCGATCAGTTGCTGGTCAAGCGCTGTCGCCTGCTGGGCCATCATTCGGTGGGCTGTCTTCATCAAGGCCAGCGGCGTCGACGCGGTGATCAGGTCGCAGTCCTCGAGCGGATGTCCTTCGCCGTACAGCACATAAGGCAGTTGCGCACTCGGCTCGATGTTGAGCACCAGGGTCGGACTGCGCTGCACCATCGTGACCCGCGCGCCATTCGAATGCAGGTCTTGCGCGATGTCGTGGCCGCTGGTGCCGGTGCCGATGACCATGACGTCGCGCTCTTTCCAGGGCGCTGCGTCGCCGTATTGGTGCGAGTGAATGACTTGACCTCGAAAATTCTCCAAGCCCGCGATGGCTGGCAGTTTGGGGGCATCGCTCATGCCGGTCGCCATCACGACATGCTTGGGATGCATGGTCCGGCTGCTGCCGTCAGCCAGGCGCAGCATCACGGTCCAACGCCCGATCTGTGCATCGTAGCTGCCACCGGAGAACTCGGTACCGGTCCAGAAATTGAGCTCCATGATCTCGACATAGGCTTCGAACCAGCCTGCCAGCTTGTCCTTGGGGATGTAGGTCGGCCAGTTGGCAGGAAACGGCAGGTACGGCATGTGGTTCACATGGACCTGGTTGTGCAGCGTCAGCGCGTGATAGCGATTGCGCCAGTTGTCGCCGATGCGCTGTTCGCGGTCGACGATCAAGGCGTCGACGCTCAACTGCCGCAGCCTCGCCGCGAGCGACAGCCCGGCATGCCCGCCGCCCACGATCAGCACCTCCGGATCTCGGTCGGCATAGGCGGCGGCCGTCTGGCGTCGGTCTAGCCAGTTCGGGCCGCTGAAATCCCTGGCGTCTGCTGCACCGTGCGGCCGTCGGCTACCGACGCTTTCTTCGCCACCCTTGATCTCATCGATGGCCGTCAGCAG
>CANFPU010000136.1 GCA_947448955.1 Burkholderiales bacterium
GCCGTTCAGACCCTCAATCGGCCTGCCGGCAACGGGTTAGCTGCCGGATTTAGGCTGAAACGGCTGAAACGGCTGAAACGGCTGAAACGGCTGAAACGGCTGAAACGGCTCAACCAGCTGAACCGGCCGAACCCGTTAAACTTGTCTCCGGGGTGACTGAAATGAGCCGATTGCCCGGCAGGTCTTCACGGCCGCCACATCAGCAAGGTGGTCGACACGCTGGTTCGTGTGGCTTGGCTGGCATTGCATGCGCTGGACCACTGCCGCATCCGGATGCTCGCCAGCTGGCTGACTGGCGACACCATGTCCTGCATGCCCCCGAGGCCATGGTGTCCAGCTGAGTCAGGGGCGCAGGTTTTGTGAACCTGATCCCCCGTCTAGGGGTTGATGCCCATCTTGTTCGTGCGCATGCCATTCCGTTTTCTCGCTGAGGCATGAACTCCGGCAATTAGGCGCAGCGCTTGGCAACGCTCTGACTTGCCCGGGCAAGCTCTGACAGGAGCAAAGTAACTGTCAAAAACAGCGTCCATCTCGACCCCTTGCTTGCACAGGACAGAACATGAAATCTCAAACCGCACCACGGCACCGTATCGACTGGGTGCGACTGCAACGCGACTACGCGACCGGGCGCTTCACAGACCGTGAACTGGCGGAGAAGTACGACACGGCGCGCTCTGTCGTCAACCGCAGGCGCAAGGCTGATCGAGCCAAGAGCGCGGCGGCCTGGCCTATCGATCGCAGCGAGGATGTCAGGCGGGCCACCGCTGCGCTGCTGATGCATGAGCAGGTAGCTCGCAATGTCGCAACAGGTGCCGACTCGGAATCGGTGCTGGCGGCTGCGACGATGGCCAAGGATGTGATCCTTCGGCACAGGGCTGCGGCCAGGAGAGGCCGTGAGGTCACGAACGCGCTGCTGGCCGAACTGGCCGATGTGACCGAGAGAGGCAAACCGGCCTGCCGGTCAGGACCGCAAAGCCGTCTGCCTGCGTCCGTAATTGGCTTCGATCTGGCCGCGATAGAGGTCGACCAGATGTTGGATTTCATCGGCTTGGGGTAAATCGCCAGGCTTTTTGTCCTGCGAGCGCCTCCAGCGGATAAGCGCCAGGTTATTGGCAAATTTCTCGATCAGTTCTGGATATTCGATCAACAGCGTCTGCAAAGCGAACTGATTGAACTCGTAGAGCAGGGTGTCGGCATGGGTATGAACCGACGCGCCTTGCGGCAGGAAGCCGAACAGGCTGCGGCGACCGAAAAACTCGGTCGCGATGAAGTGCTCTTCGATCAGTTTGTCGTCCTGATCGGCTCTGGTGCTCTTCACAATGCCCTCAGCAACGATGAACAGCGAGTTGCGGCTCTCACCAAACTGCACGACCTGTGTACCGGCCGCGTAATGCCGCGGAATCAGTAACTCGCTGATGCGTAAGCAGACGTCCTTGGGAAAATCTCGCAAAATTTGCACCTGCTGGAGCAGATAGAACAAGTCGGACGAGCGATTCGAAATCTTGCTGCGCACGACGCCTTCGACCGATCCGTGTTTGGGCAACGCGACCATGATGTCGGCTTTGCGCATCGACTCGAGGATGTTCTTGATCACCGCATGCTGGGATCTCTTGGCTTCATCGCTGTTCGCGATAAAGAAGACGACCTCGTACAGCACACCGTCAGGCAACATCTTGGTGGCAAAAACCGCCGGCGGTTCGACATGGGTCACACCGCTGGCACCCAGGGCTCCGGCATAGAGGATGCGTTCGACACTTTCGACCGACACGTCGTAATCGATCAGCAGTTCCACTGATCGCCGCGAAATCGATTCGGGCTTGTTTAAATTCTGGATGACCTGCTTCAGCAGTCTGATATTGGGGATGATGATGGTCCGGTCGGACGAGGTCAGTATGGTGTTGCGCCAGGTGATCTGGTCGACAGTGCCCCGCCTTTCACCGACCAGGATCACATCGCCGACGCTGTAGCTTTTCTCCAGGTTCAGCGTGATGCCGGCAAACAAAGAGACCGCGAAATCCTTCAACGCAAAGCCGAGCAAGGCAGCGGAGCCGGCCAAGGTGGCGATCAGCGCGGAGATATTTCGATCGAAGACCAGTGACAAGATGGCGCAGATGCCAAGAAAAATCACGAAGCCAGAAGTGATACCGCCAATCAAGGCCGGCACCTTGCCATTTAGTCGGCGCTCGATATAGCCATGAATCAATTCCTGCTTGATCAGACGGGCCGTCAGCAAGGTGAGGACGAAGGCGCAGGCGCCGATGATGTATTGGTAGACGGTGGTTTTCGACGCACCGCTCACATAGGCAATCGGGACAATGAAACCGTCATTCAGACGGCTTAAAACGAACAGTACGACGGCCAGCGCCACCAGCCCTCGGTAGTTTTTTTTCAATTTGATCTCCTGTGTTGCGGGCGCATCACTGTTGATTGGCCGGCAGGCGCAGGACAAATCCCGGCGCGGCGCTGCTGCCAGCCTCCAGACTGCCGCCAAAGTTCTCGAGAATCAGTTTGGCGAGCACCACGCCGACCAAGCTCTTGTAGTTGCCGACCGAACTCGAGCCATGCTCGATCTGCGCCAGGAACTGCCTCGACTCATCGAGCAATCCAGGGTTTGGCGCGCTGGCTCCCGCGAATGCCGAACCCGTCAAGGCCAGCTGCAGCCATTGGTCATCGTCCTGGCTGGCGCTGAAAATCACTTCGCCCTGACCCGATTGCTGCGCCGCATAGGCCACCAGGTTGCTCAAGGCTCGCACGATCAGATCTTTGTCGCCTCGAGTGCTTGGCAGATTCCCACTGATCTGGTCAATGACCTTGAACTGGGGGAAGCGTTGATGCAGAGCGCTGTCCTTGGCGACCTGCGCAACCATTTCCTGGATCGACAAGATGGTCGAAACATCGGGCACCAGGCGCTGCCGGAATATCTCGATTTTTTCGTAATCGCTGACCAGATAGCGCAATTGTTCGGCCTCGTTCAGCGCGAATGTCAAAGGTTTTCTTGCTGGATGGCCATCATCGATCTCTCGAGCCGCTGTTTTCAGCTGCCCGATGATGGCCAGCATCGGTTCGCTGACCGCCGACATCAGATTCGAAAAGTAGCGTCGCTTGATCTTCTCGATTTCCTTGACCTTGCCAATCGCTGCATTGCCGAGTTCGATCTGTTGTTCCATCCGCTTGCGGTCGGCGCCGACCGAGCCGAGCAGGCCGGATTTCACCGCATCGAGCATCACATAAACGATCACGAAGGCCAGCGAAAGCAGCACGCAGGCCACCGCAAACTGCGTCAACGAGGCGATGTAAGCGGCTTCAAAGCGCAGGGTCAGGTCATCGGTCACCGCGACGGTAATTGTCGGAACACCCTGGAAATTCGGAATCTTGATGGTGTGCACGAAGATTTTCTTGTCACCAGATTCGGTGATGACAAACTCTTTGGCACGCGGGTCAAAGTCGGCATCGCGGATCAAGGTCTGGGTATTCGAGTCAGAATAGTCAAAATAGATGTCATCCTTTTTCGCGATGTCCGTCTTGTCATTGTTCGGCCGTTCGGTGTTCTTCCAGGTTTCTTTTTGCAGGCTGACCGCCCAATTCAATTTGGAGGCGGCCGCTGCCCGCTCCAAGGGGATGTGGAAACTGCTGACGAATTCAATCACGCCATAGAATTTTCTTTCATGGAAAACAGGCACGATGGCGCGGATGCCGACGATGCCGCCGGTGCCAGTTTCCACCGCCATCATGCGCTCCTGGCGTTGGATCGCAGAGACCACCGTCTTGCGGATCTTGGACATATCTTGTTGCGCCATTTCTGCATGCTTGGCGCGATAGAACAGGATCGCTGGCGCGGTGTAAAAATTTATCTGCTCGACATCGTGTTTCTTGTGAATTGATTCAAAAAAGTCGTCAACAACTTCCCCGAGCCGTTGCCGGTCGCCTTTCTCAAAGGGCTCGGTGATTCGGTCACTCTGCAGCAGCACATCGGCAGCTAGCCCCATTGTTCGATAACGGCCTTTGAGCAACTCCTCGAAAACCAGCTCGAACTTATGGAATCGATTTTCCGATAACTCGATGATATGGTCGGTCTTGGTCTTGTAGGAAGAGATGCCGATGAAGCCTGAAATGATCAACGCCAACAAGATCAAGGCGGCGATGATCCAAGGTTTTGCCGTGATTTTCATGATTTAAAAGATTCGTGACAGGTCTGTGATTGGCCGGGCGGCCGCTGCAAGCAAAATTTGTCCGACTGGCAATTTCAGCGCGATGTCATCAATGGGTGGATGCCCACAGGAGGTCGCCATCATGGAGGGGTCGGTGTTGAAGCATGGCGATCGCGTTTCAAGACCGCTTCGCATTGTCATACCCGTCAGCGAGCTCATTTCCACGGACAGTGGAAGCGCCGGTCGATGCCAGCTGCGTAATCGTGGTAGCGCATGCCTTCGCAAACGACCTGGTCGACAAAGGCCGCTGCGCAGAGCGCTGCCAGCAGCAGCCACAACAGCATCCGTCGCGACATCGTCGAGAGATCAATACGACTTCGGCATGCCCAGCACCTTTTCGGCGATGTAGCACATGATCAGTTGCGGGCTGACCGGCGCCAGCCTCGGGATCCAGGATTCGCGCACATAGCGCTCGACGTGGTATTCCCGTGCATAGCCCATGCCGCCATGCGTGATCACCGCGTTTTCGCAGGCCCTAAAACCGGCTTCGGCACCGAGGAATTTCGCGGCGTTGGACTCAGCCGCGCAGGGCAGGCCGGCGTCATAGAGCGTGGCAGCCTTGTGCACCATCAGGTGCGCAGCCTCTAGCTCCATCCAGTTGCGCGCCAGCGGGTGTGCGATGGCCTGGTTCTGGCCAATCGGCCGGTCGAACACCACGCGCTCGCGGGCGTATTGCGTGGCCCGTTGCAGCGCCGCGCGGCCCAGGCCGATGGCTTCGGCGCCGATCAGGATGCGCTCGGGGTTCATGCCGTGCAGGATGTATTTGAAGCCTTGCCCCTCTTCGCCGATGCGGTCTTCCACGGGAATACGCAGGCCGTCGATGAAGAGCTGGTTGCTGTCAACCGCTTTGCGGCCCATCTTGGCGATCTCGTGCGCTGCGATCTTGCTGCGGTCGAAATCGGTGTAGAACAGGCTCAGGCCTTCACTGCCGTGGCACTGGTCCTCGGGCGTCGTGCGCGCGAGCAGCAACATGCGGTTGGCCACCTGGGCGGTCGAGATCCACAGCTTCTGGCCGGTCACCAGGTAGTGCTCGCCTTGTTGGTCGACACCCCGCACCGCGCGGGTCTTCAGCCCCAGCGTGTTCAGGCCACTGTCGGGCTCGGTGACCGCGAAGCATGACTTGTCGATGCCCTGGATCAGCGGCGGCAGCCAGCGCTGCTTTTGCGCCTCGGTACCGAACACCACCGCGGGCTGCAGGCCAAAGATGTTCATGTGCACGGCGGACGCGCCGGACAGCCCCGCGCCGGATGCGGCAATGGTGTGCATCATCAACGCGGCCTCGAAAATGCCCAGCCCGGCGCCGCCGTAGGCCTGAGGCATGGCGATGCCCAGCCAGCCAGCCTTCGCCAGGGCTTGATGGAATTCGGTGGGAAAACCACCTTCGGTGTCTCGCTTGAGCCAGTAATCGGCGTCGAAAGGTTCGCAGAGACGCTCGATCGCGGCCACGATCTGCTGTTGTTCGTCGTTGAGGGCAAAGTCCATGAGGGTTCCTTGGCGCAGGCGGCGCGGTCGGTCGGCAGCGTAGCTTGTGGCCTGTCGCGCGGCTGACACCCAAGCGACGGAAAGCCGACTCTGTTTTCACGCATCATGCGTCTCCCCTGCACCGGAGACCCGCGCGATGAAGACCACGATGATGGACCAGGCTCTGTCGATCAATCACTTTCTCGACCGTGCCGGCACGCTGTTCAAGCACAACGAAATCGTCTCACGTTTGCCGGACAAGACCCTGGTCCGCCACAGCTATGGCCAATGGCACCGGCGTACCTTGTCGCTGGCCTCGGCCTTGCAGCGGGCCGGCCTGCAAAAAGGCGATCGCGTGGCCACGCTGTGCTGGAACCACCACATGCACCTCGAGGCCTATTTCGGCATCCCGGCTGCCGGCGGCGTGATGCACACCCTGAACCTGCGGCTGTCGGCCGAGGAACTCGGGTGGATCGCCGCAGATGCCAAGGACCGCATCCTGATCGTCGACGATGTGTTGCTGCCGCTGTACCTGCAGATGGCAGCGCTGCATGCTTTCGAGCGGGTGATCGTGTTCCCCTTCTCGGGCGCCCCGGTGCCGCCTGAATTCACCAGCTACGAAGCCTTCATCGCTGAGGGCGACGCCGATGGGTTTACCCCGGTCCCGCATGGCGAAGACGAAGCCATCGCCATCTGCTACACCTCGGGCACCACCGGCCGGCCCAAGGGCGTGGCGTACTCGCACCGCTCGACTGTGCTGCACACCTTGGTCGGCTGCCTGGGCGACCATTGGGGTTTGCGCGGCATCGACGTGGTGATGCCGGTCACGCCGATGTTCCATGCCAACAGCTGGGGCATGCCCTATGGCGCCGTGATGGTGGGCGCCAAGCTGGTGTTTCCGGGGCCGCACCTGCACGCGGATGATCTGCTCGACCTGATGCAACTCGAACCGCCCACCTTGTCGCTGGGCGTGCCGACGATCTGGATGAGCCTGATCCAGACTTACGAGCGCTCGCTGACCGAGCACCCGGGCCGCTGGAAGCTGCCGGCGGGCATGCGCTCGTTGGTCGGCGGTGCGGCGGTGCCCGAGTCGCTGATTCGCGCTTTCGATGCGCATGGCATCTGGATCATGCAGGGCTGGGGCATGACCGAGACCTCGCCGATCGCCACCATCAGCTATGCCCGTGCTGAGTTGAAGGACGCCAGCGCCGAGGAGCGCTACCGCCGCGCCGCGATGGCCGGCGTGATCGCGCCGTTGGTCGAACTGCGATTGAAGACCGAAGAGGGTTTGATCGCGCCCTGGGATGGGCAGACCATGGGCGAGGTCCAGGTGCGGGGTCCGTTCATCACCGGCAGCTACCACGAGGTGCCGGTCACCGAGGACAAGTTCACGGCGGACGGCTGGCTGCGCACGGGCGACGTCGCCACGCTGGACGACCTCGGCTTTCTACGCATCACCGACCGCACCAAGGACCTGATCAAGAGTGGCGGCGAATGGATCAGCAGCGTCGACGTCGAGAACGCACTGATGGCCCACCCGGCGGTGGCCGAGGCCGCCGTGATCGCGATCCCTGACGAGAAATGGAGCGAGCGGCCGCTTGCCTGCGTGGTCTTCAAGCCGGGGCAGAATGCGCCAGCCGAAGCGCTCAATGCGCACCTGATCTCGCACGGTTTTGCCAAGTGGCAGTGCCCCGAGCGCTACGAAGTGATCGCGGCTGTGCCGCGCACCTCGACCGGCAAGTTCTGGAAATTGAAGCTGCGCGAGATGTTTCCGCGCTGACCTTTGCGCTGGCGGCGACACCCTCGGGGCGCTGCCCTGACCCTGACCGCCTGAATGCCTGAATGCCCGAACAGCTTTCCCTGCTAACGCCGCCCCAAGATCCTGCGGACGCCATCACGCTGGCTCATTACGCCGAGCGGGCTTACCTAGAGTACGCGCTGTCCGTCGTGAAGGGCAGGGCGCTGCCCGATGTCTGCGACGGCGCCAAGCCGGTGCAGCGACGCATCCTCTACGCGATGGGCCGGATGGGACTGGGCCATACCGGGCCGGGTGCGGCCGGCGCGCCCAAGCCGGTCAAGAGTGCGCGCGTGGTCGGCGATGTGCTGGGCCGCTTTCATCCGCACAGCGACCAGGCTGCCTACGACGCGCTGGTGCGCATGGCGCAGGATTTCTCGCTGCGCTACCCGCTGATCGACGGCCAGGGCAATTTCGGAAGCCGTGACGGCGACGGCGCGGCGGCGATGCGCTACACCGAGGCCAGGTTGTCGCCGATCGCCAGGCTGCTGCTCGACGAGATCGACGAGGGCACCGTCGATTTCATCCCCAACTACGACGGCTCGACCGAAGAGCCGCGACAGTTGCCGGCGCGCCTGCCGTTCGCGCTGCTCAACGGCGCGTCGGGCATTGCCGTCGGGCTGGCCACCGAGATACCCAGCCACAACCTGCGCGAGATCTCGGCCGCGGCGATCGCCCTGATCCGCAACGAGCAGTTGGTCGACGACGAGCTGTACCGGCTGGTGCCCGGCCCCGATTACCCCGGTGGCGGTCAGATCATCAGCGCCGAGGCTGACATCCGTGACGCTTATGCCACCGGCCGTGGCAGCCTGAAAGTGCGCGCGCGCTGGAAGATCGAGGACCTGGCGCGGGGCCAGTGGCAGCTCGTCGTCACCGAGCTGCCGCCCGGTTGCAGCACGCAACGGGTGCTCGAGGAGATCGAGGAGTTGACCAACCCCAAGGTCAAGACCGGCAAGAAGGCGCTGTCAACCGACCAGGTGCAGCTCAAGGCCAGCATGCTGGCGGTGCTCGACGCGGTGCGCGACGAGTCGGGCCGCGAGGCGGCGGTGCGCTTGGTGTTCGAGCCCAAGAGCCGGACCGTCGAGCAGGGCGACCTGATCACCCAGCTGCTGGCCCACACCAGCCTGGAGACCAGTGCGCCGATCAACTTGACGATGATCGGTGGCGACGGCCGGCCAACCCAGAAGAGCCTGCGCCAGATGCTGACCGAATGGATCGCCTTTCGCGAGGCCACGGTGCTGCGCCGCACGCAGCACCGGCTGGCCAGGGTGCTGGCGCGAATCCACATCCTCGAGGGCCGCGCGCTGGTGCTGCTCAACATCGACGAGGTGATCCGCATCATCCGCCACAGCGACGAGCCCAAACCGGCGCTGATCGAGCGCTTTGCGCTGAGCGACCGTCAAGCCGAGGACATTCTTGAGATTCGGCTGCGCCAGCTGGCGCGGTTGGAAGCCATCAAGATCGAGCAAGAGCTCAAGACCTTGCGCGAAGACCAGGCCAGACTCGAGGAAATTCTCGGCAGTTCGATCGCCCTCAAGCGCTTGCTGATTCGCGAGATCGAGACCGACACCAAGACCCACGGCGACGACCGGCGAACACTGATCCAGGCCGAGAAGCGGGCCACGGCCGAAATTCGCCTGGTCGATGAGCCGGTGACCGTGATTGTCAGCAGCAAGGGCTGGGTGCGCGCGCTCAAGGGCCACGAGGTCGACCCCGCGGCGCTGCAGTTCAAGCCCGGCGATGCGATCTACCGCAGCTTCGCTTGCCGCAGTGTCGACACCTTGCTGGTGTTCGGCAGCGCCGCCAAAGGCAGCGGCAGGGTCTACTCGGTGGCAGTGGGCGCGCTGCCAGGCGGTCGCGGCGACGGCGTGCCAGTGACCAGCCTGATCGACCTCGAGCCGGGCACCCAGCCCGTGCATTACTTCGCGGGGGCTGGCGAGAGCTTGTTGCTACTGGCCAACTCCGGCGGCTATGGCCTGCTCGCGCATGCCGGTGACCTGCACGGCCGACAGAAAGCTGGCAAGGCTTTTCTGACGCTCGACGACACCGACCTGCTGCTCGCGCCGGTGCGGGTGGGCGCCAGCCACCACCAGGTGGCTTGTTTGGCGGCGGATGGCCGGTTGCTGGTGTTTGCGCTCGACGAGCTCAAGCTGCAAGCCCATGGCGGCAAGGGCTTGACGCTGATGGACGTCGACCCGAGCACGCCGCTGCTGTCGGTCGCGACCTGCGGTGAGCTGCTGACGGTGGCGGGCAGCGGGCGCGGCGGCAAACCCAAGCACGAGGTGCTGCGCGCTGCGGCGCTGGCCAGCCACCTGGGCAAGCGCGCCCGAAAAGGTCGCAAGGTCGAGGGGCTGCTCAAGGCGCTGGCCTTGGTTTGACCGCGGGCAACCCTGTTTTTCCAATGGCTGGGGTCGGGTTGCCCCGCAGGGGCGAATGGCCAGGCTCGTCGTAGACTAGGGGTTGTGTCAGAAAGTGCCCAGCACAGGTTGGCAAGATCGGCCTGCCGTGCCTCTGGGCCTTCCCTACCAGGAGACCCTCGCCCGTGCGTCCCACCGATGTGTCAGACCCGAACTATTTCCACAAGGTCGTCGATTGCCAGTGGGCATGCCCGGCCCATACCCCTGTCCCTGAATACATCAGGCTGATCGCGCAGGGTCGTTTCGACGATGCCTACATGGTCAATTGGGCCTCCAACGTCTTCCCCGGCGTGCTGGGCCGGACCTGCGACAGGCCTTGCGAACCGGCTTGCCGGCGCGGTCGGGTCGAGGAGGAGAACGCCGCCAAGCCTGAGCCGGTGGCGATTTGCCGCCTGAAGCGCGTCGCGGCTGATTTCAAAGGCGACGACGTGCGTGCACGCATGCCGCGTGCCGCCAGCAAGAACGGCAAGAAGGTGGCCTGCGTCGGTGCCGGGCCGGCTTCGATGACGGTGGCACGTGACCTGGCAACCCAGGGTTATGAGGTCACGGTGTTCGACGGCGAGAAGAAGGCTGGCGGCTTCATCCGCACCCAGATCCCGCGCTTCAGGTTGCCTGAGTCGGTGATCGACGAAGAGTGCGATTACATCCTCGACCTCGGCGTCGAATTCCGGTCCGGTCAGCGGATCGAGTCGATGAATGCGCTGCTCGCCGAGCCTTGGGATGCGGTGTTCATCGGCTGCGGTGCGCCGCGGGGTCGTGACCTCGACCTGCCCGGCCGGACCGAGGCGGCGGCCAACATCCACATCGGCATCGACTGGCTCGCGTCGGTGTCGTTTCAGCATGTCACCAGCGTCAAGAAACGGGTGATCGTGCTGGGCGGGGGCAACACCGCGATGGACTGTTGTCGTTCGGCGCGCCGCCTGGGCGCCGACGACGTCAAGGTGATCGTTCGCTCCGGTTTCGAGGAGATGAAGGCTTCTCCCTGGGAGAAAGAGGACGCCCAGCACGAAGGCATCCCGATCATCAATTTCCACGTTCCCAAGTCCTTCGTGCACGAAGGTGGCAAGCTGGTGGGCATGCGCTTTGAGGTGGTCAGCGCGGTCTACGACGCCAACGGCAAACGCAGCCTGGTGCCCACGGGTGGCCCGGAAGTCGAATTTGGCTGTGATGAGGTGTTGATCGCGGTCGGTCAGGAGAACAGCTTCCCCTGGATTGAGCGTGACTGCGGCGTGGCTTTCGACAGCTGGGGCCTGCCCGTTCTCGACGAAAAGACCTTCCAGTCCAGCGTGCCCCGGGTGTTCTTCGGCGGTGACGCGGCGTTCGGCCCGAAGAACATCATCACCGCCGTGGCGCATGGCCACGAGGCGGCGGTGTCGATCGACCGTTTCCTGCACAGCGAGCC
>CANFPU010000137.1 GCA_947448955.1 Burkholderiales bacterium
CGGGCGCAGACCAACGGCCAGTCTGACGCGCCGCGCCGTGCCATCGTGCTGGGCGCCGGCGGGGCGGCCAGGCGCCTGGACGCGGGCATCCACCTGCGCGACGGCTGGGTCGTGGTCGCCTTGCTCGACGACGACCCGGCCAAGCGCGGCTCCCGGGTCGGCGGCATCCCGGTGCTCGGCCCGCTGGCCGACCTGGCGCTGCCGCACATCCACGCCGAGGCCACCCACGTGATCGTCGCGATGCCTGGCGCCAGCGAAGCCCAGCGCACGCAAGCAATCGCGATAGGTCGGCTCGCCGGCCTGCAGGTGCTGACGGTGCCAAGCCAGAATGAACTCAACATAGCGGGTTGATGACGTGGGCTCTTGTACCGTACCGGGTCTCAAATCTGAACCCTCTGCCCCTGCGCGCCACCTCCGCGGCGCGGATTCCCGAGTCCACCAGGCTTGGATTGGCCTCCAGCCATCGCCCTCTGCGCGTGGCAGGCATTTAGCGACTGGCTGGCCGAGGGTAGGGGTTCAGATTTGAGACCCGGTCCCAGAGACTTAGGGACCGGGTCTCAAATCTGAACCCTTGAGCTGTAGAGTCACCGCATGGCCCGTTCGATGCGCATTGAATTTCCAGGCGCTGTCTACCACGTGACATCGCGTGGCGATCGGCGGGAGGCGATCTATGACGACGATCAGGACGCACAGCGCTTCATGGCCGTGCTCGGGCAGGCGACGGACCGCTTCGGGGCTCGGTTGCTGGCTTACTGCCTGATGACCAACCACTATCACTTGGTACTGGTCACGCCGACCGGTGGCTTGTCGCTGCACATGCGCCACATCAACGGCGTCTACGCGCAGTCTTACAACCAGCGACACGGTTTGACGGGGCACTTGTTTCAGAGCCGCTACAAAGCCATCCTGGTCGACCGCGACGCCTACCTGATGACGCTGTGCCGGTATGTCGAACTCAATCCGGTGCGTGCCGGCCTGGCCGCCGCCGCATCGAACTGGGCGTGGTCGAGTTACGCCGCCCATGTGGGTGCGGCCGATGCCCCGCCTTGGTTGGATGTGACGAGCTTGCACGCCTACGTTTTGGGGCGAGCTGTGACGACAGCAGCGGACCATATCGAGGCCGCCCGCGCCTACGCCGAACTGGTTGTCGCAGCGCCGGAAGAGCCTCTGTGGGCGGTTGGCTTGCATCAGCAGATCTACCTAGGTGATGCCGACTTTGTCGCTCGCATGCAGGCTTTGGCCGATCCAACGAGGGCGCAATCCAAGCAAATTCCCCACCTCCAGCGCAGCGCGCCGTTGACCTTGAGCGACTGGCTGGCGAGCTGCCCGACACGCGAGGAGGCGCTGCTGATGGCGCACCGAAAGTCGGGCATCAGCATGACAGCGTTGGCGGCCGAACTGGGTGTCTCCACCGCCAGGGTCAGCCAGTTGATCAAGCGGGCAGAGAGCGGACTTCTGCGGTAGGGGTTCAAATTTGAGACCCGGTCCCAATGTAAGTCCGGTCCCAACGCCGGTCCCAACGCCGGTCCCAATGCACCTTGACTGCGAAATTTCTTGCCATCACAAACATGTCATGTTGATCGAGTTCTACAGCATCAAGCGAGCCAAGACATTGGTCGAGCGTGGGCTGGACTTTGTGCATGCAGGCGCGGCGTACAGAAGGAGCGCGCGGCGCATTTGCGATACAATTAGATCATGAAGACCGCCACCATCCCTTCCGTTCGCGTAGAGCCTGACTTCCGCGCCGAGGTCGAGGCCGTGCTGGCGGATGGCGAGACCCTTTCCGAGTTTGTCGAAGCGTCTGTTCGTGCGGGCGTCGAGCGGCGCCGTGTTCAGGGAGAGTTCGTCGCGCGCGGTCTGCGCTCCCTTCAGGAGGCGCGGCGAACCGGCGACTACGTAGATGCCGACGTCGTGCTTGACGGCCTACAGCGCAAGCTCGACGCCGCGCGCGTCCGCCTGGCGACGAAGGGCAAGTGACATTCAAGGTCCGGCTGACGCGAGACGCCGAGGCGGATCTCGACCGGTTGTTCGATTTTCTCGTCGAACGAGAGTTGGCACGTGACGGCGGCGACCTGGATCTGCCAGAGCAGGCCATGACCGCGCTGCGCGCTGGTATCGCAACGCTGAAGTCGTCGCCCTTCACGTGCCGCAAGGCGGGCAAAAGTCCCTTCTTAAGAGAACTGATCATTCCGTTCGGGCGATCGGGCTACGTCGCGCTGTTCGAAATCGAAGACGAGTCGATCGTTGCCGTCGTCGCCGTACGCCACCAACTCGAAGACGACTACCACTGAACTAACCGGCTTGACCAGGAATGGGCAACCTGGACGATGGAACACACTTGTGTGCGTGTTGGCGAATAAATCCGTTGTGTAGGGCAGGGTGGCACCTTCAAAGCCACCGGCCTAGGCTGGCAGACGCGTATCAATGCGCTGCTTCGAGAGGCCGTAGATCAAGGCCGCGTGAAAGCCTTGAACGGGACCGGGTCTTGAATCTGAACCCCTGGCTTCTGCAGAGATCCACCCGTGCGAACGACCTTGGCCATTGATGACGATGTGTTGACAGCTGCCCGGGGCTTGGCCCAGCGACAGCAGCGCAGCTGGGGCGAGATCATCTCCGAACTGGCTCGGCAGGCGCTGCGTCGTGATGCATTGGGCGCAAACTTGCGCAACGGCGTTCCCTTGCTCCAGATCCAACCTGGGGCCATGCCCGTCACGATGGCGCGGGTCTACCAGTTGCGGGACGACCTGCTCTGACGGGTTTGACGTGATCCGCTACCTGCTGGACGTGTGACCGGCCCCCTCCCAGCCGTACCAAACTAAACCTGAGCGAGTCCGTCTTTTTGGAGAATGACGGACATGAGAACCAGCAAGTACAGCGAGCAGCAGATCATTGGCTTCTTGAACCAGGCCACGGCCGGAATGCCTATCAAGGCGCTGTGCCGCAAGGAAGGCTTCAGCTACGCCACGTTCTACAAGTGGCGCGCCAAGTACGGCGGCCTGCAGGTCAGCGAGGCGACGCGGCTGCGTGAGCTCGAAGCCGAGAACAACAAGCTCAAGAAGCTGCTGGTCGAGGCCCACCTGGACATGCACGCCCTCAAAAGCGTTTTGGGCGTAAAGCGCTAGCCCCGCAAGTGCGTCGGGACGCCGCGCGTCGCATGGTGGACGGGCACCATTTCAGCGAACGCCGCGCCTGCCGCCTTGTGGGGCTAAGCCGAGATGCCTATCGCCACCCGCCCGTCATCAGCGCGGAGAACCAGACCTTGAGGGAAGCCATCAAGACCATCGCCCTGGAGCGGCGCCGATTCGGCTATCGACGCGTGCACGATCTGCTGCGCGTGGTCCACCCGGGCGACAACCACAAGCGCGTGTACCGGTTGTACCGAGCGGCCAATCTGGCAGTGCGCAAGCGCGCCAAGGGCAAACGACCGGTGGGACCGCGAACACCGCTGGTGGCGGCCAGCCACGTCAACGCCACTTGGAGCATGGACTTCGTCTCGGACAGCCTGTGCAGAGGCCGACGGCTGAAGTGCCTGACCGTGGCCGACGACTTCAGCCACGAGTGCGTGGACATCGCGGTGGACTTCGGCATCGGCGGTGAGTACGTGACGCGGCTGCTCGATCAAGCGGCGCGGTTTCGGGGCTACCCGCAGGCCGTGCGCACGGACAACGGGCCGGAGTTCACCAGCAGAGCGTTCCTGGGCTGGGCGGAGCGGCACGGCATCAAGCACATCCTCATCGAGCCCGGTGCGCCGACGCAGAACGGCTACATCGAGAGATTCAACGGCAAGTTCCGCGACGAGTGCCTCAACGAGCACTGGTTCGAGAGCCTGCCTCAGGCCCGTATCGTGATCCAAGCCTGGGTGAAGGACTACAACGAGGTGCGGTCGCACTCGAGCATCGGTCGCATCCCACCCAGGCGCTTCGCGCGCCTTCATCGCCAGCAAGCTGCCGATGAAGGTTTGACTTCAACCCCGAACGCCGCACTGGCGATACCCTTGACCCCCAGGGCTCCCTCGAAATGACTGGTACGGAGAAAGGGGGCAGGTCACATGAACGTGCTAACTGCGTTAGTCGATCCGGTGCATGTGCAGCACGATGCCGCCCATGAGTGGTTTGCTCGCGAAGGTCGACACGCTTGGGCCACCTGTCCAATGTCCGAGAACGGATTGCTGCGCATCGTCGGTCATCCGCGCAATCCCAACTCGCCAGGCACGCCTGCTGTGGTTGCCGGGATCCTGGGTGGGCTGCGTGCGCTGCCGGGGCACGGCTTCTGGCCCGACGACATTAGCCTGACGGACGGCGAGTGGCTGGACGCCAACCAATTGTTGCACCATGGGCAAGTGACCGACAGCTACCTGCTGGCGCTGGCCGTTGCCCACAAAGGCAAGCTGGCGAGCTTCGACCGGCGCTTGGTCACCGGCGCGGTACACGGTGGGCCGGATCTGCTTCATCTCCTCTGAACCTTCACGACACGCGCAACCCGGCTGGATTGCCAACAGCAGGCTCGAATTCGAGCCACCACAGGACCAAAGCACCGGGTCTTGAATTTGAACCCACAGCCCTCACGCGCCAACCCCGCCACCACCGCAACCCACAAGCCCGCCCACCGCCCCAGCACGCCATTCAGCAAGGCCGCGATCAGCTCATCGCCCAGCCAGAAAAATCGCGCTACGCCGCCCCCCAGCAGCACACCAGCAACATCACTTCAAGCCGCCGCACCGCCAGCCCATTCAAGCTCCGCCCAATAATCTGTAAAAATACTTGAATGAATAACAAGGTCGTTGCCACCGGCAATCTGCTGGTCAGGCCCTGGTCGACCCATCTGTCGCGCCGCCGGCACCCATGATCCTCACCTTCTGGCACCGTCTTGACCGCCTGATGGCGAAGCTACGCCCGCACCGCGAGCCGCTGGTGCTGCTGGTCGACGCGTCGATGGTGGTGCTGGCCTGGAACATCACCTATCTGTTCCGCGTCGGTTTCGATCGTTGGTTCAGTTCCCGATCCAGCCAAGACGCTTGGGTGCTGGCGGGTGTTGTGTTGGTGTATTCGTTGGCCTTCAGCGCGCTCAAGGTGCCGCAGGGCATGTGGCGGTTCTCCGGCTTTGACGAGGTCAAGCGCCTGGCGTTGGCTTGCCTGTTGGCCGGACTGGCGAGCGCGGTGTCGGTGTTGATGCTGCAGTTGCACTGGGTGCCGCGCGCGGTGCTCACGCTGCACCCCGTGGTCGCGCTGATGACGCTTGCCTTGGTGCGGCTGGTCTACCGCATGGTCTACGAACACGGCCGCGCGCGCATCACAGGCGGCGACACCGAGGTGCGCCGCGCCATCGTGATGGGCGCCGGCGAGGCCGCCAAGCGCCTGCTGGCCGGCATCCACATGCAAGGTTGGGTGGTGCTGGGGCTGCTCGATGACGACCCCGCCAAACAAGGCGCACGTCTCGCAGGCTTGCCCGTTCTCGGCCCCCTGACAGCGATTGGCGACAAAGCTGTGCGCGGCGCCGCCACCCACATCATCGTTGCGATGCCTGCAGCCCGGGCGTCGCAACGGCGTCGCGCACTTGAATTGGCTGCGCCCTTCGGATTGCCGGTGCTGACCGTACCGTCGCCCGACGAACTGCCCGATGGCCAAAACCCGATCGACCGCGTGCGTAACATCGAGCCGGACGATCTGCTGGGCCGTGAACCCGTGCAGCTCGACGAAACCGGCATCGGCGATGTGCTGGCTGGCAAGACCGTGCTGATCACCGGCGCTGGCGGCAGCATCGGCAGCGAGCTATGCCGCCAAGTCGCGCGCTTCAAGCCTGCGCGTATCGTCCTGTACGAGCTCAGCGAATACAACCTCTACACCATCGAGCAAGACCTGGGTCAACGCTTCCCTGGCCTGCCGCTGGTACGCGTGATCGGCGATGTCAAAGACCTGGCCCACCTGCGGCGAAGTTTTGCCGCTTGGCAGCCGCAAGTGGTGTTCCACGCCGCAGCGTTCAAGCATGTTCCGCTGATGGAAGAGGCCCACAACGCCGGCGCTGCACTTCGCAACAACGTACTGGGCACCTACCAGGCGGCGCTGGCCGCAGCCGAGGTCGGCGCTGAGCGCTTTGTGCTGATCAGCACCGACAAGGCCGTCAATCCGACCAACGTGATGGGCGCGACCAAGCGCGTGGCCGAAAAAGTGATCTCTGCCATGGCCGCCGACCACCCAGCCATCCGCTTCATGGCGGTGCGTTTCGGCAACGTGCTGGGCTCGAGCGGCAGCGTGATCCCGAAGTTCAAGGAGCAGATCGCCCGAGGCGGACCTGTCACCGTCACACACCCCGACATCATCCGCTTCTTCATGACCATCCCCGAGGCCGCGCGACTGGTGCTGCAGGCAGCGGCCATCGGCCAAAGCGGCCAGGTGCTGGTTCTCGACATGGGCGAGCCGGTCAGAATCATCGACCTTGCACGCGACCTGATTCGCCTGTCGGGCCACTCGCTCGACGAGATCGCGATCGAGTTCTCCGGCTTGCGGCCCGGTGAAAAACTGTTTGAAGAACTGCTTGCAGATGGCGACACCACCTTGCCCACGCCGATCAGTCGCTTGCGCTTGGCCAAGCTCCAGGCCGACCACGGCCAAACCCAAGTGCTGGAGAGCCTGCTGCAAGCGGCCGAGTCGGGTTGGGCCGACCAAGCGGCGGTTTGCGCCTGGCTGCGCGAGATCGTGCCCGAGTACAGCCCTGAGGCTGGTGTGCCATGATCCCAACATCACGTACCAAGTCATGCGCCTGACATCCAATCAAGCCAAGACTACCCGCAGCAGCATCCGCCTACACCTGGACATGCAATCCTGGAACTGGCTGTTTGGTTAGCGCGTCGACGACCAGCGCCGCGGTGGCGAAGTCCATTTGTATGTGGGGCCTGAGTCGCCGGCGACTTTGATGGATCGCCTGCGCAGCAAAGTCGCGCTGGTCGATGCGCTAGAACTAAAGGTCGACCCGGTCGTGCAGCAGTCAGGTCTCGACCTGCCGATTTACCGGATCGCCAGGCGCCATGGGGTGCTGCTATGACTGAAAACCTATATTGAGCGATGAGGTCGACTGGATCATTTTGAATTTGGGTATTCCAGAAACCGATAAGGCTGACCTTGCGGCAACCCGACAGATTGCAGATGTTACCTATCAACAATATGATTTCGGAGATTTTTCGGCAATTTGTGAGGCAGTTGATTTGGTGATCTCCGTTGACACTAGCATCGCCCGCTTCGCTGCCACCATGGGCAAGCCGGTGTGGTTGCTGTTCGCTCACAACGCTGATTGGCGTTGGATGAACGACATGGCAGACAGCGTTTGGTACACAAGTTTGACTTTGTACAGGCAAGAAGTGCCTAGTGTTTGGTCGCGGCTCTTGCAAAAAGTAACCTGATTCGAAATGTGCCTCAGCCTGCGCTCTGACGAGCTTTTCCGGGATCGGCCTGCATCGCGAGACGTCGACGATGAGTCGCGTTATGAGTGTTCGCAGATCGAATCGGCGGTTGAACCGGTAGGCGAAGGCAGCCAGGTAATGGCTTGCGTACTTGCTGTACTTCAACGAATGAAATGCACCGGCCAGCGTGGTCTTCAAGTTGCCGAGCACCGTGTTGACCCACTTGAACTGCGGCAGATCGCGGGGCTTGAGAGCGCCGACGACCAGCGGCAGGTGGTTACATCCAGCGTCGGCCACCGCCGCGAAGCAGCCCAGCCCATCGCTGACCACCAAGGTACCCGGCTCCAGACTGGCTTTGGCCCAATTGCCAATGGCCGTCGACGTGAAACCACTGACCAGGTTGAGCTTGATGTGCATCGGGTGTCCTGCCTCGTTGAGCGAGACGGCCGCCACGAACGGCACCTTGTTCTCGGAGCCGCGTCCTGGCTTGCCGCCGGCGCGTTCGCCACCGAGGTAGGCGTCGTCAAGTTGAACCGTGCCGTCCAGGCGATGAGTGCTGTCCTGCTTGGAGATAGTGCGGTTGATCTTTCGGTGCAGAAGCCACGCCGTGGGCTAGCTGACACCCAAGTGGCGCTTGAGCGCCAGCGCAGAAAGGCCGGTTTTGGCCTGGCTGATCAGGTAGACGGCGAGGAACCATGTCGTCAGCGGCAGCTTGGTGTGCTCCATCAGGCTGCCCGCGATCAGCGAGGTCTGGTGTCTGCATCCGTAGCACTGAAACAACCTGCGGGCATCCTCGCCGAGGACGCAGTGATTGGCGCTGTCGCAACGCGGGCAACGGAATCCATCCGGCCATCGCGATTGCTTGACCGCCTCGGCGCCGAAGGATTGAAGGAATTCTGGAATGGACATGCCGTGCTGGAACTGGATTTGGTTGAAGGCCATGTAGTGCACTCCTTAGTGAGAGAACTCCAGCTTACAGGCCCACTAGCTCACAGATTGAGCCTGGCTTAGGCAGGTTTATAATCAGGAAAAGTAAAGGTCCGTCTTCAAGCTGATTTTGAATCGGAATAGAATTTAATTTTAGCGTCCGCGGCATTGGCGCCCAAAGTTACAACCCGAGAAAATACATGCGCAAGATGATGGCTGTTGGTTATTTGGATGCTCTTTCGAAGATTTGCTTTGTACTGTTGCTGGTCGCGTTGGTTTCCGGGCAAAAGCGATTCATCGTCTGGAGTCAGATAACGGACATATATCAATCTCGCCTTGCTGGGTTTGATAAGGTATATTACTGCAAGAATATTGCCCAGCAAAGATTTTACGGTGCGCACCATTTTTTTGATTTCGAAGGCAAGCCAGCAACTGAAGAGTGCAAATCTGGCTACGTTCCGCCGGTGCAGGTTTTTGAAAAACATCATTTTTTCACGGAGTTGAGCCAAGGCGTGCGTGGAGCAATTTTTTTCCCATTGATAATTTTCGGTCAGTACACTGGATTAAGTTTACACCTGTTGTTTTCTGCAATTTGTTGCGGGTTGATCTTGCTCTCTAGTCGTGCTCTGTCGAGTGGTCTTATCGATCGAACTCGAGAAGGCTTTATGCGTCATGGTAGTCTTTTGATCTTGTGCGGCTTGTCCTTTTTTATGAATGGTCGAGTTTTATTATCTTTTCTTGCGGGGTCTACTTATATTTTTGCGACAAAAATGATTATTGAGCCTGATCTGGCTAGCTTCAAGCCTTTGAAATATTTTTCTTTGATTTTCTTGGTTGTAATTTTCAGTCAAATTAGCACCGGCGTCTCGTTGATTTTTTTATTGTTAGTATTCCTGCATTTAGCTAAAATAGTTCCGTCTAGATTTTTTTCTTTGAAATCAAAAATTCTGTTTGCCCTATTGTTTGTGGCGCATTCATTTCTGGCGACTGTTGGCATCATCAAAAACTATTTATTTTTTCAAGGTGAAAACATCTCAGAAACATTCTTGGGTTTTCTGGGTCATGGATTCGGTCGATATTTTTCTGCTTTTGCCAGTGGAATGCTTCTGGCTGTGCTTTTCGGTGCTTTTCTAGTTTGTGCTTGGAGAAGCCGCAGGCATTTTGATGACCCGGTCATTTTGGGTGCTGTTTTCTTCGTTGTTGGTGGGTTATTCGGATGGACGGTCCTTGTAAATGTGATTCCTTTCGCAATCTGTCTGCTTGAGAGATTCTTCTTTCAAAAATTTGAGTATAATATTTTAGCCGTGTAGGCAGGGCTTTTTGGATTTCGTGAAGCTCAAGAGCTCGAACTGTTGTATTGTGTAAATTACTGTGCCCCAATTAAGCTTGGTATATCGCTTTTTCACTTCCTCTTTGGGATTTGCGCAGCTGTGCTTTTAAGGGTTGGTTCGCTGTCGGTCTTCCTTTTGCTTGCCAGCCGGTTGCTCGGCTTATTGCGGGAAAGTGCGCTGGCCGCGGCGTTCGGCACAACCGGGATAGGAGACGTTGCGGTGCTGATGTTGGCCCTCCCTGATTGGCTGGCCGGGCTGTTAGTCAGCGGTGCTTTCGCTTATGTGCTGTTGCCGCATTGGGCGCGGCAGAACTCCGTAGGGCTAGACGCGGCCATGAGCCAGCGTATTGTGGCTCGCTGGCTAATGCCGTCGGGCCTATTAGTGGCCCTTGTAATTTGGATGTTTCAAGATTGGGTGGTGGGCAGGTTGGCATCGGGCTTGAGCCCCATGCTGCGGTTCGCCGCCGCGCGTGGAATTGAATGGAGTGCCTTAGCCTTGCCTGCCGCGTTGGTGGCCGCGTTGTGGACAACCCGGCTTCAGCATGAAGGTGACTTTTTTGGCATGTATAGCGCCAATTTGGTGGTCAACGGCGTGTTGGTGGCCGTGCTTTGGCTAATTGCGAGTGGCGTTGTGACACAACGGCCGGGCTTGCCGTTGGACGAGATCGCGGTTTTAGGCGGTGGCTTGGTTGTGGCGATGATTCTGCGGCTGTCATGGTTGCATTGGCGATTGCGCAGGCCTGACAAGCATCAGGCCACAACAGCGCACTTGCTTGCTCAGACAACTGCGCCCATGCCGCGCACCAGCCTGTGGGTGTGGGCAACCCTTGCCTCGGGCTTGCCACTGGTCTTGCCATTCGCCGCTCGCTCCGTGGCGTCACAGGGCGGGGAGGGTGCGCTGGCAACCTTCAACTACGCGTGGAAGTTGGTGGAGTTGCCACTGGTTCTGGCGATTCAACTGGTGGCAACGTTGTCTTTTCCGGCGATCGCGAAAGCATTTGCAGATGACGCCGTGGTCGATGTGAACGACAGCCGGCGCACAGACCTGCACATGGCCGTTGCCGTTCGGTCGGGTTTTGTGCTGGCATGGACTCTGGCATGCGCCGCGGCCGCCTGCCTGCTGGCTGCGGCGCCTGCTATCGGTCAATTGCTGTTTGGATGGGGGCGCATGAGCCCTGAGGCGCTGACGAGCGTCGCATCTTGGGGTGCAGTCGGTGCCTGGGGGCTGCTGCCGCAGGCACTGATCGCTGTAGCGATGACGGTGCTGGCGACTCAGGGTCGCATGCGGGCGGCGGTGGTTGCGTACTTGGTGGTGATTTCAGCGGGCATCCTGGTCGGCCACCAATTGCCTGGCGACGGAGCCACATTGATGCGATGGATGAACATGGCCTTTGCACTGGTCGCTGTCTTGAGCTTGGCCTCGCTCGGCCCTCAGGCGGTGCGCTGGTTGCCCTGGCGATGCATGGCGGTCACCGGTGCCGCGCTGTTCGCCGTGGACTTGGTGTTGCATCGCGGGTCGCTTCCCCTGTCCGGACTCGGCACGGCTGGTGGTCTTGCACTAGGCGCCGTCGCCGCCGCTGTCGTA
>CANFPU010000138.1 GCA_947448955.1 Burkholderiales bacterium
GGCGGGGGCGGGGGCGGGGGCGGGGGCGGGGGCGGGGGCGGGGGCGGGGGCGGGGGTGGTGGTGGCGGGGGTGGTGGTGGCGGTGGTGGTGGTGGTAGTGGCCGCCCGTCGCACGCCAGCGGCCGACCCGCTGCCAACCCAGCGCGCGGCGGCACCGGGGTGGGAGGGGCGCGCACCGCGGCTGGTCCTGCTAGAAGTACCAGCGGCGGCCGGCCAAGCGGACCGAAACGCTAGGACCGAAGCGCTAAGACCGAAGCGCTAAGACCCAAACGCTAGAAGCGGCAGCCACGCGCAGGCAAACTGCGCTTGGCTCAGCCGTGGCTGGCGCAGACAGGGCATTGAGGCTGCCTGGCCATCCGAATTTCGGTCCACTCCATGGCCCGCGCGTCAAGCATCTGTAGCCGCCCGGCCAGAGACGGCCCGATGCCGGTCAGCAGTTTGAGTGCCTCGGCGGCCTGCATCGTGCCGATGATGCCCACCAGCGGCGCGAAAACGCCCATCGTGGCGCAGCGAACCTCTTCGAAGGTGGCTTCGGGCGGGAAGATGCAGGCGTAACAAGGTGCGCCGGGCTGGCGAATGTCGTAGACCGAGATCTGGCCATCAAAACCAATCGCCGCGCCCGAAACCAAAGGCTTGGCGTGCCGGACACAGGCTGCGTTGACCGCATGGCGGGTGCTGAAGTTGTCGCTGCAATCGATCACCACGTCAGCCCGCTGCACCGCCACATCCAGCCATTGCGCGTCAGCGCGTTGCACGACCGGCAGCACCTCGACATCAGGGTTGATGGCCTGAATGCTCAAGCTTGCCGACTCGGCCTTGGGACTGCCCAGCCGCGACAATTGATGGGCGATCTGGCGCTGCAGGTTGGTCAAGTCGACCAGGTCATCGTCGACCAGCGTGATGTGCCCGACACCGGCGGTACCCAGGTAGAGCGCCACCGGCGAGCCCAAACCGCCGGCACCGATCACCAGCGCATGGCTTCGAAGCAACCGGGTTTGGCCCTCGACGCCGATCTCATCGAGCAGGATGTGGCGTGAGTAGCGCAGCAACTGGTCATCGTTCATCGCTGCAAGCATAAACCTCGCCCAGCTCATCGCGACAGCGACAGGACTTTAATGAAACGACCCCATCCGGCCTGCGGATTCGCACCGAGCAGTACGCGACCTTGAAGCGGCGCTACGGCCCGGTGATGTCACGCCCTGCGCGCCGCGACCGGCAAAGCCTTCATGCCGCGAAACACCAGCGAGTTGATCCACTCGGGCTCCGCCATGGGTTCAAGCTGGGCATAACGGCCAATCAACGCAGGTAGCGCCACGCAACCTTCGGTGCGCGCCAGCGGAAAGCCCAGGCAGATGTGCCCCCCAAATCCAAAAGCCAGGTGTGGCACGCCATCGCGGCTGAGATCGAGCTGATCCGGATCGGCATAAGCCAACGGGTCACGGTTGGCGGCATTGAGCATCATGAACACCCGCTGCCCAGGCTCAAGCGTCTTGCCGTGCAATTGCTGGGTCTGCTTGATGATGCGCACCTGCGCGCCCGACGGGCCGTCGTAGCGCAGCAGCTCTTCCACCGCCGCGGGAGCCAACCCGGGGTCGGCTCGCAGGCGCTGCATCTGATCAGGAAAGCGCATCAGCGCCAGCATGCCATTGGCAATGTGGTTGGTGGTGGTCTCATGGCCGGCGAACAGCATCAGGATGCAGGTGGCGATCAGCTCGTCTTCGGTGAATGCATCGTCGCCATCGCGCAATTGCGCCAGCTCGCTCAACGCATCGTCGCGCGGCGCGCGGCGCCGATCGGCGATCAGGCCCTGAAAAAACAAGGCCATCTCGCGGGTGGCCGCCTCGGCGGTGTCGTACTTTTCAGCGCTGGTCCGGGAACTGCCGATGAACAGTGCAATTTCGTCGGACAGACGTTTGACCTCAGCCATATCCTCGGCCGGCACGCCCAGCATCGCCATGATCACCAGGCAAGGCAAAGGACCGGCATAGTCGGCCAGCAGATCGAACTGGTCGCGTTCACCAAGTTCATTGAGCAGGCGCTCTGCGATCTGCTCAACCTTCGGCCTCATCGCCTGCATCGCTCGGGTGCTGAACACCTTGCCCGTGAGACGGCGCAGTCGCGTGTGCTCGGGCGGATCCTTGAAAACCATCCACAGCGCCAGGTAGCGAGTGATCTCGGCGATGCGTGACGCCTCGGCGCTTGGCAATGAGGCGAAGAACGGCCGCAAACGATCGGAAGAAACGCCGTCTTTGTCTAGGCACATCGACTTGATATCGCTGTAACGGGTCAGCACCCAGCTGCGCAGACGCGGGCTCCAGTGACAGGGGTCTTCATCTCGCATGCGCGAGAAGACTGGAAATGGGTTGGCCAAAGTGGCCGGGGCTTCGGGGTGCCAGTCGAGAGACGGCTCATGGGAGGTCATTGGCTTTTCTCCAGGGTGTCAATCTGCCGACTTTGCGCGAGGACTTGGCCGTCCATGGCCGGCGCTTTTGCACAAGCCGGGCGCACACAACGCTGGCACGTCTTGTCAGGATGCTCGTCACATGCGATGCGGGCAATCCGGGCGATGCGCATGATGGAGACGTCATCCATGCGGTTTGAACATGGCGATGAAGTGGCGCGCCAACGTGCGAGGGGAGGCAGCGCCATCGGCGCGGTACCAGTTCGGAGCCCAGTTCAAGGCGCCCAGCAGCATCAGGCGAAAGGCTTTGCGGTCGGTGCCAGCCGGCAGCGGCAGGGCTTTGATCAGCGCTAACCACTGAGCCTCGTAACGGTTGCGATCCTTGATCAAACGCTGGGCCACTGAGGGCACATCGGTCGGCCGCACCCGCACCACCACGCGTGCGTAGTCATCGTCACGCAAGATGGCTTCCAGGTGCGCCACGCAGGCCGCCTCCAGCCTTGGCCAGGGCTCGGCAGTGCGTGCGATGGCGGCCTCAACAGCGGCGCAGATCTGGTCAACCCCGCGGACATAAACCGCCGCCAGCAGGTCGTCCTTGGTACTGAAATGGCAGTACAACGAGCCGGGCAGGATACCGACGGCACTGGCAATGTCGCGCACCGTGGTGCCCTGGTAGCCCTGGGTGCAAAACAAGTGCGCCGCTGTGTCCAGGATTTGCGGTAGCCGACTGTCAGCATGCGCCGATCGCCGCGGCGCACCGGTCAGCACGGAAGCCATCATCGCGGGACTCCGCGGCACTTGCACGGTTTCAGGCCCTGGGGAGCGAAGGCCACCGACACAGCGTCGGTCCAAGGTTCGAAGCGCCTGCTCTTGAAGGCGCTTGCCCTTGAAGATCTGGGGTTTGGGCATCACTGCACGCCCCTCCAAATCTGCCCGCCAGACAACGCAAAGACCACCACGCACGGGTACTCCGGCACGCGGCAGCGGGCATCCACAAAGGCTAGGTACAGGGCTTTCACCGGAGATCAGGGGTCTACATTTGCCATCCAACAAGGCGACTTTAACAATCATCTGTTTTGTAAACAAGCAGTGATTGGCTATAGTTCAACCTGATCGAATTTCACATTTCACCTCATCTCACTTCATCTCACCTCGGCCGCTGCGCCGGCATCAAAAGCCATGAACCTGCCCGACACCATCCTGTGCGCCGGTGCGCGCACCCCCTTCGGCGACTTCGGCAAGAGCCTGCGCGAGGTGCCACTGTCCACGCTGGGCGTGCACGTGGTGCAAGCCAGCCTGGTGCGCGCCGGGCTCGATGCCCGGCAAGTGGACCATTTGGTGTTCGGCGTGACCGCGCCGGTTGACCATGACGGGCTCTTCATCAGCCGAAAGGTCGCGCTCAATGCGGGCTTGCCCGAGGACAGCGCCTCGCTAGGCGTGGTGCGGGCATGCGGCACTGGTTCGCAGGCCATCATCAGCGCGGCCCAGCAGATCCACTCCGGCCACAGTGAGATCGCAGTGGCTGCCGGCGGCGAAAACTACTCGCGAGTGCCCTATCTCGCGCACCAGGTGCGTTGGGGTGCGCAGCGCGGGCCCTTCGAATTCGTCGACGGGCTCGACTACATCTACCGCTGCCCCTTCACCAAGGAGTTGATGGGCGACACCGCAGAAAACCTGACGTCACGCTTCGGCTACACACGCGAGGCCATGGACGACTGGGCGCTGACCAGCCAGCAGCGGGCAGGCGAGGCCGCGAATTCTGGCTTTCTGGCACGGCAAATCGCGGCTATCGACCTGCCCGACGGCAAACAGGGCTTGCGGTCCTTTGCGCAAGACGAATTTCCGCGGCCCACCATCACGCGCGAAAAGCTCGCGAGCCTGAAGCCGGCGTTTCGCAAGGACGGCAAAGGCCAGGTGACCGCGGGCAACTCCAGCGGCGTGACCGATGGTGCAGCCGCTCTGGTGGTGGCCAGCGCCCAAGCCGCGGCACGGGCAGGCCTGCGCGCCGAAGCACGGCTGGTCGATTGGGCCGTGGTCGGCGTTGCCCCTGAGATCATGGGCGCAGGCCCGGTGCCGGCGATCACGAAGCTGCTGCAGCGCACCGGCTTGAGCGTGGCAGACATCGACTACTGGGAAATCAATGAAGCTTTTGCGGTGGTGAACCTGCATGCCGAAGCGCAGTTGGGCATTGCACGAGCACGCACCAACCTTTACGGCGGCGGTATCAGCATCGGCCACCCGCCGGGTGCCACCGGCATCCGCATGACGATCACGGCCATGCACCATCTGGCCGACACGCGGGGCCGCTACGCCGTAATCAGCATGTGTCTGGGCTCAGGCATGGGCATGGCCACGTTGATCGAGAACCTGCTGCGCTGAGCCGCCGGCAGCGGGATCCGCCAGGACAAGCTCCGAGCACTGACGCCAACAAAAAAGCCCACCGGGTGGCGGGCTTTGGCTTGAACCAGACTCAACCGGGTCAAGGCTTGTCGGCATCGACCGCGGCCTTGCGCTCGCTCATCGTCTTGCTGACCGCTACCGGCTTGCCTTTGAGCTGGTTGAGCGCTTGCTTCAGCGGGAAATCCTCGGCGCCGCCGAACTCGGGCAACGGCTTGGGTGCCTCCTTGGTTTTGGCCGAGAGTTCCTCAAGCTTCTTGCGAGCTTCCTCGCGGGCCTTCTCGCGAACTTCGTCCTTCTTCTCTTCGCCGTTGTTCAGGTGCTTTTCAAGGTCGGCCTCGCGCATGCGCAGCGCGGCAAACACATTGCCCTCGGCGGTTTCGTCGAGCCACACATCAGGCACGATGCCTTTGGCCTGGATCGAGCGGCCACCCGGGGTGAAATAACGCGCGGTGGTGATCTTCAGCCCGGTGTCGGCCGGCAGGGGACGAACCGTCTGAACCGAGCCTTTGCCGAAGGTCTGCGCGCCCATGATGGTGGCGCGCTTGTGGTCTTGCAGCGCGCCGGCGACGATCTCGCTGGCCGAGGCGGAGCCCTCGTTGACCAGCACCACCAGTGGCACGGTCTTGAGCGCTGCCGGCAGCTTGCGCAGCGGATCACCATTGCCACGGCGGGCGTAATACTCGGGCGAGGCCTTGAAGGTCGCGCGCGACTCCGGGAGTTGACCGTTGGTCGTGACCACCGTCACCTCAGGCGGCAGGAAGGCGGCTGACAGCGCCACAGCGCCCTCCAGCAAACCTCCCGGGTCGTTGCGCAAATCCAGCACCAAGCCTTTCAGGTTCGGATCCGCCTTGTAAAGCTCTTCGACCTTGCGGGCAAAGTCATCGATCGTGCGGTCCTGGAACTGGCTGACACGAACCCAGGCATAACCCGGCTCGATCTGCTTGGCCCGCACGCTCTGAACGCGGATCTCCTCGCGAATGATGGTCACCGGGAAGCTGCGGCTCTCGTCCTTGCGGAAGACCATCAGCTGCACCTTGGTGTTGGGCTCGCCGCGCATGCGCTTGACGGCTTGCTCCATCCCCAAGCCCTTGACCGGTGTGTCGTCGATCTTGGTAATCAGGTCACCGGGCTTGAGTCCAGCACGAAACGCCGGTGAGCCCTCGATCGGCGAGACCACCTTGACCAGCCCATCTTCCATGCCGATCTCGATACCGACACCGACAAACTTGCCGGTCGTCCCTTCGCGGAACTCCTTGAAGCTTTTCTTGTCGAAATACACCGAATGGGGGTCGAGCCCGGCCACCATGCCGCCGATCGCGTCCGAAATCAGTTTCTTCTCGTCGACCGGCTCGACATAGTCGCTCTTGACCATGCCAAAAACCGCCGCGAGCTGTTGCAGCTCTTCGATCGGCAGCGGTGCAAGCGAGCCGCGCGCATAGGCCTGTAACTGCATGGTGGTCAGAGCCCCCGCTACGGCACCCAGAGCCAGCAGCCCCACCACCTTGAATTTGCCCGTCATCTTGCCCTGCCTTGGGCCTGGTGGCCCGCAAACAAATCGATCGAATCTCAAGTATAGGTCCGCGCCATTGAATCCGCTGCCGGGACCACTCTCCCGTCGACCCTCCACATGGAGGGCGGCAATGGCCGACAAACGCTTCAGGCCTGCAGCCGATCGGCAAGTTCGGTCAAACTCGACACCACATGCTGCGGCGTGCCGCGCGGCACAGCGGCGCTAGCCAGCGTCGGCCTGCGTACCCAGGCAGCCTGCAGGCCGGCGTCGAGCGCGCCATCGACATCCAGCGCTGCATCGTCGCCAATGTGCAAGGTCTGCGCCGCAGCGGCACCGGCGCGCCGACAGGCTTCGGCAAAGACTGCCGGCGACGGCTTGCCAAGCCCAAGCTCGCGCGCACTGACGGCCGCATGAAACCAGCGCCCCAAGCCTGGCACCCGGTGCACATCGGCATTGCCATTGGACAGCGCCACCACCGGCCAGCGAGCGGCCAGGCGCTCGAGCGCGGGCAGCACGTCTTCGAACAATTCGACACGCTGGCGCTCGGCGTAAAACACCTCGAAAGCCGGCTCAGCCAGCGCCGGGTCATCACCCGCGGCCAGCAGCGCACGGCGCAGGCCTTCACGGCGCAAGGCGCTCAAGTCATGACGCCAGTCCGGCCGATCGCGCAGCACCGCCTCACGGATGGCGCGCATCGCCGCTGGGTCGTGGGCCGCCGCCGTGGCGGGCGCTTGCTGCACCAACCAGTCGCGCAACAGCGCCTCGGCGCGGAGGATGCAGGGCCACACCGGCCAAAGGGTGTCATCGAGGTCCAGGGTCAAGGCTTGCAGTGTCATGGGGACGGCATGCTAAAGGCAGGCCAGGCGCTAAGCTCCGCAAATGGATATCCAGCGCCCCGAACTCACCGCCCGCAACTTTCCCAGTGCCGAGCAAGAGGCGCATGCGGCCAAGCCGCCCTCGCGCTACGACGGCCCCGAGAGTTCATTCAGCCTGGCCTTCACGGACAACGAGTTTCTGCTGCGAGAGGAACTGCGGCCGGTGCGCATGCAGCTCGAACTGCTCAAGCCCGAGATCGTGCAGGCCGAACAGGGCATCAAGTCAACGATCGTGATTTTCGGCAGCGCACGAATTCCCAGCCCTGAGGCCGCCGCCATCGGCTTGGCCGATGCGCAAGCCGCGGCCGAGCCTCAAGCGCTGAAGCGGGCCGAGGCAGCGCTGGCGATGAGTCGCTTTTATGGCGAAGCCCGGCGATTCGGCGCCCTGGTGACCGAGCGCTCGCGCAGCCTCGAAACCCCCATCTATGTCGTCACCGGTGGCGGCCCCGGCATCATGGAGGCCGGCAACCGCGGCGCTTTCGACGTTGGCGGCAAGAGCATCGGGCTGAACATCGTGCTGCCGCACGAGCAGGAGCCCAACCCCTACATCACGCCCGAGCTGTGCTTTCAGTTTCACTATTTCGGGTTGCGCAAAATGCATTTCGTGATGCGCAGCATTGCGCTGGTGTGCTTTCCAGGTGGCTTTGGCACGCTCGACGAGTTGTTCGAGACCATGACGCTGATCCAGACCGGCAAGAGCCGGCGCCGGCCGATCCTGTTGTTCGGGCGTGATTTCTGGGAAAAGTTGATCAATTTCCAGCATCTGGTCGACACCGGCATGATCAGCGCCAGCGACCTGGACTTGTTCCATTTCGTCGAGACCGCCGAGCAAGCCTGGGACCAGCTGGCCAAGCACTATGGCTTCGCCGACGCCGGGACCACCTCGGCCTGATGCGCCCTGATGTGACCATGACGCCCAACATCAGCCTGATCGGCGCGCCCACCGACATCGGCGCCGGCAGTCGAGGTGCCAGCATGGGCCCGGAAGCGCTGAGAGTGGCCGGATTGCAAGCCGTGCTCGAAGGCTTGGGCCTGCAGGTGAAAGACCGAGGCAACCTGGTCGGCCCGGCCAACCCCTGGCGACCAGCGGTGGACGGCTACCGCCACCTGCCAGAGGTCTTGGCCTGGAACCAGGTGGTGCACGATGCCGTGCTGGCCGCTCTGCGCCAGGCCGAACTGCCGATCCTGCTGGGCGGCGACCATTGCCTGGGACTGGGATCGATCAGCGCGGTGGCGCGGCACTGCCGGGAGGCGGGCAAGAAACTGCGCGTGCTGTGGCTGGATGCCCATGCCGACTTCAACACCCGCGAGCTGACCCCGAGCGGCAACCTCCACGGCATGCCTGTAGCCTGCTTGTGCGGGCTGGGGCCGCAGGCCTTGATCGAGATCGGCGGTCACGTACCGGCAATCCAGCCGAAATGGCTGCGCCAGATTGGCATCCGGTCGGTCGATACCGGTGAAAAACAACTGGTCCACCAGATGGGGCTGGAAGTGTTCGACATGCGCTACATCGACGAAATGGGCATGCGCCAGACGATGGAGCTGGCGCTGGCCACCATCGACAGCAATACCCATCTGCATGTCAGCTTCGATGTCGATTTTCTTGACCCCGCCATCGCGCCAGGTGTGGCCACCACGGTGCCCGGTGGGCCGACCTACCGAGAAGCACAGCTGTGCATGGAGATGATTGCCGACACCGGGCGACTGGCTTCGCTCGACGTGATGGAGCTCAACCCCGCGCTCGACCTGCGCAACCAGACCGCCGAGCTGGCGGTGGACCTGCTGGCCAGCCTGTTTGGCAAGAGCACGTTGATGCGTGCGTCGACAGGGCCTTCACGTTGATGCCTGCGTCGACAGGGCCCGCACGCTGACGCGCTCACTTGACATATGCTCGGTCCGAGAGGCAATTTCATGCAGTCCTTCAGGACCGTTGCCCCACAAAACCGACCAGCGTCCCATGAAATCCCTGCCTGACCAGACCAGAACATGTTGAAACGACGCCGATTCATTTTGGGCACTTTGGGCATCGGCAGTGCGCTGGTGCTGGGCTGGGGCCTGCTGCCGCCGCGCCAGCGCCTGACCGGCGGCGCCAAGCTACCGGTGGCGCCGGGACAGGCTGGCTTCAACGGCTGGGTCAAGATTGGCGTCGACGACCTCGTCACGGTGATGGTGCCCAAGAGCGAAATGGGCCAGGGCGTCAACACCTCGCTGGCCATGCTGCTGGCCGATGAACTCGACGCCGACTGGTCGCAGGTTCGCACTGAACACCCGCCAATCGACGCGATCTACAACAACCTGGCCACCATGGTCGACGGCCTGCCCTTCCACCCTGACGACCAAAGCTGGGTCAAGCGCAGCGCCGGTTGGCTGACCGCCAAGACCATGCGCGAGGTCGGGCTGATGATGACGGGTGGCTCGTCGAGCATCAAGGACTTGTGGCTGCCGATGCGCGAGGCGGGCGCTGGTGCGCGTGCGATGCTGGTGTCAGCCGCGGCCCAAGCGTGGGGCGTTCCGGCGGCCGACTGCCGAGTCGACAAAGGCATCGTCAGCCACACCGGGTCGGGGCGCAGCGCACGGTTTGGCGAGCTGGCCGAGCGCGCCGCAGCGCTGCCGCTGCCTAGCCATCTGACACTGAAATCAAGCGCCGACTTCAAGCTGATCGGCCAGCCTATGAAGCGCCACGAGGCCGCTGCGAAGCAAGACGGCAGCGCTCTATTCGGCATCGACACGGTGCTGCCGGGCATGCTGTACGCCAGCGTCGTGATGTGCCCGACACTCGGCGGCAGCGTCGCCTCGTTCGACGCCCAGGCCGCATCAGCGCTGCCGGGCGTGAAGAAAGTGCTGGCCGTATCCGGTCAGCGTGGCGGCAGCGGCGCAGTCGCCGCAGTAGCCGACACACCTTGGCACGCGATGCAGGCGGCCCGCGCGATCCAGGTGCAGTGGGACCACGGCCCGGCAGCGGCGCTGTCGAGCCCTGACATCACGCGGCGGCTAACCCAGGCGCTGACTGCTGGCGAAAGCTTCGCCTACCGATCGGTGGGCGACGCGCCAGCGGCGATCCAGCAGGCCGCGCGAACGATCAGTGCCGAGTACCACGCACCGCTGCTGGCACATGCCACGCTAGAGCCGCAGAACTGCACCGTGCTGTTCAAAGAAGGCAGCGCCAGCATCTGGGCGCCGACGCAGGTGCCCGGCCTCGCACGCTGGGCAGCGGCCAAGGCCTTGGGGCTAAACACTGAGCAGGTCGAATTGCATGTCACGCTATTGGGCGGCGGCTTCGGCCGCAGGCTCGAAGTGGACTTCATCGCCCAGGCCGCCAGCATCGCCCGCGCGCTGCCGGGTCAGCCGGTGCAAACCTGCTGGACCCGCGAACAAGACCAGACCCATGACTTCTACCGCCCGCCTTGCGTGGCACGCTACCAAGCCGGCTTCGACGCCCAGGGTCAGCTCAGCGCCTGGACCGCCCATTCGGCAGGCCCGTCGATCGTGCAGCAGTTTCTGCAACGGCAATTCGGCCTGCCCGGTGGCGGGCCCGACAAGACCACCGCCGAAGGCGCTTTCGACCAGGCCTACGAATGGCCCAACGCGCGCGTAGGACACGCCATCGTCGATCTGCCTGTGCCGGTAGGCTTCTGGCGCTCGGTAGGGCATTCGCACCAGGCCTTCTTCAAAGAGAGCTTCGTCGACGAGGCCGCGCACGCGGCCGGCAAGGACCCGCTGGCCTTTCGTCTCGCGCTGCTGCAGCGACACCCGCGGCACCGGGCTGTGCTGCAGCGCGCCGCTGACA
>CANFPU010000139.1 GCA_947448955.1 Burkholderiales bacterium
GCCACCAGCGCCGCACAGACCGGCTTGGTCGACGGCGCCTACCAGTTCCGCGCGGTGGTCACCGGCGCGACCGGCGCCAGCGCCACCACCGCGCCGGTGGCGGTCAAGATCGACAACAGCACACCTGCCGCAGGCAAGCTGGCTTTTGTGAACTTCACCGACACCGGTGTAGCGGGCGACTTCATCACGCAGGACAAAGACTTTGACTTGACGCTGTCGGGCCAGCAGCCCGGTGCTAGCGTGGCCTACCAGGTCTCGACCGACGGCGGCGTGACTTGGGTCGCCACCAGCGCAGCGCAGACCGGCTTGGCCGACGGCGCCTACCAGTTCCGCGCCGTGGTCACCGGCGCGACCGGCGCCAGCGCCACCACCGCGCCGGTGGCGGTCAAGATCGACAACAGCGCACCCGCCGCAGGCAAGCTGGCTTTTATGAACTTCACCGACACCGGTGTGGCGGGCGACTTCATCACGCAGGACAAAGACTTTGACCTGACGCTGTCGGGCCAGCAGCCCGGTGCTAGCGTGGCCTACCAGGTCTCGACCGACGGCGGCGCGACCTGGGTCGCCACCAGCGCAGCACAGACCGGCTTGGCCGACGGCGCCTACCAGTTCCGCGCGGTGGTCACTGGCTCGACGGGCGCCAGCGCCACCACTGCGCCGGTGGCGCTCAGGGTTGACAACACCGCGCCGTCGGCCGTTGCCAGCAGCGCCAGCTACGCCGAGAACCAACCGGCCAACGCCCAGGTCGCCACGGTCAACGCCAGCGATGCGGTCGGGGTCACCGCATTCCGATTCGCCGACTCTGGCAACACGACCAGCAGCGACGGTTACTTCAAGCTCAGCGCCGACGGTCGGGTCAGCCTTAGCGCGGCCGGTGCTGCCGTCGGGGTGGCGACCAATGATTTCGAGATCACGCCCAACCGCTTCAGCTACAGCATCCAGGCCGGAGACGCTTCAGGCAACTGGTCGACCGCGGCCAATCTGACCTTGAATGTGAGCGACGTGAACGAGGTGGTGCCCGACACGACGCCGCCGGCGCCAGCCGTCGACTTGGTCGCGCCGGTCACGGCCATCACCGGGGTGGTCGACGATGTCGCGCCGGTCACTGGTTCAGTGGCCGCTGGCGGGTCGACCAACGACCGGTCGCTGACGATCAGCGGTACCAGCGAGTCCGGCGCCACGGTCAAGGTCTATGACGGCGCGACCCTGTTGGGCACGGTCACGGCCAACGCCAGCGGCGCCTGGACCTACACCACCGTCGCGCTCGCCGACGGCAGCCACAGCCTGCGCGCAATGGGCACCGACGCCGCAGGCAACGTGGGCGCATTCTCGGCCGACCGCGTGGCCTTGGTCGACACCGTTGCGCCGAATGCCGTGAGTGTCTCGCTCGACCCGGCTGACGACGGCAATTCGAGCAACGGCGTCGATCTTCGGGTCAACCTCGCGGCCGACGCCAAGGCCGGCGACACCGTCGTCACCCGGGTCTCGCGCGACGGTGTGTCGGTGCAGACCATCGAGTCGACGCTGACCCAGGCCGACATTGCCGCCGGCCAACTCAGCGTGCATGTGGCTGCGGCGTCGGTGACGCTAGACGGGCGTTACAGCGTGACGACCCAGCTGACCGACCCGGCCGGCAACCAAGGCGCCTCGGTCGCCAACACGGCCGCGTTCACGGTCTTCACCGGTCTGGTCCACGACGACTACCTGGCGAATGCTTTCGTTTTCGTCGACAACAACCGCAACAGCCGCTGGGACGAAGGCGAGCCGACCACCCGCACCGATGCGCGGGGTTACTTCAAGTTCGCCTTCGACCCGCAGGGCGCGCCAGTGCTGGCGATGGGCGGTGTCGACACCGCCTCTGGGGCTGCCAACAAAGGCGTGATCTACAAGGCCTACGCCGGTTCGTTGGACGCCTCGGCCGCTGGCGTCGACATCGTGTTGTCGCCGCTGTCGTCGCTGATCGCAGCGGTCGCTGACCAATCGGCCGCCAACGGCCAGGTGGTGGACAACACGATGCTGCTGGCTGCGGCCGGCGTCGTCAACAAAGTGCTCGAACTCGGCAGCAGCAACCCTGGCAGCCTGCTGAGCTTCGACCCGGTGGCGGCGTCCGAGGCGGTCAATGCCAGCGTTGGCGACCGTGGCCTGCTGTCGGCCAACCGTCAGCTTGGCCTGCTGTTCTCGGCGACGGCGGCGATCGTCGACGGCGCCGCCGCTGCCGATGCGCCGACGGGCACCGGCAGCGCGATGGGCATCGGGGCCTTGGCCGGCCTGGTGCGCGCCCGCAGCCAGACCGAGACCTCCGTCAGCCTGAGCAGCACCGCCGACATCGAAGCCACGATGCAGCGGACGATGGATGCGTCCAACAACAGCGGCTTCACGCAGGACCTGCGGGCCAGCACACCCGCCGACCTAACCTTGCTCAGCAGCGTGATCGGCGGCTACAACGCCCGCGTCGATGTCACGACGCAGTCGGGCAGCCAGTCCGTCGATGCAGTGGCCACGTTGCGTGCGGCCAACGACCAGTTGATGCCGATGCTCAACAAGAGCGGCAGCGAGGCGGCGAGTGAACGTGGCGGCGACATCTCGCTGTCGGCCTCGCTTGCCACGCTCAGCACCAACGTCGCGGGGCAGGCCGACCTGACGGCTTATGTCAAGACGCAGACCGATGCGGTCAACCAGGTCTCAGCGGTGTTTGAGACCAATGACGCGGTGGGCAAGGTCGGGCGGCTGATCCCCCTCGACATCCAGCTGCCTACTCTGGGCTTGGGTGACGCGGTCGACAGTCTGGTGTTGTCCGGTCTGCCCGCCGGCGTTTCGCTGCTGCGTGTCGACCCGCTCACCGGTGTGGCCACCCTGCTGCAAGCCGTGAGCGGCGCCTATGTGGTTGCGCCGCAGGATGCGGGTTACCTGGCGATCCGGTCGGGTTTGGTGGTCCAAGGGTCGTTGACGCTGGCCGCGACCAACCAGGTCGGCAACACCGTCGTCGACTACAGCGGCACGCTGGGGATCGACATCGGCGCTGTGCCGGTGATCACCCAGGTGACGCTGAACAGCGTGACCGACGCGGTCGGCGCCGTCACCGGTGCCCTGGCCCGGGGCGCGAGTACCGACGACACCGGACCCGCGCTGGCCGGAACGCTCAGCGCGGTGTTGCAGGCCGGCGAGGTCGTCGCGGTCTACGACGGCGCGGTGTTGCTGGGCACTGCCAGCGTCAACGGTCAGGACTGGAGCTACACGCCTGGCACGGCCCTGGCCGAGGGCGCGCACAGTCTGAGCGCGCGCGTGCTGTCGGGTGCGCTGCCAGGTGGGCAAGTGCAATCGACGTCCAGCCCGTTCAACCTGCGCGTCGACACGCAGGCACCCGCAGCGCCGCCGCTGTTCCCCAGCGATGGCAGCAAGGTGTCTGGCACAGCAGAACCCGGTGCGACGGTCACCGTCAGCAGCGGCGGTACGGTCATCGGCGTCGCCGTCGCCGACGCCAGCGGCGCCTGGTCCATTCAGCCCGTGGATCTGCTGGCCGATGGCACGCCGCTGTCGGCCACCGCCACCGACGCCGCCGGCTTGATCAGCCCGGTCAGCAACGGCGCGGTCGCGTACAGCGCGCCGACCCAGGTGCCCACACTGCTGTCGGTGACCGACGATGTCCCGCGATTCGTTGGCGCGCTGCTGCCGAGCGCCTCGACCAACGACGCGACGCCGACATTGCAGGGCAAGCTCAGCGCTGCACTGACCACGGGCATGAGCCTGCATGTGTTCGACAGCGGCGTCGACATCGGCGTCGCCCAAGTCACCGGCACCGACTGGACTTTCACACCCACCGTGGCGCTGTCGCAAGGCGCGCACAACTTCAAGGTGCAGGTGTTCAACGGCAACCAGGCCGGTGCCGCGTCGACTGCCTTTGCGATCAGTGTCGATACGCAGGCCCCTGGCGTGCCGGTCATCGACCTGGTGGCGGTCGACGACGTGATCAACGCCGCCGAGCAGCGCAGCGTGCTCACCGGCAGCGCCGAGCCCGGCGCGACGGTGGCGCTGACGCTCGGTGCGGGCAATGTACGCACGGTCGTCGCCGATGCACAGGGCGTTTGGCGTTACACCCTGGCATCGGCCGACGTGGCCGCGATGGGGCAGGGCGGTGAGGTCCTCAGCGCCAGCGCCAGCGACGCCGCAGGCAACACCAGCGCGCCGGGAACCCGCGCCATCAGCGTCGACACGCTGGCGCCCGCGGCCGGCACGCTGAGCTTCACCAGCCTGACCGACAGCGGTTCCAGTGCCGGCGATGGCATCACGCAGGACGGCACGTTCGGCCTCAGCGTGGCCGGCAGTGAAGCCGGCGCGACGCTGAGTTATGAGGTCTCGACCGACGGCGGCACGACCTGGACTTCGACGACGGCCAGCCAGACTTCGCTGGCCGACGGGGCTTACCGTTTCCGCGCGACGGCCACCGACGCGGCGGGCAACCGCGCGACCGGCAGCGCCATCAGCGTGACGGTGGACAACACCGCGCCAGCCGCCGGCACCTTGAGCTTCACCGCATTGACCGACAGCGGCTCCAGTGCCAGCGACGGCATCACACAGGATGGGACCTTCGACCTGAGCGTGACCGGCCCTGAGACCGGCGCGACATTGCGTTATGAGGTCTCGACCGACGGCGGCACGACCTGGACCCCGACGACAGCCAACCAGACGTCGCTGGCCGACGGGGCTTACCGCTTCCGCGCGACGGCCACCGATGCGGCGGGCAATCAGGCGACCGGCAATGTGGTCAGCGTGACGGTGGACAACACCGCGCCGGCAGCGGGCACGCTGAGCTTTACCGGGCTGACCGACAGCGGCTCAAGCGCCAGTGACGGCATCACGCTGGACGATACGTTCAACCTCAGCGTGACCGGCAGCGAAGTCGGTTCAACGCTGAGCTACGAGGTCTCGACCGACGGTGGCGTGACCTGGAGCGCGACGACCGCCAGCCAGGCCGCCTTGGCCGACGGCACCTACCGCTTCCGGGCCACCGCGACCGACGTGGCCGGCAACCGCGCGACGGGCAATGCGATCGGCGTGACGGTGGACACGCTGGGGCCGACGCTGGCGATCACCGACAACGCGGGTGGTCTGGCCGCAGGCGAGTTTTGGCTGACCTTCAGTTTCAGCGAGGCGGTGACCGGTTTTGATGCCAGCGACATCATGCTGAGCGCCGGCACCCCTGGCGCCTTCACCGTCATCAGCCCGACCCAATACAAGCTGGCGGTCACCCCGCCGGACGGCCAGATCGGCACGCTGTTGGTCAGCGTTGCGGGCCAAGCCGCCCAGGACACTGCTGCCAACGCCAACCAGGCCTCCCAGCCCTTCAGCGTGGCCTTCGACACCGTTGGCCCGACCGTCTCGGGCGTCGCGATCAGCGCGGCGGATGGCAGCCAGAATAGCACGCTCAACACAGGCGATATTTTTCATGTCACGGTGACGATGAGCAAGGCGACGCAGGTCAGCGGTGGCACGCCCAGCCTGAAGCTCGACATCGGTGGCACCGTGGTTGATGCCCACTATGTCTCAGGATCAGGCAGCGCTGCACTGGTGTTTGACTACACCGTGTTGGCCGGCCAAAACGACCCCAACGGCGTCTCGGTCGTCGCCAACAGCCTGGCGTTGCAGGGCGCAAGTCTGCGCGATGTGGTCGGTCGTGCCGCCGCGATCGGCCACGCCGCAGCCACAGACAACGCCGGCTACCTCGTCGACACCACCCCGCCGACCTTGACGATCAGCGCGATCTCCTCGCCGCTCAAAATCGGCGAGACCTCGCTAGTCAGCTTCGGCTTCAGCGAGGACCCGCTCAGCAGTTTCGCCTGGGACGCCGCCAGCCAGACCGGCAGCCTCGCGGTGACCGGCGGCAGCCTGGGTGCGATCAGCGGCACCGGAACCACGCGAACGGCCACCTTCACCCCGACTGCCGGCCTGAACGCCGGCAGCGCCGGCATCACGGTCGCCGCAGCGGCTTACACCGATGCCGCCGGCAACAGCGGCGGTGCGGCCAGCATGGCTGCCATCCCGTTCGACACGCTGGCGCCCTCGGTGACCATCACCAGCGCGGCATCCGCACTGAAGATCAACGAGACGACGACCGTCAGCTTCACCTTCAGCGAGGCTCCCGTCGGTTTCACCAACAGCGCCATCGTCTTGTCTGGTGGCACGCTGGGAACGGTGGTGGTCTCGCCGACGAACGCCAAGGTCTACACCGCGACCTTCACGCCCGACGTCAGCTTCAGTGGCAGCGCCAGCATCACGGTGACCGACGCCAGCTACCGCGACGCCGCCGGCAATGACGGCAGCGCGGGCAGCACGCCAGCGCTGGCGGTCGACACGGTCGCGCCGACGGTCGCGATCACCAGCAGCAGCGCCACCCTCAAAGCGGGGCAGACGGCCCCGATCACCTTCACGTTCAGCGAAGACCCGGGGTCCAGCTTCGCCTGGAACGGCAGCAGCGGTGATGTCGTCGTGACCGGCGGCACCTTGGGCGCGATCAGCGGCAGCGGGCTGACCCGCACCGCCACGTTCACGCCGACCGCCAGCCTGGCGTCCGGCAACGCCAGCATCACGGTGACGAACCTCAGCTACACCGACCCGGCAGGCAATGCCGGCGGTGCGGGCAGCACGCCGGCGATCGCCATCGACACGCTGACGCCCTCGGCGGTGATCACCCGCGACGTCTCGACCTTGAAGATCGGCCAGACCGCTGCGCTCACCTTCACCTTCAGCGAAGACCCGGGCCTGACTTTCACCAGCAGCGACCTCACCGTGGCCGGCGGCAGCTTGGCGGTCCCCCAGGTCACGGCCGACCCCTTGGTCTACACCAGCACCTTCACCCCGTCATCGGGACTGGCAGCGACCAACGGGACGGTCACCTTGGCGGCGGCGAGCTATGTCGATGCCGCTGGCAACAGCGGCGGGGTCGCGTCGATGGCGCCGATCGCGATCGACACGGTCACCCCCACGCTGGCGATCACCAGCAGCACCCCGACCCTCAGGGCTGGCCAGACCGCGGTGATCAGCTTTGGCTTCAGCGAGGCGGTGACAGGTTTCAGCTGGGACGGCAGCAGTGGTGATGTGGTGGTGACGGGTGGCACGCTGGGCGCGATCAGCGGCAGCGGGCTGGTCCGCACCGCCACGTTCACGCCGACACCAGGGTTCAACGGTGTCGCCAGCATCACCGTGGCCTCAGCGACCTATACCGACCTTGCGGGCAATGACGGTGATGCCGCCGCAACCCCGGCGATCGCGATCGACGCCGTGGCGCCCACGCTGAGCATCAGCAGCGATGTCAGCGCGCTCAACAGTGGCCAGACGGCCGCGATCACCTTCAGCTTCAGCGAGGACCCGGTGGGTTTCGCGGCCGAGGATGTCGTGCTCGCGCACGGCACCTTGGGGGCGATCACTGGCACCGGCTTGACCCGCGGTGCGACCTTCACGCCCGCTGCCGGCTTCACCGGCTCTGCCAGCATCACCGTGACGAGCGGCAGCTACACCGATGCTGCGGGCAATCCTGGCGGCCCTGGTGCCACCCCGACGGTCGCGATCGACACACAAGCGCCCACACTGACGATTTCGCGAGACGCCGCCTCGCCAGCGCTGCTGGGTCTTGGCCAGACCGCCACGGTCAATTTCAGCTTCAGTGAAGACCCGGTGGACTTCGGCGACAACGACATTGCCGTCCTCGGCGGCTCGCTGAGTTCGATCACCGGCAGCGGATTGAGCCGCAGCGCGACGTTCACCCCCTTTGCGGGCATCGCCTCGGCCAATGCGGGCATCACGGTGCCCGCTGCCAGCTACCGCGACGCGGCGGGCAACCCCGGCGGCGCCGGCCTCACGCCGCTGATCGCGATCGACACGGTCCCGCCCACGCTGACGATCACCCAAGCCGCCAACGCGGTGAGGTTGGGCCAGACCGTGCCCGTCACCTTCAGCTTCAGCGAGGCGCCGGGCAGCAGCTTCGTGCTCGCCGATGTGCAGGCCAGCAACGGCGCGGTCAGCAACCTGTCCGGCCCCAGTGCCAATGGCAAGGTCTACACCGCCACCTTCACCCCGACACCGGGGCTTTCATCGGGCACCGCAGCCATCACGGTGGCCGGTATCGACTACACCGATCTGGCGCTCAACACCGGGTCCAACGCCACCGCGCCCGGCATCGTGATCGACGCGCTGGCCCCGACGGTCGCCAGCGTGGCGATCACCAGCGCTGTCGGGCTGCAAAACAACCGGCTCAACCCTGGCGACCAGGTACTGGTCACCGTGACGATGAGCGAGGCCACCACGGTCGACGCCACCGGTGGCACGCCCACGCTCGCGCTCAACATCGGCGGTGTCTCCGTACTGGCGAGCTATGTCTCGGGCTCGGGCAGCAGCGATCTGGTGTTTGCCTACAGCATCGGGTCGAACCTGACCGACAACGACGGCATCAGCATCGATGCCAACAGCTTGTTGGCGAACGGTGGCCTGTTGCTGGACGCCGCTGGCAATGCGGCCGTCAATCTGACGCACAGCGCAGTGGCCAACAACGCGGGCTACCTGGTTGACACCACCGCCCCTGCCGCGCCGACGATGGCCGCCGTCACCGGCGACAACCTGATCAACGCTGCCGAGACCGGCAGCAACCTGACCGGCAGCACCGAGCCCGGCGCGACCGTCACATTGCGCATCGGCGCCAACAACCGCAGCGTCACCGCTGACGGCAATGGCGTCTGGTCCTACGCGCTGGTCTCTGCCGACATCACCGCGATGGGTCAGGGCAGCGAACTGCTCAGCCTGCGCGCCACCGACCTGGCGGGCAACATCGGCCTTGGCACCGACTTGCTGATCGAGGTCGACACCGTCGCACCGGCGGCACCGGTGATCAACCCGGTGGCGATCGACAACCTCATCAACGCCGCCGAGCAGGCTGCGGTGATCAGCGGCAGCGCCGAACCCGGCGCAACGGTCGCGCTGACCTTGGGCGGCAACACTTACACGCTGACCGCCGACAGCCTGGGCGCCTGGCAGCACCCGCTGACGTCGGCCGACATCACCGCGATGGGGCAGGGCGCCGAGACGCTCAGCGCCACCGCCACCGATGCGGTGGGCAACCTCGGCCCTGTGGGCACCCGGGCGATCAGCGTCGACACGCTGGCCCCGGGCCTGGTCATCAGCTCGGCGGTCGACAAGGTCGGCATAGGCCAGACTGCTGCGGTCACCTTCACGTTCACCGAGGACCCAGGGGCCAGCTTTGCCTGGGACGGCCTGCAGGGCGATGTGCTGGTCACCGGCGGCAAGCTCGGGGCCATCAGCGGCAGTGGCCTGACCCGCACCGCCAGCTTCACGCCCGATGCCGGCCAGGCCTCGGCGCAGGCCAGCATCACGGTGGCCAACGCCAGCTACAGCGACGCTGCGGGCAACGCCGGCAGTGCCGGTGCCACGCCGGTGATCAACATCGACACCGTGGCGCCGACGGTGTCCCTGACCAACGCTGCGAGCGCGCTGCGCATCGGACAGACCGCTGAGATCACCTTCAGCTTCAGCGAAGACCCCGGCAGCAGCCTGGCCTGGGACGCCACCAGCCAGACCGGCGGCCTCGCCGTGACCGGTGGCACCTTGGGCGCTGTCATCGGTGGCCCGGGCTTGACCCGCACGGCCACCTTCACGCCCACGCCCGGCCTGGCCGGCCCGGCCAGCATCACGGTGACCGGCGCGAGCTACCAGGACAGCTTTGGCAACGTCGGCGGTGCCGGACTCTCGCCGACGATCGCGGTCGACACGCTCGCGCCGACGCTGACGATCACCAGCGGCGTCGCTGCGGTCAAGAGCGGCGAAAGCGCTGCGCTGCGCTTTCGATTCAGCGAAGCACCGGGCGCGAGCTTTGCGATTGGCGACATCCACAGCACGAACGGCACGGTCAGCGCGCTGGCCGGCACCGCCGACCCGCAGGTCTACACCGCGACTTTCACCCCGGACGCCGGCATCGCGTCGGGCAGCGCGATCATCACGGTCGACAGCGGCAGCTACCTCGACCCGGCAGGCAACAGTGGCGACGCCGGCGTCCCTTTGTCGATCGCGATCGACACGGTCGCGCCCACGGTGGCTGTCAGCGCCAGCGTCGCCGCGGTCAAGAACGGTGGCACGGCCACGATCAGCTTCGTGTTCAGCGAAGACCCTGGGGCGGGCTTTGCCTGGGACGCCAGCCAGCAGACCGGGGCCATCACGGTGGTCGGCGGCAAGCTGGGCACGGTCAGCAGCAGCGGCACGACCCGCACCGCCACCTTCACGCCGACGCCGGGCTACAACGGCAATGCCAGCATCACGGTGCAGGCCGCCGGCTACAGCGATGCCGCCGGCAACGCCGGCAGCGCTGGCAACACGCAGGTGATTGCCGTCGACACGGTGGCGCCCACGCTGACGATCACCAGCAGCAGCGCTGCGCTGAAGTCGGGCGATCAGCCGACCATCACGTTCAGTTTCAGCGAAGACCCAGTGGCGAGCTTCGTCTGGAACGGCACGGCTGGCGACATCGCCGTGACCGGCGGCACGCTCGGCGCGATCAGCGGCAGCGGGCTGACCCGCACCGCCACCTTCACCCCGACGTCGGGCTTTGATGGCCGTGCCAGCATCACGGTGCTCGGCGCCAATTACCAGGACTTGGCTGGCAACGATGGCATTGCTGCGGTCACGCCGCTGATAGCGATCGACACGCTCGCACCCACGGTGGCGATCACCAGCAACCTCAGCGCGCTCAGGTCTGGCCAGACCGCAGCGGTCACCTTCACGTTCAGCGAAGACCCGGTCGGCTTCAGCTGGGACGGCACGGCCGGCGACATCGCCGTGACCGGCGGCACGCTGGGCGCGATCAGCGGCACCGGCCCGATCCGCACTGCCATCTTCACGCCGACCGAGGGCCAGGCATCGGGCAATGCC
>CANFPU010000140.1 GCA_947448955.1 Burkholderiales bacterium
CGGGGCGCAGCTGGCCTTGGCGTGCCAGCCCGATCAGCCCGGCCATGGTCTTGCCGGTGTAGACCGGGTCGAGTAGCAGGCTCTCGGTGCGCGCCAGCATCTGGACCGCTTCGACCATGGCTTGGTTGGGCACCGAGTATTTCGGCTGCCAGTAGCCACCGACGGTGACCACCGATGCGCGTGGCACGGTCAGCTTGACGCCCAGAAGGTCCAGCACGGCCTGCGCTTCTCGATGCACGATCGGCTCCTGGTCGGCTGGGTCTCGGCTGACGCCAATGCCGACGATGGGCCAATCGAGGTGGTGGCCTAACAAGCCCGCCAGCAGGCCACCATGCGTGCCCGAACTGCCCGATCCCAGCACAATGCGGTCAAAGTGCAGGCCGGTCTCGAAACACTGCGTCATCAACTCCTGCGCGCAGGCCACATAGCCCAGACCGCCGAGTGCGTTGGAGCCGCCACCCGGTATCACATAGGCCTTCCGACCAGCGGCGGCCAGATCTTCGGCCACGCGCCGCATCGCCGCGGCCATGTCAGTACCCGCAGGCACCACGGTGATGTGCTCGACGCCCAGCAGACGGAACAAAAAGTGGTTACCGCTGCCCTGCGGGTCATAGCTGCCGGGTACGCGCTCCTCAATGACCAGGCGGCATTTCAGGCCTTCCTTGACCGCTGCGGCCAGCGTGATGCGGCAATGGTTGGACTGTGGCGCACCGCAGGTCACCAGCGTGTCGGCGCCCTGGGCCAGCGCATCGGCCATCAGGAACTCGAGCTTGCGGGTCTTGTTGCCGCCGGGGAAAAGTCCCAGCAGGTCGTCGCGCTTGACCCAGACCTCGGGGCCGCGCCCGCCCGGGCAGGAGGCAGCCAATGCAGCGGAAAAGCGCGGCAGGGCTTCGAGCGGCGTGGCCTGGGCGGTGTAGCGGCGGCGCGGGAAACGGGTCAGGTCCATGTCCATCCTCATGTTGTTGCGGGCTTGCCCTTGGCCTTGATCTCCTCAGGCGGTCGCCTCGAGACCGGCCGTACGATGCGCTGGCAACGCGCTGAGTTCATCGGCCCAGTCTACCTCGACGCTATCGACCCATTGACCGGCCGGCGGACCTGCTGGCTGATCCGCCAGCGATGCGACCGGACGCGGTTCGAGTCCGACCGGCGGGTGCTATCTTTGTGCTCCCCCGATCCCTTTGCGAGTCCCTGTGGCCCATCCCTTCCAAGCGGTCGCCGTTGTCGGTGCCGGTGCCGTCGGCAGCTTTTTCGGCGCGATGCTCGCACGCGCTGGCCATCGCGTCACCCTGATCGGGCGCGCCGCACATGTGCAGGCGATAGAGCGTGAAGGTTTGCAACTCGAGATGGCCGGTCGGGTTGAGACCGTCCGCTTGGCCGCCAGTACCGACTTGGCGGCAGTGCGGGGCGCCGACTTGGTCCTGCTGTGCGTGAAGTCCCCCGACACCGAGGCCGTGGCGCAGCAGTTGGCAGCACATCTGGCAGACGATGCCCTGCTGCTGAGTCTGCAAAACGGCGTCGAAAACGCGCCAGCGATGGCCCGCCATCTCCGTCAGACCGTCGTGCCGGCAGTGGTCTATGTGGCCACCGCAATGCCGGAGCCCGGCCGGGTCCAGCACAACGGCCGCGGTGACCTGGTGATCGGTGCGTTGAACGCTGTGGCGGCGAGCGACCAGGCACTGAACCGGCGCCTACAGGATCTGGTGGATCTGTTCGCCAGTGCTCAAGTGCCGGTGCGCATCTCGGACGACGTGATGGCCGAGCTGTGGTCCAAGCTGATGGTCAACTGCGCTTACAACGCGGTCTCCGGACTGGCCCAGGCGAACTATGCACAGCTGGCTGCGCGGCCCGAAATCCTGGCGCTGCAGCAGGCGGTCGTGCGCGAGGTGGTGGCGGTGGCTGCGGCCGAGGGCGTTGCGCTGGCATTGGCGCCGGCGCTGGCGTCGATGGCAGCCATCGCACTGGCGATGCCTGGCCAGCGATCTTCGACCGCGCAGGACATGGCGCGCCGCAAGCTCAGCGAGATTGACCACCTGAATGGATTTGTGGCGCGTCGTGGCTTGGCATTAGGCGTCGCCACACCGGTCAACCAGACATTGCACGCGCTGGTCAAGCTGGTCGAGGCAGGTTATGGCGAATGGACCACGGCGCGGATCGCGTAGTAAAGCCGGCCGTACATCTCGTGCCAGGCCTTGTTGGTCAGCTCCAAGGCCCCGGCACTGGGCAGAAAATCGAGAAAACCTGGCTCGCCGCCGGCTGAAACCTTGAAGTCAACCGGGAAGGGCGAGACCCTCAGGCCAGCACGCTCGAACAGACGCTGTGCTCGATTGACGTGGAAGGCCGACGTCACCAGCAGCACATGGGGTTTGCGGCCTGCGGCGCTACCTTTTGACAGCAGCGCCGCCACCGCTTGAGACTCTTCGGCGGTGTTGAACACTGGGCCGGTGCTCAACATGTTTTTGGCGGGCACGCCCAATGTTCGCGCGTGCTCGAGCATCCACTCGCCCTCGGGCCTGGCTTTGGGCTCCAAGGGCGACCACCCACCCGTGAAGATCAGCAAGGGCGCCCGGCCGGCTTTGAACAACTCGACGCCGCCGAAAAAGCGGTTGACATCGCCCCATTCACTCACTGCTTCTGCACCGGGTGCAACCACCCGCCCCCCGCTCAACACGACGATGGCATCGGCGGTCGGCATGTCGCCGATGGGCAGACGCTCGGCCCAGTTCTCGGCCGACCGGATCATGAAGTTGCTGAGGATCGGCGTGCTGCTGAGCCAGAGCACCGCCAGCCCCAGCCAGACCAGCGATCGCCGCTTGAGCAGCAAGCCTGCCAGCAACAGCATCAGCGTGAGCCCTACCGGGAGCAGCAGGAAAGGCAGGATTTTGTGTAAATAGACTTGCAAGCAGGGCCTCAGATGTTCAGTTTGATGATGCCAGCCGACGCGTTGTCAAGGCGGAGTCGCCTGTCGGTTGCCCAGCGCGAACAGCATTGCGAGCACCAACAGTCCGATGCCCAGCACCTGGAAGGTGCTGGCGTGGTTTTGCGTCAAACCCTGGAGCCAGTGGATGCCGGTCGCACCGAGCAGGATGCCCAGCAATCGGGTCACGCTGACCAAACTGCCGGCAACGCCGCGCTCATCGATCGGCAACATGGAGGTCGTGGCCTCCATGTAGCCGACCTGAAACAGGCCCAGACCCAGCCCGCTGGCCAGCATGCCCAGGCTCAGCGCTGCAGTGGGCGACCCGGCCGACAGCAGCCCCCCGGTCAGCAGCAGGCCCGCTGCGGCGCCGAGCCCACCCAGGGTCATCAGCTGCGACGACGACCAGCGCGCGGCCAGCCGTCCGGCGACGAGGCTGCCCAGCACTGACCCCCCCGGGTACATCGACAGCATCAGCCCGGCTGAAGCCAGTGAGGCACCCGCTGCGCGCGTCAGCTCATAGGGCAGCAACAACAGGTTGGCAAAACAGGCCAGGTTCACCAGCACGGATGCGGCCTGGGTGCCCGAGAAGCGTGCTGAGCGAAACGGCGCCATGCGCAGCACCGGCTGGGCGGCCCGTGATTCGTGGCGCACCCACAAAAAAGTGCCAACGACACCGCCGGCCAGCAGCGTCAGCGTGATCCAGAGGTTGGCGTCGGGCCGGGTCAGTTCTGCCAGTCCCAGCATCATGCTGCTGAGCAATGCGCTCAGGCCGACCGCACCGGCCCAATCGAAGCGCGCGGTGCTGGTCGAGCTTGATGAACCGACGCCGCCTGGCCGCTTTGGCAAGCAGGGCAGCAGCAGCAGCGCCGCTAGCGCCAGCGGTGCGCGGAACCAGAAGACGCCGGGCCAACCGAAGGCCTGTAGCAGCAAGCCGCCCAGCCAGGGCCCTGCGGCCATCGCCACATTGCCGACGGCGATGTAGAGCGCCAGCACCCTGGCTTTGTCGGCCGCTGGGTAGAGCAGGGTGGCGATCGCTGGCGCGCACGACACCGCCATGCCCGCAGCGGCGCCCTGAACCGCGCGCATCGCGACCAAGCTCGGGAAGTCCGGCGCCAGCGCCACCGCTGCATGGGCCAGCACGCACGCGGCCAACCCCATCGCGAAGATGCGGCGGTGACCCATTCGGTCGCCCAGGTGGCCGAAGATCAGCGCGAAGCTCGACATCGCCAGCACATAGGCGATCACCACCCACTGGATGTCTCGCAGTGGCAGCGAGAAGGCTGCGGTGATCACCGGAAAAGCCGTGTTCACCGTGGTGTCTAAGGGCGACAGCAGCGAGCCTAGGCAGACGACCGCCAAGGCCAAGCGTTGGCGCTTCGGGCTTGGATAGGGGTGGACTGATTCCGAAAGTGAGCTGGGGCGCATCGACTTGAGTATCACCTCCTTGATGGCCCGCCGAAAGCAGCCTCGGCGCTGGCCTCCGTTACGATGATCGCGTGCTTGCCGACGGCGGCGCCGGGCAACAATGTTTAGAGCGCGCTCTCGGCGCGTCATCAACTTCAAGGAGACACCGCATGGATTTGAAGGGCAAAGTGGCCGTGGTCACCGGCGCTGCCAGTGGCATCGGTCGGGCGACCGCACTGAAGTTTCACGCCGAAGGCGCTGCCGGTGTGGTGGTGGCCGACATGAACGAGGCCGGCCTGCAGCCGGTGGCTCAAGCGGTCAACGGGCTGGCGGTGCGCTGCGACGTCAGCCGCGAGGCCGACATCCAGGCGCTGGTCGCTGCCGCCGAGAAACGTTATGGGCGGGTCGACGTGTTCTTCTCGAACGCCGGTATCGGCAACAGCCAAGGTGCAGAGCCCGACGACGAGATGTGGGACAAGATGTGGAAGATCCATCTGATGGCCCATGTCTGGGCAGCGCGTGCGTTGGTCGAGAAGATGATCGCTCGTGGCGAGGGTTATTTTCTGATCACCGCCTCGGCGGCTGGGTTGCTCAACATCGTCGAGTCGGCTGCTTACGGCGTGACCAAACATGCCGCGGTGGCCTTTGCCGAGTGGCTGTCGATTGCTTATGGGCGCCGTGGCCTGCACGTGTCTTGTCTGTGTCCGCAGGCGGTTCGTACCGGTATGGTGCCCGGTGACGGCGGTTCTGCCGGTGGCGATGGCATCCTCAGCGCCGAAGTGGTCGCTGACGAGATTGTCAAGGTGATGTCGACCGAAAAGTTCCTGGTGCTGCCGCATCCCGACGTTCTGAACTACATGCGCAAGAAGACCGACGACTACGACCGTTGGTTGGGCGGCATGCAAAAGCTGTTCCTGAAGACCCAGCCGCGCGTCGATTGACTTGTCGTAGAGGTTGAGCTCATGCCCGTGTTGCCAGCCGCCGTCAAATCGTCTGCGGCATCGACCGCCCAGCCGCACCAACTCAGCGCTGCCGACCGGCGCGCGCTGGCGGCGACGCTGTTGGCGGTGGCGCTGTCAACACTGGACGCTTCGATCGCCAACACCGCGCTGCCGGTGATTGCGGCTGACCTGCACGCCTCGCCTGCTGCGTCGATCTGGGTCATCAACGCTTTCCAGTTGGCGGTGGTAGCGAGCTTGCTGCCATTTGCCGCGCTCGGCGACTTGTTGGGGCCGCGTCGAATCTTCTTGGGCGGCTTGGCCTTTTATGCTGCGGCCTCCTTGCTCAGTGCGCTGGCCGACAACCTCTGGCTGCTCGCCGCCTCCCGCGCGCTGCAAGGCATCGGGGCCGGTGCGTTGATGAGCGTGAACATCGCGCTGGTGCGACTGTTCTATCCCCCGTCGCAGCTCGGCCGGGGCCTTGGACTGAACGCGTTGGTGGTCGGCGTCGCGTTCTCCGCCGGCCCGTCGGTTGCGTCGCTGGTGCTGGCGATCGGCAACTGGCATTGGTTGTTTGCGCTCAACGTGCCCTTGGGCTTGTACGGGCTGGCGCTGGCCTACCCTGCGTTGCCGCGAACGCCGACAAGCGGGCATGTTTTCGATCGGGTGACCGCCTTGCTGACGGCGCTGACCTTCGCATCCTTGATCTTCGGCTTGAGCAATGGTGCGCAGCGCGCGGACTGGCCGCTGGTGCTCGGGCCGCTGTTGCTGGCGCTGGCTGCCGGCGCGATGCTGTTGCGACGCCAGGCCGGTCACCCGGCGCCGATGCTGCCGGTCGATCTGCTGCGCCTGCCCATGTTCGCACTGTCCGCGCTCACGGCCATGGGTGCGTTCGCAGCGCAAGGCCTGGCCTTTGTATCGCTGCCGTTTTATTTCCACAGCGTGCTGCATCGCAGCGCGGTCGACACTGGATTTTTGATGACCTCCTGGCCCGTCGTGGTGGCGCTCGCCGCGCCGATCGCCGGGCGCTTGTCCGACCGTTACCCGCCGGGGCTGCTGGGCGGCATCGGCATGGCGATCATGAGCGCAGGCTTGGTCGCGTTGGCGTTGTTGCCTGCCGACCCGGCCATCTGGGACATCACGCTGCGCATGTCGATCTGCGGCTTGGGATTTGGTTTCTACCAGTCGCCCAACATGCGAGCACTGATGTCCAGCGCGCCACCCGAGCGCAGTGGCGGCGCCAGTGGCATGGTGGCGATGGTCCGATTGACAGGGCAGACCATCGGTGCCGCGCTGGTGGCCTTGTGTTTCGGCCTGGTCGACAGCGGGGCGACCACGCTGGCGCTTTGGCTAGGCGCAGGCTCGGCGGGCTTGGCAGCCATGGCCAGCTCGGCCCGGCTCTGGGTGCGCTGAGGATGTGGCGCGGCACACCGGAGGTGGCTGGTGAGACCACCCTCTGACCCATCAACCAAGAAGGCTTTGAATGGATAACTTTTCGAATTCTCAGACCGTTCGCAAGACGGTGATGGCCAACCGCGGCGGCATCGTCTCGGCCCAGCATCGGCGCGCCGCCGAAGTCGGCGCAGCGGTGCTCGAAGCGGGTGGCGACGCGGTCGACGCCGCGGTCGCCACCTCTTTCGCCCTCGGGGTGGTTGAGCCCTGGATGAGCGGCCCGGCGGCTGGCGGGTGCATGACCTTGTGGCGCGCCGATGAAGGCCAAGCGCAGTGCCTGGACTATGGCATGCGCTCGCCGCGCGAACTTGACCCGGCGAATTACCCACTCAGCGGTGGTGCCCGCTCGTCCGACCTGTTCCCATGGGCCGCCGTGCTTGGCGACCGCAATGTTCAGGGCGCGACCGCGGTGGCAGTGCCCGGGGTGGTCGCCGGGATGTCGCTGGCACACCAACGCCATGGCCGACTGCCTTGGCGCGATCTGGTGATGCCGGCGGCGGGTCTGGCGCAGCAAGGCCTGCTCGTCGATTGGTACTCGACGCTGCTGACGGCCTCGGTGGCGCGCGCGTTGTCGCTAGACCCAGACGCGGCAGCGATGTTTCTTGAGGACGGCTGTTGGCCGATCGGCAACGCCTGGACCTCGTCGGCTGAGCGCCATCTGGACCAGCGCAGGTTTGCGGGCAGCTTGACCGAAATCGCAGAGCAGGGCGCTCAGGCACTCTACGGCGGTGATCTTGGCCGCGCGCTGGTTCGCGACGTGCGTGCCAAGGGCGGTTGCTTGAGCGATGCCGACTTGGCCGCCTACCGCGCCGAATGGGTGGACCCGCTGGCCCTCCCTTATCGCGGCGGCAAGGTGTATGCCGCGCCTGGGCTGACCGGCGGGCCGACGCTGGCGATGGCGCTGCAGCAGTTGGCGCGCGACTACCAGCCTGGCGCTGGCGCGCCAGGCGCGACCACCTACCTGGCCTACGCCAGAGCGCTGACGGCGGCTTTTGGCAGCAGGCTGCAACTGATGGGCGACCATGAGTCGCCGCAAGCGCCCGGCTGCACCACCCATTTCTGCGTGATCGACGCGCGCGGCAACATCTGCTCGGTGACCCAGACCTTGCTGTCGATTTTCGGCTCACGCGTGGTCTCGCCGTCCACCGGCATGCTGCTCAACAACGGCGTGATGTGGTTCGACCCCGAGCCCGGCAAGCCCAACTCGCTGGCGCCCGACAAGCGTTGCCTGACCAACTACTGCCCGGTGGTCGGCGAGACCGCTGACGGACGACGCTTTGCGGTCGGTGCTTCAGGCGGGCGCAAGATCCTGGGTGCCGTGCTGCAACTCAGTTCGTTTCTGATCGACCACGGCATGAGCCTGGAGCAAGCCTTCCACCAGCCCCGCATCGATGTCAGCGGCGGCAGCCAGGTGGTGGCCGACGCGGCATTGCCAGCGGAGGTGCTGGCAGCGCTGGCGTCCGAGTTCTCGCTCAGTGCCGTGCGACGCCAGGTCTACCCCTACGCGTTCGCATGCCCGTCGGGCGCGCTGCGCGAAGGTCTGCACAACATGGGCTGCACCGAGGTGATGTCGCCTTGGGGTGACGCGGTGGCCGAGAGCGTGGGCTAGGGGCTGGGCTGGAGAGCGGGCGAGGATTGGGCGAAGGATCGGCCGAAGGATCGGCCTGTTGCCCAGCCGTTAGAACCCTGGCGCTCGTGACAGGGCCTCGAGTGGGATCGCTTCAGTCTTCGTCGCCATAGAAGCCAGACGGGGCATGCCGGTACTGGCGGTAGCGCTCAAAAGAGGACAGATTTGCTCGGCGCTCGGCATCCCAGTCGAAACTCCCAGCGGCGAGGTCTCTGACCCTGGCTTCAAAGACGGCGTTGTCACGCTCGATGAAGGGTTGCTGCTCTTGGCTCGTCATGCGCGCACCGCCTGCAGGTGCCGCCAAGTGCCAGGCTTGGGCCTTTGGCTCCAGGATGACGCCGGCGCCTCGCATGAACAGCCGCAGCGTGGCATCGGTTTCTTCTTTTTCACCTCGTCGAGAAAAAGCCAGCGAAAAGCCACCGGCGGCTTCCAGCGCGACCCGGTCATACAAGAACGATGAGTACAGCGCTTTGACCAGGCGAGCCTTTTCTCCAGGCAGCAGAAAACGCTGTTCAACCGATTCAAACGGCGCGAACTGTGGCAATGCCGCGCGGACTTGATCAGACATCTGATGTCCAGTCCGGTCACCAGACGCGACTTCGGGATAGACCCCTCCAATCGCACCCACTGGCAGTGCCTTTTCGTAATGGGTGGTCGTCTCAACCAGGGTGCTGATAAAGGTCGGTTGCGGCACCAGGTCGTCGTCGATTCGCAGCACCCAGTCATGCTCAGCGCTGACCAAGGTGACGTTGTGCGCGTAATGGGGACCTTGACGCACCCCGCGAAGTACCCGCCATCGGTGCCCCTCCATTTCCAGCAACCACAACATCCGCTGAACCACGAGGTTGTCTCTCAGCAGTGGCGGGTCGTTGTCGTCCACAATGGTGAGATCCCAATGAACATAGTCCTGGGTTCGCAGCGCTTGCAGCATCATCGGAATGCAGTCGGGACGGTTTCGTGTGGGAAGACCGATTTCGATTCGTCTCATCATCAATGGGGGCTCCGCGACGGCTTCGTCATCACTTCATTGTGGCTCGAAATTCTGGCCCGACTGCGCAGACCGCGGATGCCCTCAACCACCAAAAACCAAGCAGGAGACCACATGCATCGGATACTTTCGCTCGCCCGCCGAACAGCCGTCATCTCGGGTCCGAGCGGCCAACCGCGCATGGGTGGCCGTCGTCCAGGTTTTCTGTGGATGTGGGTCGTGGCGGCAGGGTTGACCGGTTGCGCAGCGCGTCCTGGTCCAGCGGGCCTGCCTTGTGCCGAGTTGCCCAGCGCAGTCAGCTCATTGCCGGGTCTGCGCGTCACCCAGTCCACCGCGATGCCCGCTGACGACAAAGGCCATCCGGCCCATTGTCTGGTGCAGGGTCAACTTGGCGAGCGCAGCGGCGTCGACGGCAAGCGCTATGCGATCGGCTTCGAGATGCGTCTGCCGCAAGCGTGGAACAAGCGCTTCCTGCATCAGGTCAATGGCGGCAACGATGGCGTCGTCAAGCCTGCCTTGGGCGACATGGGCGTGTTGGCGATCGATGCGTTGGCGCGGGGCTTTGCGGTGGTCAGTAGCGATTCCGGCCATCAAAGCGAAGACCCGGTGAATGCAGCGGGTGGCCTGGCGCGTGGCAACTTGTTCGGCCTGGATCCGCAAGCCAGGCGCGACTATGGCTACAGCGCGAACGGCTCGGTCTGGCCAGTGGCTCAAGCGCTGATCCAGCGTCATTACGGAGAGAAGCCGCAGCGCAATTACATGGCCGGCTGCTCCAATGGTGGGCGCCACGCGATGATTGCTGCCGAGCGCTACGCTGATTTGTACGACGGCTTCCTGGCCGGCGCGCCTGGATTCAATTTACCCAAGGCCGCTGTCCAGCATGCCTGGGACATCCAGAGCTGGAAGCTGGTCGACCCGGACATCCGACGGGCTTTCAGCCCGGCCGACATGAAGCTGGTGGCCGACCAAGTGGTGGCGCGCTGCGATTCGCTAGACCTGCTGGCTGACGGCATCGTCGGTGACCTGAAGCGCTGCCAGAGCGTCTTCAAACTGTCCGACCTGCAGTGCAGCGGCGCCAAGACCGACACCTGCTTGAGCGCCACGCAGGTTCAGGCGCTGGGACGGTCTTTCGCGGGCCCGCGCAACAGCCGTGGTGAGGCGCTGTATGCCGACTGGTCGTTCGACGGGGGCGTCGGCGCGGGCGGCTGGCGCACCTGGAAGCTCGAGTCGACCATCCCGCCCTGGGACCGCCACCCGATCATCGCGACGATGGGCGCGGGCTCGCTGGCTTATATTTTCACGACGCCGCCGACCCGCGTGGCCGGCACCCCCGCTGCGCTGGTTGACTACCTGTCGCGCTTCGACTTTGACCGCGATGCGTCTCTGATCTATGCCACCGATCCCGTGTTCAAGGAATCGGCGATGGCGGTGATGAGCCCGCCTGAGGCTGCCGCCCCGACGCTCGCGGCACTGGCCAAACGTGGCGGCAAAATGCTCGTCTACCA
>CANFPU010000141.1 GCA_947448955.1 Burkholderiales bacterium
CACACGCCAGCCTGTGCTTCATGGCGCTGATCGTCTACCGGGTGATGCGCCAGCGGCTCAAGTTGGCAAAGAGCGGGCTGTCGCCTGAAGCCGCGCTGGACAAACTGAGACGGATCCAGCAGCACAGCGCGAGCATCAATGCCGGCGCGCCCGTCGGCGGGGTGTCGACCATCAATCAAGAACAAGCCGGAGTGTTCGAGGCACTGAAGCTGAAAAAACCGACCCAAGACACCCAGTCGCGCTTGATGTAGTGGTGCGTTGAAGGTCGCACCCTATACAAATCATACGCTTATAGCTGTTGGTGTCGAACTCCGAACTCCGAAGGACAGGCCGGAGGGGGGCTGATACACATGTTCCGTCATGACGAGCAGACCTTCAAGACCGGCGCGCCTAGGCAAGCTTACGTAAGCTTACGTCAACAGTGTGAGGTAACATAATCTCGTCTCGTCTCGTCTCGTCTCGTATTGGCTTGGCTTGGCTTGGCTTGGCTTGGCTTGGCTTGGCTTGGCTTGAAAGTCATTTGCTAATTTTATCAACCGAAGAGAATCAAGATACGGTTCTCTTCAAATTTTTTAGAGGATTATTTTATGTCTTATTTTCGAAAATCAATTTTGTTGTTTGTATTTATGTTCGGTGTGCTTTCGGGATCTTACGCAGTAGCAGCCCTAGGGCTAGAGCCAAGACCCTACTGCACCAGCCTTGAGGCGCATGTGGCAACTGTCATAGCAGATTGCAAGACTCCCCAAGCAGGGCAGGGTATGTCTTTTCAAGGAACATGTAGAGCTTTTAATAGTGGTAACTGGGATAGTGATATATGCGCAAAGTGGAATCCACACAACGATAAAAACTTTGACGGGGGGGGGTATTGCCCCGAGGGCGCGAACGGCAGTCCATGTGCCTGCAAGAAGGGTACCAATTGGAGAACAGTGGACCAGAAGTGCGCTAAAAGTCGCTGATCAAGGTCTGATTGCAGGAAAAGCTCTCTAGTTGAAAAATCGGGGTCAGATTCCAAACCTGAATCCGTGACTGTTGGCGCCGATCCAAATCTGAGCCACCGCGCCGACCGAATATTGAGCCAGGGGTGGAAGCCGACTTTGAGATGGCCGACTGTGGATAAGTGTAGGTCCTGAGCTGTTTCGTTGACCTCCCTGAAGCTGTGTTGAGCGCGCGGGGGATGACGCGCAGGGCATAGCCCGTAGCGGCTTCCCCCGCGCGGCGGTCCGATCAGAACTCGTCGTTCTGGGGCTCGGGTTTGGTGCCCTTGCTGGCCTGCTCGCGTGCCTTGATGCGCTTCTTGGCCTCGGCCGTACTGCGGCTGAAGCGGATCGACTCGTTGCCCGTTTCCAGGATGTGGCAGTGGTGCGTGAGCCGGTCCAGCAGCGCGGTGGTCATCTTCGCGTCGCCGAACACGCTGGACCACTCGGCGAAGTCCAGGTTGGTCGTGATCATCACGCTGGTGTGCTCGTACAGGCGGCTCAGCAGATGGAACAGCAGCGCCCCGCCGGCCTGGCTGAACGGCAGGTAGCCCAGCTCGTCGAGGATGACCAGGTCCATGCGCAGCAGGCTGGTGGCGATGCGCCCGGCCTTGCCTTGGGCCTTCTCCTGCTCCAGCGCGTTGACCAGATCGACCGTGGGGTAGAACCGCACCCGCTTGCCATGCCGGGTGATGCCAGACACGCCGATGGCGGTGGCCAGATGGGTCTTGCCCGTGCCCGGTCCGCCCACCAGAACGACGTTGTGCGCTTCGTCGGTGAAGGCCGTGGTGGCCAGCGTGCCCACCAGTTTGCGGTCCACCGGCGAGACCGTGAAGTCGAAGCCGGCCAGGTCCCGATGCACCGGGAACCTCGCGCTGTGCATCTGGTGGCTGACCGATCGCATCGCCCGGTCGACCCCCTCGGCTTGCAGCAGATGCTCGATCAGCCAGCGCGAGGAGTCGATGCCGGCGTTGCCACCTTGCTCGACCAGATCGGCCCACGCGCCGGCCATGCCGTGCAGGCGCAGCGCCTTGAGTTCGACCAGCACGTCAGGCTTCATGGCCGGCTCCCGCGGTGGTGCTGCCGATGGCGCTGTCCGCGCAGTTGTCGGCGCGCAGGCTGTCATAGCGCGCCGTGTCGGCCAGCGGCGGCGTGGCCACCTTCAGCTGCGTGGCCGCCGTCGGCGGTGCCGCCACCGCGTTCAAGCGCCCCAGCACGTTGACCACATGCTCCACGCTGACCTTGCCGGGTGGCCCCGTCTCCAGCGCCAGTTCCACCGCCACCAGCACCGCCTCCAGCCCGGCCGTCAGCACGATGGCCAGCACCTGAGCCATCACCCGGTCACCGCCCGGGTTGCGCAGCAGCCCCCGGCGCAGCCGCTGCAGCGGCTCGGGCATGTCGGCGAACGGCGCGCCTTTCCTCAGCGCACCGGGCTTCCTCTGCAACAGCGGGATGTAGTGCTGCCAGTCATAGCGGGTCTCGCCAGCATTGCTCAGCCGATCGTGTCTGGCCACGATCTTGTCGTCGGCCACCACGACCACGCTGGCCGGGTACAGCCGGGTGCTGACCATCTGGCCGTGCAACTCGCACGGCACCGAATAGCGGTTGCGCGCCACAGCCACCAGGCAGGTGCTCGACACCCGCGCTGGCTTCTCGACGTAGCCGTCGAACGGCGTGGGCATCGGCATCAGGTGCGCCCGCTCATGCTCGAGCATCTCGGCCACGCTGAACTGCTCATGCTCAGGGTGGCGGATCTCGTCCCACAGCGCACGGCAGCGCTGGCCCAGCCAGGCGTTGAGCTCGGTGAAACTGCCGAAACGTTGTTTGCCCGCGTCGATCCAGATGCGCCGCCGGCTGTCTTGCACGTTCTTCTCGACCACCCCCTTCTCCCAGCCCGACGCTACGTTGCAGAAGTCGGGATCCACCAGGTAGTGCGCACACATGGTCGCGAAGCGCTCGTTGACGACGCGGCCCTTGCCCTTCTTGACCTTGTCCACCGCCGTCTTCATGTTGTCGGAGATCCCGCGCCGGGCCACACCGCCCAGCACCGCGAACGACCGGGTGTGGGCGTCGAACAGCATCTCGTGGCCCTGGCTGGGGTAGGCCACCAGCCAGAAGGCCCGCGAAGCGCACAGCTTCATGTGCGAGACCTGCAGCCGGTAGTAGATGCCGCCCGCCACCAGCCCTTCCTCGCTCCAGCCGAACTGGAACGCCTCGCCGAACTCGAAGGCCAGCGGGATGAAGGCGTTGACCGTGGCCCCCTGGCCCTCGCCCTGGCGCCACGCCCGGATGAAGTCGGTCACCCGGGTGTAGCCGCCGTCGTAGCCGGCGCCCTTGATCTGCGCGTACAGCGCCTTGGCCGTGCGACGCTCGTGCTTGGGCCGCCTGGCGTCGGCCGTCAGGGCCTGCTTGAGCGCCTCATGGAAGACCGTGAGCTTGTTCGGCTGCTCGCCGCGCCGGTACTTCGGCGGCCCGTCGACTTCGCCGTGCAGCCACTTGGCCACCGTGTTGCGCGACAACCCTGTGATGCGCGAGATCTCGCGCTCCGACTTCTTCTTCCGTCTGTGCAATCGCCAGATCCTGCCAATGATGTCCATGGTGATCACTCCTCGTCCTCTGCTGCATAAAAAAGCAGCAGGGTAGGTTGTTCACCTGGCTCAGTTTTGGGTCGGCATAACCCTCAAAAGTGGCTCAGTTTTCGGTCGGCGCCAACAGTCGCCCATCCGCGGGTCTGCGCTCGGTGGGCAACGGCCTGGGCGGCCTGCAAGCAACCGAGTCCAACGAAATGACTAACATAAACTTGACTGTTATATGACATTTCGATAAACTATATGTAATGTCCAAGGCCTCCCCTGCTTTGACCCAGATGCCGCCATCAACGGTCGCCGCGCTCCAGCAGCTCGGCGCCGACCTCGCTGTTGCCCGGCTTCGTCGCAAAGAGTCGCTCAAGACCTGGGCCAAACGCATAGGCGTGAGCGTCCCGACCCTGTTGCGCCTGGAGGCAGGCGAACCCGGCGTCAGCCTGGGTGTTCTCGCGACGGCGCTATGGCTCGTCGGCCGCGACGGCGCGCTTGCGACCGTGGCCTCGCCGAAGGAAGACCGCGGCGCGCTCGAGCTCGACGTGCGTGCCGCCGAAACTCTCGGCAAGGAGAGAGTGCGCGCCACGGCGCAAGCCAAGCTGGCACGGGCATCGCGTCAGGCCCATCGGGACGACACCGCCCCCGAAGTTGGGTCGCGCACCAAGCCCACGAAGTCAGCACCGCACTCATGAGACACGACGAGCTGCACCTCTGGTACCTGGCAGACCCGGCCGCGCCGCGCTATGTCGGCCAGCTCCGCCTCGTCGATGCCGGCAAGGGCGTCTCGCTGCAGTACGGCGTGGACTGGCTGGGCGGCGGCTTCCCACTCAGCGAAGACCTGCCACTCGTCGACATAGAACACCTGCCGCGCTGGAAAGGCCTGGCGGTCGGCGCGGTCGACGACGCCCGGCCCGACCGTTGGGGCGAGCGCGTCATCCAGTACCTCGACAAGCCAGCTCGGCTGTCGCTGATGGAGTTCCTGTACTACGCCGGCGACGACCGCTTCGGGGCGCTCGGGGTGTCGACCTCGGCCGATGCCTACCGGCCGCGCAGCCAGAGCCCGCTGCCCCGACTGGCGCAGGCGCAGCAGCTCAGCGAGGTGGTGCACAAGGTCAGCGAGCGCGAGCCCGTCAGTGACATCGAGCGGCGCATGCTGAGCGCCGGCGGAAGCTTCGGGGGTGCCAAGCCCAAGGCGCTCATCGACATCGCCGGTGAACAGTGGGTCATCAAGTTCTTCAACAACGAGCCCATCGATGTGCCGCTCATCGAGCATGCGTCGATGACGCTGGCCAAGCTGGCCGGCATCGAGGTGGCGCAGACCCGCGTCGTGCCGCTGGTGGGTGAGAACGCACTGGCGGTGCGCCGCTATGACCGCGACGGCGTGCGGCGCATCCACTGCATTTCAGCGGGTACCGCGCTGCGCGCGCAGACCGTCGCAGGCCAGGAGCCGGAGCTTGGCTACCCTGCCCTGGCGCAGTTGCTGCGGCGCGCTGGCCTGGCCGACGATGACCAGAGCCTGCGCGACATGCAGGAGCTGTTCCGCCGCATGGTGTTCAACATCCTCATCGACAACACCGACGACCACGAAAAGAACCATGCGCTGATGGTGGTGGCTCCGGCCCGCCAGGGCAAGTACAAGCTGGCACCGGCCTACGACGTGCTGCCCACCAACTCTGGCCAGGGCTACCAGGAGTTCATCGTCGGCACAGCGCAGCGCGATTCAACGCTGGCCAACGCCATGTCGCAGTGTGAACTTTTCGGGTACACGCCGGCTCAAGCCGCAGCCGACGTCGTGCGTGTCATCGAGGTTGTCGACGGGTGGCGCACCCACTTCGCGGCCTGCGGGGTCACCGACGCCGACCTGGAAAGCCTGGCGGAGCGCATCGACGGCGGCCCGCTGCTTAGCCAGCGCCGCACGTTCAATCCTGCCGACTACGCAAAGCCGGCGCGAGCACCCCGACGTCGCAGCCCGTTCGACCGGTAGTGCGCGGGGGTTGGCCCCAGCGGTTCAGCCGGGTTGCACACGGGCAAGCTGCTCACTTCGAAAGCATCGGTAGTCGTATGGCATCCAGAGGCTGGCGACTGCTTCCTGGGTGCCCCGCAACCCATGCGTGCCGGTGTCAGCGTCGCGCCAGTGCGCCCTTGAATCGGGCAAACCCAGTCGCTATACGAAGCCGTGCAAGACCCCGGCACAGCTGCTGCAGCGGGCCCGTGCCCGTAGGTCCCGATTTGATAGCGCAAATGATAGCGATGGGACCTTCGGAGGGGTGCTTTTGGCTTCGGACGATTTCGGACGCGTTCGGCTAAGTTGTTGATATCATTGGCTTTCCGGTGACGGTAAAAACGTCCTGAGGTTCAGAAGATTCAACTGTTAATCCGTAGGTCCCTGGTTCGAGCCCAGGTCGAGGAGCCAAAATTAGCTTTGTGAATCAAGCACTTAGAGAGAAATCCTAGGTGCTTTTTTCTTGCCTGCATCGAATATCGCGCCAGGATGTGACGGCGGATGTAAGACCATTTTCCGAATCCGTCGGGGCTTCGATGACCACCGCAGCGCGGCCAGACTTGATGCGACTGTCGCCGCCACCACAAAAGCCGCGTCGGGCGTGACGATCTAGATGCGGTCGGTCGGCTGCAAAAAGCGCCGTCTTGAGCTAGCCTTCGCTCATGTCGGCAGCGGTGCCGGGCACTATCAACTGCTCGGGCGGCAGCTTCAGCATCGACTCATCGCAAGCATGACGTGACAACCACTGTGCTCGTACCGCCCATCCGCAGGCTATACCTTGTGGTCATGCTTTTCGCCCCGGTGCTGGCGCTGGTCTGGTTGTCGCCCGCCGTCCTGGCCGAGCCACAGTCTGCACCCAACCCCGCTGGCCTGGATTGGCAGGCCTTGGGTAATTTCAGCATCGCCCGCACCGAAACCACGATCGGGCAGTTCCGCCGCTTTGCTGTTGCCACGCGCGCCGTCACGCACGCTGAACGGACCGGCGGTGGCATGGTCTACGAGGCGGGATGGGTGCAAAAGCCGGGCTGGAACTGGCGCACGCCGTGGGGTGGCAGCGGGCCGACGTCGGACAGCGAACCGGCGGTGCACCTCACGTTCGACGAGGCCCAGGCTTTCTGCCGCTGGGCGGGTGGGCAACTGCCCACCGACGCGCAGTGGCTGTCCGCCGCATACACCGAACAGCGAGCCGCCCCGGCGCCACCCTTCTCGCACGGCAGCACCTACCGATTTCCAACCGGCGACACGCCAGAAGGCGCGCAGTGCCTCGATGACTGCGGTGACGCCGCGCAGACACGTGCCGTTCGCCATGGCGTCAAGCTGTGGCGCGGCCACGGCCATGCGCTGGCCGGCAGCACGCCAGCCGGCGTCAACGGTCTGCACGAAATGGGCGGCAACGCCTGGGAATGGGTGGACGAGCCGCCTGGAGCCACCAGCCAGGTCGAGCGCCGCACGCGCGGTGGCTCTTGGTGGTACGGTGCGGCACAGATGCGGGCCGATCATCTGCAGAGCAAACTGCCGGGAACGACCGCGGTCTACATTGGGTTCCGCTGCGTCCGCCGCATGCCCTAGTAAGAGCGCCTATCTAGCGCGCCACTGCGTTGTTGTGATCGTATCGACAGGGGATCTTTAGGTGCTGGTGACATCGCCCTCACTTCGGCGTCAGTCCTGCATCCCCTGCTCACCGAGTCTCAGTGACCGCGGGTCGGCAGGCTTCGAGCGAAGCAACAGGACATCCAGGACTTTCAGGACTTTCAGGACTTTCAGGACATGGTTCAGAAGCTGGGGGCCTGAAAAAATTTACTCAGCGTCGTTCCTGGTCTTGTCCTCAAGTCAAAAGCTTGGGGATCTTTCTAGGCACGCCATCTTGGGCAAGCTAGATCCGAGACGTCGCTGATCTCCGAGCAACAGCTTGTCGCCGGACGGAGACTTCCAGCCCCTGAATTGCGGAGGCACCAACGTCACAGAACGACAAACCGCTCCATCGCCAACATGGTGAAAGTGATGATCCGTGACTACTGCGGGCGGGCGGGTGTGCCGTTCCAGGATGCGTCGCTGAAGCCCTTGGCCAATGGCATCGGTCATGACAGCAGCCACTTTGGCGCCAGCACGGTCGACGCCGCCCAGGCCCGGGCTATCGCCCGCGGGCTGGCCGAAGCAGGCATCCGCCCCTCCTACAAGCACCGCCAGATCGGCGATTACCGGCTGGCCCGGCAGATCGCTGAGGGCGAGGACTTCCAAGACTTTGAGGCCTGCCATGTCAGCATGGCCACCGTTCACCGGCGCGTGCGCATCTACACGGTGACCACCGGAGTTCGACACCAACGACTATAAGTGCATGATTTGTATAGGGTGCGAACTTCAACGCACCACTACAGCAAGCTCAGCTGGGTGTCTTGGGTCGGTTTTTTCAGTTTCAGTGCCTCGAACACGCCGGCCTGTTCTTGATGGATGGTCGACACGCCGCGGACGGGCGCGCCGGCATTGATGCTCACGCTGTGCTGCTGGATCGGTCTCAGTTTGTCCAGCGCGGCTTCAGGCGACAGCCCGCTTACCCAGAGTTTCAGGCTCCGCAAGCCCTGCCGAGCCCTGGTTCCGTTCGGCCCAAGCCTTGAAACGTCGCACCGATGCCATCGGCAGATCACCCGCGGTCCATTCGACGTGGCCACCCTCGTCAAAAGAGCCCGTGAATTGCCGCATGCGCCAAGGTCCCAGTTGGTCCAGTTGGTCCAGTTGGTCCAGTGGCTGCGGTGGTGCACTGCTGCAGCGCTGAAGCCCTGAAATGTGGCTTTGCCACTTTGCTGGATCCCCCAAGGGGGCGGCCGGCTTCGACCGGCCTTGGGGCGCTCAATGCGCGGGCGTCCTAGCGGGTGGGCGGGCGCTGACCGCGCAACCCAGGCACGGTCACAAAGAGCAACAGCCCGCAGGCCGCCCCAGCGGCTGACAGGGCAAAGCCGCCGTCATAGCCGCCGGTCAGGTCGTAGAGCGCGCCGCTGCCCCAGGATCCGAGCGCGCCGCCCATGCCCATGCCGAAAAGCACCGCGCCGTAGATGCCGGTCTGGCGCCCCCCGGCGAAGTTACGCGCCGACAGCACCGCCACCAGTGGCCCGCGCGAGCCCTGCATCGTGCCGAACAACATCACGAAGGCGGCGACCATGACCATGGCATGCGAGTGTCCGAGCGCCGCGAGCGCGCCCACACCGACGATCGTCGAGCCATAGGAGATCAACGCCACCCGCATCTCGCCGATGCGGTCGGCGAGGCTGCCGGCGAAAAAGGTGCCGGCGATCGAGACCATGCCGACCAGACCGTAAATCGAGGCTGCTTGCAGCGGCGGTCGCCCCGACTCGACCAGATAGGCCACCAATTGGACACTGACCGCAAAGGTGCTCACCGAAGTGAAGAACATCACGCCAAAGAGCGCCCAGAAGACCGGTGTGCGCATGGCTAGACTGACCGTCCAGGCCTGACCATCGGTGGCCTGCTGCGTGCGCGCCGCCGCGATCTCGGGCGCACCGGCGGCAATCTGGCGCCAGGGCAAAAACTGGATGAGCGCCAGCACCGCGAGCAGCATCAGCCCCAGCACCAGATAGGCGCCGCGCCAGCCGCGATGCGCGACCAGCGACTGCACGATCGGCGAGAACACCAGCAGGCCAACGCCCATTGAGGCCGAGATCACGCCCATTGCGGTCGAGAGCTTTTTCTGGAACCAAAGGCTGACCAGGCTGGAGGCCGGCAGCATGCCGATCATCGATGCGCCAATCGCACCACCCAGCCCCGTGAGCAGGTAAAGCTGCCACAGGGCGCTCACCTGGGAGGCAAGCAGGCAGGCAAGGCCAAAGACCGCTAGGCCGACGCTGTAACAAAGCCGTGGGCCGAGCCGATCGAAGACCGTGCCGGCGATCGGTGACATCACGCCGAGCGCGACCATGTAGGTGGAGTAAACGCCGGTGAGTGCTGCGCGATCGGTCTGGAACTCGCGGGCGATCGGCAGCAGGAAGACGGCAAAGCTCTCGCCCACGCCGCGCGAGATCGCGCTGATGACCGTGCACATCATCAACACGCCGAGGGCGGCACGATGGGCCGCGCGCTGCGAATCGACGACAGGTGACCCGGGGGCGGGTGCAGTCAAGGGGCGTTGGGGGCGATGGCCGGCGGTTGGAGGTAGCCTTTCATTATCGGGGAGCAAATGCGCTGGCGATGGACCCGGCACTGCCGCTCACTGACGAACCCAACGGCAATCTCGACAGCAAGAGCGTCGCCAATCGCAGTGCGGTAGCCCTGAGGTAAGCCCAGGTGAAGACCCGCTCAGTTCGCACCAAATCGGCGTCCTGGCACCTTTCCTTGGCGCCTTACACGCCATTCTCGGGCTGGTTGCACCAAAAGCTAGCGCTTCGAACGATCGGCCGGCCCGTGCAACAGCGTGGCCTGGCGCCAGCCAGGCGGGTTGCGCGGGGGTAGGCTCCAGAAAAAGGGACGCCTCGCCATGCCCCATCGGTTGCCGATTAATCCGAGCATCGGTGCCGACGTCACCGCGCCGCAGGCTGTCTGAAGCCGCTGGCATGCCGATTGCTGAGTGTCCCGATCTACCTGATGGAGCCCCCCCGTGAACCTGTTTGCCAAGACGCTTTCCACACTCGCGGTGGCCACGCTGGCCGCGCTGACATCCATGGCCGCACAGGCCCAGGAGAAAGTGCTGCGCATCGCGATGACCGCCGCCGACATCCCGCGCACGCTCGGTCAGCCCGATCAGGGCTTCGAGGGCAACCGCTTCACCGGCATCCCGATGTACGACGCGCTGACCCACTGGGACTTGTCCAAGGCCGACGCGCCCAGCGTGCTGATCCCCGGCCTGGCTACCAGCTGGGCGGTCGACGCAAAGGACAAAACGAAATGGGTCTTCAAGCTGCGGCCCGGCGTGAAGTTCCATGACGGCTCGGCGTTGACGGCCGACTCGGTGGTCTGGAACCTGCGCAAGGTGCTGGACAAAGACGCGCCGCAGTTCGACGCCAGCCAGGTGGGCGTCACCGCCTCGCGCATGCCCACGCTGCGCAGCGCCCGCATGATCGACGAGCTGACGGTCGAGCTGACCACCAGCGAGCCCGACGCTTTCCTGTCGCTGAACCTGACCAACCTGTTCATGGCCTCGCCGGCACATTGGCAGAAGAAGTTCGACGCCGCTTCATCCGCTAACCCGGGTGCCACGCCCGCCGACAAGGCCAAGGCCGCCTGGGTCGCC
>CANFPU010000142.1 GCA_947448955.1 Burkholderiales bacterium
AACGCACCCGCACCGCGAAAAAATTCGGGCATGCGCGACAAGGGATGACGACCCAGCATGAAAACGCAGTGCCGCAGATCCAGACGATCAATGGCATCGCGGACCGAGGACGCAACCCGCCCATCGCCGACGATCAGCCAGCGAATGTTGCTGCAGTCACGAAGTCTGTTGGCGGCGTCCAGGATTGCCGGAAAGTCCTGGGCCTCGCCAATATTGCCGGCAAACATGATGTTGAAGTGATGCAGATGATCGACCAGTTCAGCCGCGATCGGAAGATTCGGATCCACGCCAACGTCGAAATCCGCCTCCGCCCATTGAGGAAAATAGCGGGTCTTTTCAGGCGCATTTGACCAGCGCTCGATCGCCGGGAAAAACCCTCTCGACTGCGCCAGGATCAAGTCGCAATGCTTATAAATGAACGAAACCAGTCGGCCCACCGCGCCAAGCAGCCACCTTGATCGCACGACGCCTATAGCCGAAAGGGTATCGGGCCACAGATCCAACACCCACAGCAGCAGTGGCGCACGCTTGATGCGCTTGAGCAGGACTGCCGGCAGAACTGATGTGATCGGCGAAGATGCGGACACAAAGATCGCATCGAACCGGTGGCCCCGCAGCAGCCACGGGCCGAGCAGGCTGGCCCAGAACACGAAGCTCCAATAGTTGAGCACCAAGCGCAGGCCACCTCGGCCGCGCGGGCGCAGCGGTACTCGCAGCACCTTTGCGCCCGCGTATTCGGAGAAGGCGGCCGGGTTGTCGCGAAAAGCCGCGAACAGCTCACCGTTTGGATAGTTCGGTCGCCCGGTCAGCACCGTCACTTGGTGACCCCGGGCAGACAACTCGGAAACGATCTCGTTGACACGAAAAACTTCGGGCCAGAAATACTGGCTAATCACGAGAACACGCAAGCGGCAACCCTCAGTCGTACTTGCGCCAGACGACACGGTTCACATAGTCGGTGTAGCTGTGGATGATGCGCACCACCTTGTCCGACACGTTGGGCATGCTGTAGTCCGCGACTTGACGCAGGCCACGCTGTTCACCGCGCGGCTGGCTTTGCAGCATGGACAAGCCCTGACTGACACGATCCACACTGAGGCCTACCATCATCACAGCCGCCTCTTCCATCCCCTCGGGTCGTTCATGGGCTTCGCGCAGATTGAGCGCCGGAAAATTCAAGATCGACGACTCCTCGTTGATCGTGCCGCTGTCCGACAGCACCGCCATGGCCGATTGCTGCAGCTTCACATAGTCTAGAAAACCCAGGGGCTTCAACAACCGAACCTGCGAATGGAAATGCACACCCTGCGCGTCGATGCGCTTTTGCGTACGCGGGTGTGTTGAGACGATCACCGGCAAACCATGGTCTTCGGCGACGGCATTGAGCACACTGACGAGCTTGGCAAAGGTCTTGGGCGCCTCGATGTTTTCTTCACGGTGCGCACTGACAACAAAATAGCCACGCTCACTCAAACCCAGACGCTCAAGCGCGTCAGACGCCGCGATACCGTCGCGGTAATGCGTCAATACCTCGAACATCGGACTGCCGGTCTTGATCACCAGATCAGGGGACAGACCTTCGCGCAGCAGGTATTCGCGCGCAATGCTGCTGTAGGTCAGGTTAACGTCGGCCGTGTGATCGACGATGCGACGATTGGTTTCTTCGGGCACGCGCTGGTCAAAGCAGCGGTTACCGGCCTCCATATGAAAGATGGGCACCTTACGGCGTTTGGCTGCAATCACGGCCAAACAACTGTTGGTGTCACCCAGCACCAGCATCGCCTCCGGTTGCTCCTGGGCCAATACCTCATCGACCGTGGCAATGATGTGGCCTATCGTTTGAGCCGCCCCGCCGACCGCGCTATTGAGAAAGTGCTTGGGCTTGGCCACACCCAGTTCATCGAAAAAGACCTGGTTCAACTCATAGTCGTAATTTTGGCCCGTGTGTACCAAAACATGTTCGCAGTGCTCGTCCAATCGGGCCATCACACGCGACAGGCGGATGATCTCCGGCCGGGTCCCGACAACGGTCAGCACCTTCAATTTCTTCATGGCGCGACTTTCATCCCGATGGTGTCAGGCCGCTCGCGATCAAAGATCTCGTTGGCCCAGAGCATGACGATCAACTCGTCATCACCGATATTGGTGATGTTATGGGTCCAGCCAGGGATCGTCTCGACGATCTGGGCCTGCCCGCCAAGCGACACCAACTCATGGGTCTCGCCACTGTCGATGTGACGAAAACCGAATCGCGCACGACCTTTGATGACGAGGAACTTCTCTGTCTTGGAATGATGGTAATGCTCACCACGCGTCACACCAGGCCCAGCTGTGAAATAAGAGAACTGGCCGCAGTCGGGTGTTTTCAGCATTTCGACAAACACCCCACGCGGGTCGGCATGCCGAGGCAACTCGTAGGCGAATGCCTCGACGGGGAGGTAACTCACATAGGTGGCATAGAGCGCGCGCGTCAAACCCGAACCGACCCGGTCCGTCAGCAAATGACTGCGGGTGTCACGAAAGCCTCGCAGTGTCTTGGACAAGTCACCCACGGTGGTGTCATAGCTAGGCTGCACTTCGACAAACCCGCCGACATCATCGGGCGACTCGAGCAGCGCCAGCATCTGATTGACCACGTCGTCGATGTAGACCAGGCGCAGCGCGCCATTCGGGTCGTTGACAGTGACCGGCAAGCCCCGCGCGATGTTGTGGCAAAAGGTCGCGACCACCGAGTTGTAGTTCGGACGGCACCACTTGCCAAACACATTGGTCAGTCGAAAAATATAGACCGGTACACGACACTGCCGACTGTAGTGTTGCAGCATGTCTTCAGCGGCTCGTTTGCTGCGGCCATAGCTGTTGTCCAGCATGGCCTGCGTAGAGGACGCGAAAGCAATCGCAGGCGGGTTCGGCAAACTGCCCAGAATGGCACACAAACGCACGCTGAAGTCGGCATTGCCGTCGTCGAATTCGCTCGGATCCTGCGGCCGGTTGACGCCCGCCAAATGGAAGACGAACTGCAGTCCCTGCAACTGATCGATCAACTCGCTGTCGCTGACGCGATGCGAGATCAGTCTCACATCGCCGTAACCGAGTTCCCGCAGCCGCCAGCGCAAGTTCCTGCCAACAAAACCCGACGCTCCGGTGATTGCAATGCGCATGGGCTCAATCCTCCGCAGCGGCATGCTCGCCGCGCGAGATGCGCTGCATGAAATCGAGCTTCAGCAACAAGGCCTTCATCGCCGCGACATCAAGACGGGTCGTGTTGTGCGAGTTGTAGTCGTCACTGCTGCTGATCCGGGCCTCGCCCTGCTCGACGAACTTGCCGTAATTGAGGTCGCGGCCATCCGGCGGCACCCGGAAATACTCGCCCAGATCCTCGGCTGAGGCGCGCTCTTCACGGCTTAGCAGCGCTTCATAGAGCTTCTCGCCATGCCTTGTGCCGATCACGCGCACCTCATGATCGGGCTTGCCCAGCAGGCCCAGCAAAGCCCGCACCAACACCTCGACCGTGGCAGCCGGCGCCTTCTGCACAAAGATGTCACCGTTGTTGCCGTGCTTGAACGCGTAGAGCACCAACTCGACCGCGTCATCGAGCGTCATCATGAAACGCGTCATCAAGGGGTCGGTGATAGTGATCGGCTTGCCCGCCTGGACCTGTTCGACAAAAAGCGGAATGACAGAGCCACGCGAAGCCATCACATTGCCGTAGCGTGTGCCGCTGATGATGGTGGCCGTGCCTTCGAGGTTGCGCGACGATGCCACCATCACCTTTTCCATCATCGCCTTGGAAATACCCATCGCGTTGATCGGGTAGACGGCCTTGTCAGTGCTCAGGCAGATCACACGCTGGACGCCAGCCGCGATGGCCGCTTCGAGCACGTTTTCGGTGCCCAGCACGTTGGTGCGAACCGCCTCCATCGGATGGAACTCGCACGAAGGCACCTGCTTGAGCGCGGCCGCGTGGAAGCAATAGTCGACGCCCCGCATGGCCGCGGCCACAGCGCGGGAATCGCGCACGTCGCCGATGTAGAACTTCAGCTTGGCGCTGCCATAGCGCTTGCGCATGTCGTCCTGCTTTTTCTCATCCCGGCTGAAAATGCGGATCTCACGGAGGTCGGAACCCAGGAAGCGGCGCAGCACAGCATTGCCGAAGCTGCCTGTGCCGCCCGTGATCAGGAGGGTCTTGTTGGTAAACATTCATTTATGCCGAAGCATCGAGTTTCGTGGGAAGGCGCAACTGATTGCGTGGCTAGCGCGGTGCCGTAGGCCGGGCGAGAGCGCCACAGTGGTAACAAAAGAAGCGAGAAGCCAAGATAGGATTGATCTGCAAGAGCCACCTGCGCAAGAGCATGCGCAGACGGGCCTTGAATGTCGATGAACCATAGCAGTGAACCGCAAGGGAATGATCGAACAGTTCCAGATCAACAACCTCCATCCCAGTTGTCTGCAGCAACACCAAGAAGTACTCAGGGCTATAGGCATTGATGTGCCCGGTGTCGAGTGCGGCCTGTAAGGCTCGTCGAGTGACGCGAGCATGCAACTCGCAAGGCACCTCCACGTAGATCAGACCGCGTGACACTCGGGCCAACTCCGCTAGGAAGCCGCGCGGGTCTGGCACATGCTCGACGACATGGGTAGCGTACACCAAGTCGAAACTGCAATCTTCGAACGGGAGCCTTGCGCCATCATAGGCACGCAAGTCCAGGCCAAGTGTCCTGGGGTCAGCGTGCATATTGGGATCGGCTAGGTCAACACCGGTGTGCTTACGACCTATGCCACGTGCCGCGATATTCGCCAACACCGCGCCGGTACCACACCCCACCTCCAAGACTGAATCAACCTGTCGGCCTGCAAGGAGACGCTCAAGATTGTTGGCCTTATCCACGGCACCCAGCCTTCGCCACTCCAGTGCGGACTCGCTGTAGTGACCTTCGTAGTGCTTATTGAATTCCTGCAAAGTGTAGGGCTTGATCTGCATGGCTATATCCTGCAATTTGGACGTGATGTGGCGAGAAGACGCGCAGGAGCTTGCGCGGTATCCATCGGCTCAGGCAATGACCCATGCAGGCGGGTATAGAGCATTAAGATGGGCGCGCAACGCGAGCCGCGTTGAAAATCGCATTTTTCTGTGCGGGGTTGGGGTAATTGATCAGCACCGCGCGGTATTTTCCCTTGAAGACGAAGAGGCTGCCCGCTGCAGCGCCAACCAGACCGCAAGCGCTGAGCAGCGCTTTGATGTCGTCGAGCGAGCCCGCCCCCCCCAGCACGGTCAAGGGCACCCGCAGCGCAGCGTGCAGCTGCTTGGCGAGCGCCAGGTCATAGCCCGACATCTCGCCATCGCGGTCGATCGAATTGATCACGATCTCGCCAGCGCCAGCCTCCTGCAGGGTCTTGGCAAACGCCACGGGGTCCAGCTTATGAAGCTGTCTGCCGTTGTGCGTGCACAGTTCATAGCCTTTTGAAAATAGACCCGTCTTGCGGCGGACATCGATCACTGCGACCACGCTCTGCCGTCCAATGGCCTCAGAGATACGTGTCAAAAGCGAGGGGTCGGCGACCGCGGCAGCACTGACCGCCACCTTCTCGACACCCAAGTCGATGATGCGCGCAGCCTGTTCTGCTGTGCTGACGCCACCACCATAGCAAAGCGGCATCCGGCACTCCGCGGCCAACTTCGCAATCAGCCCATAGTTCGGCTCGGCGCGGTTGACGGTAGCGTCGATGTCCAAAACCACGAGTTCATCGGTTTCCTTCTCATTGAAGATCTTGACCGCGTTGATCGGGTCACCAACGTATTTGGGTGCCTTGAAGGCCTGGGTCTTGACCAGGCCACCCTTGTGAATCAACAGGCAGGGAATGATGCGAGGGCGCAACATGAGGTCAAAGCACCGCGAAGTTCTTCAGCAAACCAGCGCCAAAGTGGTGACTTTTTTCAGGGTGGCACTGCACGCCATGGATATGCCCCTTCGACACCACGCAGTCGAAATTCAACCCGTACTCGGCCGTGGCGGCCACATCGGCGTCGTCATCACAGTCGAAATAATACGAATGCAAAAAGTAAAAGCGTGGATCGGGTTCAAAGCCGCTGAACAAGCGACTGCCGGGCTTGACGGCCAACTCATTCCATCCCATGTGCGGCATCGGCAACGCAGCAGCCATAGGGTTGGTCTCAAACGAACGGACCTGCCCCGGCACCCAATTCAAACCTGGCAATTGCCCTTCGTCGCTGCCGGTGGCCAGCATCTGCATGCCAACGCACACCCCCAGCACGGGCACCTTCTGCCCTAGCACCATCGCCTCTAGCGCAGGCCGCATGCCGGATTGATTGAGCCGCTGCATGGCCGGATCGAATGCCCCGACGCCCGGCAGGATCAATCGGGTCGCGCCTGCCAGGTCGGCAGCGCATTGCGCCCGGGTTGCCGGCAGATCGAGGCGCTTGAACATGGTCATGAATGCCTGGATGTTGCCCACGCCGTAATCAACCACGCAGATCATCGGAAATACCTTTTTTCCAGCCCTAGCCAGCGCATCGCGTTAGCCCCAAAGCCAATCATCCAGCGCTTGTTGCGGTAATCGCGGTAAGTCTTGTTCTCGCCGTCGAAGATCTGCTGCAACTCAGCCACCGTCAGGTCGAGCTTGTGCGCGACGTACTCAAACTCTTGGCGCAAGAAGTGCTCGTCCATTTCCGGCATGGCAATGCGCTCTAACGCAGCGGCGCGGGTCATTTGGCCCGTGAGTATCAGGCTGGAGAAGTGCGCGCGCCGCTTGTGAAAGCCGAACTTGCGCGGTAGCCAGTAGTCTTCATAGAAGCGCGTGAATCGCGACTCGTGATGTTTGTGCTGAAAGCGCTGCCAGCCAAAACGGCGCTGTAGCTCATCTTCGGCATCCTTTTTAACGTAAGGCACCAGGTCCAGCGGCTTGTTGACCTTCATACCCAAGATTCGCTGGTAATAACCCTTGTAGACCAGGATATCGACCAGGGGGAAAGTCTCTAACGGCCGTTTGCCGAAACGCCGATGTATGTCGCCGAACAACAGCTTGTCGATGCCAAGGTAGCCGCCCCACTCCTCGGGTTCACGGCAGCATTCTGTCGACAGATTCGAGCCCGTGATCACATGCTTGATGCGGTGCTGGCGCGCGAACTTGTAGAGTGACGAGAAAAAAGACGCATCCTGCGGCAAGTCCTGGTCAGGGATCTGCGAACGCAAAAAAGCCACCTGGAGATCCTTCATTTCTTCCCAGTTGATGACTTCGGTGTACAACTCCAATCCCAAGCCGTCGACCAGTTTCTCGATATTGCCCACCGCCTGATCAGTGTTCCAACCCGCATCGACATGGAAGAGCAAGGGCCGCAGACCCATCTTTTCCTTTGCCACATAGGTCACGTACGAACTGTCCAAGCCACCGCTCAAACCGATGATGCAGTCGAAATCCTTGCCCTTGCCTTCAGCACGTATCCTGTCCGCCAATTGCATCAACTCGGTTTCGCCGCGGGCATCCGTATGCCAATTCGGCGCGATGGTGGTAGCGAAATTATTGCAATAATCGCACTCTCCTTTGTCATCGAACCGAATATTTGGATCGGTCGTGTCCATGATGCAGTGACTGCATAGTTGGTATGGGCGCTGGTTCATTGGAGGCGGTAGATGAAAGAGGTGGACTGCCGTCTAAAGGGTCGAATGCCTCAGCCAGCGCGTCGGCGACCCCTCAGTTGTTCAAGAACGGAAACAAGGCGTTGATTGTAGGTAGGCACCCTGAAAAGCCTTTCGGCAAGTCTGCGATTGTGCAGTCCCGCCTGTTGTAGAGACTCCCGGGATTGAAGCGAATATTGAATCGCCTCGGCGATGGCACTCGGTGAGCGTGGCTCGACCGCCATACCACAGGTGGCTGGATCAAAAACATCGAAGATGCCGCTGTGATCGGTCGTCATCACGGCACAGCCTGATGCAAAGGCTTCCAGAATGCTTATCGGCTGGCCTTCGTAGGGATAGTAAGTGGGCAGGCAGAACAAGTGGGCATCGCCTAGAAGCTTAGCCTTCTGATCCCCGGCAACAATGCCGTGATAGCTGACATTCGCGAGCCCAGCAATTCGTCGTAAGAAATCCGCCTTGTCCGTATCGTTCTCGAAGCCGCCCGCGAAAGCGAGTTCGACGCTGCATTGCACGGTATAGGCGAGCCCCTCGTACGCACTCAACAACTCCAGATACCCTTTTCCTGGAATAAGATTACTGAGGTAGAGAAGTTTTAGTTTACTTTGGCGAGAAAACTTTTTCCTAGTCTCAGCTTCAGTTCTGAAAAAATAATCCTGTGAGAAATTTGGAATTAGATGCAAATTTTCCCGGTTCGGAACCTCTCGAAGGATGTCAACATGCCGTTCACCCAGCAGAATTATTGCACCTAGGCGTGACAAGAAGAATTTATTGATTGCTGCAATTTTAGGTTTTTCCTGCATCAGGACCCGCATGCCCGCACCCCCATGAAGATGGATGGCCATCTTATGGAGCTTGCGGAAACAAGCCAGATAGATCAGGCAATCTTTGAGGTTACCGGCAATAGATTCTGAAATCGTGAAGTAGATGACATCAGCTTTTCTTGAAAACCAAAATGCTTGTCGAGCGTACGAGAGTATTTCCCTAACCCGTATCCACGAACTAACGCCGCTCTTTAAACTGCGCTTGTTGATGTTTATTACATCAACCAAGTGCGTGCGACTTAGTTCTTCGAGAAAAACTTGGCAAGCCAGCGACTGACCCGTGACTGGGTCGGGCAGTGGGGCAATGAAGAGAATTCGCATAGGGCCAGCAGCAGTGAACTGTAACATTAAGTTAATTTCAAAGGTGAGGTGCAATGTGACCGACACTGCACGACAGCATTACTCGATACAAGCACAGAATCTATTCTCCATTACTTGCGTGTTGTACTGCATTTGTGCAATCAGTCGAGCTTCTTGCGACATGCTCGCGCACAGAATAGGGTTGCTCAATGCGTCTTCTAATGCGGTTGCTAGACCATTTCGATCATCCTCTTCGTAGGTCATCCCTGTGACCTGATCGACGAAGGCAGCAAACTCGGGTCCATGGGTCCGTGAGTTGGAATGCGTGATTACCGGCAACCCGTAGCCAAAGGCATGCAGCAGCGTCAGGCCGATTGCGCCAGGATGCACCAATAGGTCAGCTGTCAGAAACCACGGGGCCAGGGCGCATTCGTCATGAATAGCACCAAGCAAGCGAACATGAGCGGAAAGACCATAATCCTCTGCTATCCTTTGCAATCGCTCCTTGAGCACACCATCACCAATCACACACCAAATAATTTCAGGATACTTACGACAAAGTGTGGGCAGTATTTCAAGAATCTGCTGAAATTTGTTTTTCTCATCGAGCCGCGCGCAGGAAAGAATAACTCGCCTGCCAGTAATTGATTTACTTTGCTGCCATTTAGCTAGACGGTCGTTACTCCATCGAGCGGTTTCCAAATCAATAGCATCCTGATTCAAACCGTTGTTGATGGCAATGACGCGATTGGCAGTAAACCCACGATCCTTCAGAAATTCGACTTCAGCGTCGGAATACACGAGAATCGTTCGAAACAACTTGGTCCAGAGCAATCGGAGGGATTGCCTCGCCTTGGAGTTGCGGAACGAATGCACCATCGTCCACAGGACGACATGCTTGCGTCTAAAGTGCAGGTAACTGGCAAGGGCTGCAAAGCTCAGGTAGCGGGGATTGCCTTCGACGAAGACGGCGTCGTAGCGGGTGGATATCACGGCCCAAGGCAGGTTGGAAAAAACGAACTCTTCTCGGCCAAAAAAATAGCCCTCGACGATTGTTACATTGCCAGGGAATTGGTTGTGCACAGATTTCAGCCTGCTCCACGAAGGCGGCAGATGGCAATAGATGGTTACATCCAGATCTTCACGCCTTATCAGTCGCATGTAGAAATCCAAGCGATAGTCGGTGAGAAAATTGATGACGATCGCTACGCGCTTCTTTTGCATTGACTTACTATTTTATTGTGAGACTAGATTAATTTATACTGGACCGTGAGATGGGTTCCGAGTGCTTGGATGCGAGCCTCGTTGTATGGTTCGCGGCTAACTGGTCGATGCCGGTAGAATTGCGCCCGACTGCACAGGCGGATGCATCATCGAGAAACGGCGCTCCATAATAATATCAACCGCGTAGAGTGAGCACATCTGCGATACCAGGGCTAGTAGGAAACCATTGAAGCCCAGTTGAAAGACCTGCGCAGTTACAATGACCAACAGGGTTGTTAGCGCACGCGCTGCATGCCACAGAGCGTGGTAACGCCACCGTCCAACGATCAAGCAGGTGCGCTCCATCGGCGTGCAAACGAAAGCGCAAAACGCCGCAGCAGAGATCAATACGCCGTACTGTCCGGCGTCGGCCCAATTGGCGCCGAAGAGCGCAGGGTAGAGCCATGGCGAGGCCAGGGCGACCAATGCATGCAGCGGGCCGCCGATCAGCGCCAGCCGTAAAAAGGTCTGCCGCCACAGCGGGGCAAATATTTGCCCTTGGACCCAACTCTGTGCGGCGCGTTGGTAAAAGACTTGGCCAATCGCGTTGCCAATCAAACTGGCAGGCGAGAAAATAGTCATGGTGACCAAGCTGTATTGGCCGAGGACACTGCTGCCGTAGGCATAGCCTATGTAGAGAATGGGGCTCAAAGCAGTGACCGTGCCCATCAAATGAGACAGAAGCATCGACGTCGCCAGCTTCCTGTAGCTACGGCTAGCTCCAAGTATAGAATACTTCTGTTTGC
>CANFPU010000143.1 GCA_947448955.1 Burkholderiales bacterium
CGAATGGCATGGTGAGTCTTCCAGCGCTGCATCTCCTCGAAGGGGCTCATCCAGGGGTTCTGGTAGTCGAGGCCGAGCACATAGCCCAGCGTGACCTTGTTGCCTTCGAGGTGGTAGAGGAATCCGCCGCCGAAGCTCCCGTCGGTGACTGGCCAACCACTGGTGTGCACGACCAAGCCTGGCTGGGCCTTCTCGGGCGGGATCTCCCAAAGCTCCTTGATCCCCAGCGCAAAGCTCGGCGGATCACGGCCTTCGTCGAGTTTGTACCGGGCGATCAATTGCTTGCCCAGGTGACCGCGTGCGCCCTCGGCAAAGATCGTGTACTTGCCGAGCAATTCCATGCCGAGTTGGAAGCCGTCGTGCGGTTGGCCGTCCTTGCCGATGCCGAGATTGCCAGTGGCCACGCCACGCACCGCGCCTGCATCGTCGTACAGGACTTCGGCGGCGGTGAAGCCTGGGAAGACCTCGACGCCAAGCGCTTCAGCCTGCTCGCCTAGCCACTTGACCACCGCACCCAGGCTGATGACATAGTTGCCTTCGTTGTGGAAGCACTCGGGCATCAGCCAGTCGGGCGTGGTGGCGGTGCCATCTTCGCTAAGCACCAGCAACTGATCGCCGGTGACGGGTTGGTTCAGCGGTGCACCCAGGTCGCGCCAGTTGGGAATCAGCTCGGTGATCGAGATCGGATCCATCACCGCACCGGACAGGATGTGAGCGCCGGGCTCCGAGCCTTTTTCGAGCACCACCACCGAGATCTCTCGCCCCTGAACCGCCGCCAGTTGCTTGAGCCTGATCGCAGCGGCCATGCCGCCAGGGCCGCCGCCGACGATCACCACGTCGTACTCCATGGCCTCGCGCGGGCCGAATTGGCTGAGAATCTCCTGCGGTGTCATCCGGATCTGTCCTGTTTGTTTGAGCACTTGACATCCCGGCTCGCGGGGCGCCTCGATTCTAACCATGGGGCATTAAAAAAGAACGATCGTGCTTTTTCAACCGATACATGCAGAGATTTCCCGCGCCCTGATGGGCAGATCTGGTCTGGCGTTCGACCAACCCGGCAGCGCCCGTGCTATGGTGTTTGCGGTCAAATTTGCTGTGTTTTCAGCCCGTCAACTGTCTTGATTGCACCATGAGCTACAACATCGATCTCTCCGGCCGCGTGGCCTTTGTGTCCGGCGCTTCCAGTGGCCTGGGTGCTCAGTTCGCCCGCACCCTGAGCCAGGCCGGCGCTGCCGTGGTCTTGGCGGCACGCCGGGTCGAGCGGCTCAAAACCTTGCGCGCCGAGATTGAATCGGCCGGTGGCGACGCCCATGTGGTGGCGCTTGATGTGACCGACCCCGACAGCATCAAGGCGGCCGTGGCACATGCCGAGACCGAGGTCGGCACGATTGACATCCTGGTCAACAACTCCGGTGTCAGCACCACCCAGCGTTTGGTCGATGTGAGCCCGGACGATTACGACTTTGTGATGGACACCAACACGCGCGGCGCTTTCTTCGTCGCTCAAGAAGTGGCCAAACGGATGATCGCCCGATCTCGCGGCGCAGCCCCCGGCACCTTCACGGGCGGGCGCATCGTCAATGTCGCGTCGATGGCAGGCCTGCGCCCGCTCAGCCAGATCGGTGTTTATGCGATGAGCAAGGCCACGGTGATCCACATGACCAAAGCCATGGCGCTGGAGTGGGGCAAGTTCGGCATCAACGTCAACGCACTTTGCCCAGGTTACATCGACACCGAGATGAACCACCAGCATTGGCAGACCGAGGCTGGCCAGAAGCTGATGAGCATCCTGCCGCGCAAGCGCGTGGGCCAACCGCAAGACCTGGATTCATCGCTGATGATGTTGTGCGCCAATGAAAGTCACTTCATCAACGGGGCTATTTTGTCGGCTGATGACGGTTTCGGCGCCTGAACCTGAATGGCGCGCCCCCTGACCCCTCTGGAGGCCCGGGTGCTGGCGGTGCTGGTGGAAAAGCAAGCCACCGTGCCCGACACCTATCCCTTGTCGCTCAACGCGCTGGCGGCTGGTTGCAACCAGAAGACGGCTCGTGATCCGGTGCTGTCGGCCACCGACACCGAGGTGCTGGCGGCAGTGGATGGTTTGAAGCGCATGAGCCTGTTGTTTGAGAGCAGCGGCGGTCGCGTCACCCGCTACGAGCACAACGCCGTTCGCGGCCTCAATGTGCCGGCCTCCTCGGTGGCGTTGCTGACCGTGCTGATGCTTCGTGGGCCGCAGACCTCGGGCGAGTTGCGTGCGAACAGCGAGCGCCTGTACCGCTTTGCCGACATCGCTGCGGTGGAGGACCTGCTAGAGGAACTGGCCGACCGATTCCCGCCGCACGCGATCAAGCTGGCGCGGGCGCCTGGCGCACGCGAGGCGCGCTGGGCGCACTTGTTGTGCGGAGAGGCCCAGATGACTGGCGGACGCGAACCGGTCGCCAGTTCGGACGAAGATGCCGTGAGCGTCGGTGAACTGGTGGCCTTGAAGTTCGAGTTGTCGCGCCAGGCTGCCGAAATTTCCGAACTGCGCGCGCTGGTGTTGCGCATGGCGGCCGAGTTGGGTCTAAGCCCTGAACCCAAGGCCTGAAGCGATGCGATTCGACCTGCCCGACGACAAAAAGCTGGCGTTCGAAATGGTGATCCCGATCCGCTGGGGTGACATGGACGCGATGGGCCATGTCAACAACGCCAGCTATTTTCGCTACCTCGAGTCTCTGCGCATCGAGTGGTTCCGCCACATCGGCTGCCTGCCCGACCCTGGCGGCATTGGGCCGGTGATCATCAATGCCTTCTGCAGCTTCATCCGCCAGCTCGAATACCCTGGCGACGTGCTGGCGCGTCATGACACCGAGGCGATGAGGCGCAGCACGGTCGAGACCTAGGCCACGCTGGATCGCATTGACAGGCCTGGTGTGGTGCATGCAACCGGGGGTGCGACGACGGTGTGGACCGACTTCAAGGCGCAGAAATCGGTGCCCATCCCTGACCGCTTCAGGGCGTTGTTCAGCGCTTGATGCGTCCCGAGGCTGGTCAGCCCGACAGCAGTTTGTTGACGAGTTCGGGTGTCGTCGCTGCACCCATCTTGCGCATCAGCCTAGCGCGGTAGACATCCACGGTGCGCGGGCTGATGCCCAGGCGCTTGCCGATCTGCTTGCTGGTCAGCCCATCAATCAGCAGTGCGGCAATCTCGCGTTCGCGAGCCGTGAACGCCACTTTGAGCTTGCGCTTGGACGACAAGTCCTCGAAGGCCCAGATGCCGGCCGCATGGGCTTGCAGCGGATCAAGTGCACGGCCCGAGACGTGGCACCAGAACAGCTCGCCGCGAGCCACGCCATCCAGCCGCTTCATCACCCGGTCGTCGGCGTACCAGCCTTGCGCGTCCAGGCTGGCGACAATTCGCGCGCCGGTGCGCTCGAACTCGTCGGCGCTAGGGTAGAGCAAGGCCAGGCTTTGGCCAACGAGCTGCTCGCGGTCGGCACCAAACATCGCCAATGCGCGGCGGTTGCAGTCGACGATCTGGCGCTGGCGTGACAGCACCAGACCAATGGGCGCCAGGTCAAACGCGGTGCGGTAGTCCAGCGCCAACACCGAGCTCTCCGCAGGCGCATTCACAGCAGCGCATAGGTCGTGGTGCTGTGGGCCGCCAGCCGCCCAGCCGCGTCGAGCAATTCGATCTCGCCGAACACCAGGCTCTTGCCCATGCGCAGCACGCGCGCGAGCACCCGGGCCTGGGCGCTGTCACCCGCCACCGGACGCAGGAAGCTGGTTTGCAACTGCACCGTCGTCATGGGGCGAAAACCACCGAGCTGACTGCTGACGGCCAGCACCATCGCGGTGTCGGCAGCTGCCATCAAGGTCTGGCCGCAGACCACGCCGCCGGCATGAACGTGCAGCGGTGTGATGGGGAGCGCCAACAACACCTCGCCGACCTTTGCTTCGAGCAGTTGCAGATCGAGTGCCATCACCCAGGGTGCGAAAACGGTCTTGAGCATCTCCCGCAAAGCAGTTTCATCGATGGTCACAGCTTTCATCGGCGTCCTCATGTGGGCTTGGTGACGGGCTTTAAGCGATTCTACGTAAGCCCTACTTATTCCAGTAAGTAGTACGCTTCGCGGCGTCCCATTGCGAAAGACGCGACCATGAACAAGCTCTATCCCAGCGCCGCCGCAGCGCTGGCCGACATCGTGCACGACAACCAGTTGCTGGCTGTCGGCGGTTTCGGCCTGTGCGGTATCCCCGAGGCCTTGATCGATGCGCTGGTCGCTTCGGGCGCGAAGGGCCTGACCGTCATCAGCAACAACGCTGGCGTCGACGGTTTCGGCCTGGGGAAACTGCTCGAAACGCGGCAGATCAAGAAGATGATCTCAAGCTATGTTGGTGAGAACAAAGAGTTCGAGCGCCAATACCTGGCCGGCGAACTCGAGCTCGAATTCACGCCTCAGGGCACGCTGGCCGAACGGCTGCGCGCAGGCGGTGCTGGCATCCCGGCCTTCTTCACCCGTACTGGCGTGGGCACGTTGGTGGCCGAGGGCAAGGAGACCCGCGAATTCGACGGCCATCAATACGTGATGGAACGCTCGCTGCTGCCTGAAGTGGCGCTGGGCAAAGCTTGGAAGGCCGATCGCAGCGGCAACCTGATCTTCCGGCGCACGGCGCGCAACTTCAACCCGGCGACGATCATGGCGGGCAAGATCAGCGTGGTCGAGGTCGAGGAGATTGTCGAAAACGGCCGCTTGGACCCCGATGCGATACACCTGCCCGGCATCTACGTGACCCGCCTAGTGGTCAACGCCACGCCCGAGAAGCGCATCGAGAAGCGCACAGTCACTGAAACATCGAAAGCGGGAGTCTGACATGGCCTGGACCCACGACCAAATGGCGGCGGTCGCTGCCAAAGAATTGCAAGATGGCTTCTACGTCAACCTCGGCATCGGCCTGCCGACACTGGTGGCCAATTTCGTGAACCCCGAAATCGAGGTCTGGCTGCAGAGCGAGAACGGCATGTTGGGCATCGGCGCGTTCCCGACCGAGGACCAGGTCGACGCCGACCTGATCAACGCTGGCAAGCAGACCGTCACGACGATCCCGGGATCGAGCATTTTTGGCAGTCACGACAGCTTTGCGATGATCCGCGGCGGCAAGATCAACCTGTCGATCCTGGGCGCGATGCAGGTCAGCGAGAAGGGCGACCTGGCCAACTGGATGATCCCCGGCAAGATGGTCAAAGGCATGGGCGGCGCGATGGACCTGGTGGCGGGGGTCAAGAACGTCGTCGTGCTGATGGAACATGTGGCGCGACGCAAAGATGGCGGCTTCGACTTGAAGATCCTGCCTGCTTGCACGCTGCCATTGACCGGCGTGGTCGTGGTCGACCGCATCATCACCGATCTGGCGGTGCTCGACATCACGCCGCAGGGCCTCAAAGTGGTCGAGATGGCGCCTGGCGTGACACGCGAAGAATTGCAGCAAAAGACCGGCGTGCCCTTGCACTGATCTTTGTGTGGGTCCGGTGCGCTGGACGTCAACGCTGAGTCGGTTTTAGAGCTCCTCCATACGCTGCTGGGGGAAGCTGTCCCAGCCCAGGCAGCCCGGGCATTGCCAGAAGTGGCGTTGGGCCTCGAAGCCACAGGCGGCGCAGCGGTAGCGCTGCAGCGGTCTTGCCGCACGAGCCATCGCGTCGCGTGCGCTTTGGTGAGCTGACTCGGGCCAAGTCTGGCGCGGTGCGTCGAGCAACTCGATCGCGGCCGATAGGCTGGGTTGCTCGCGCAGCAAGTCCATCAAGCGTGGCATCGCGCCGGCGCTGTCGAGCTTGGCCATCGCACGTAGCAGGTCGATGCCAGGTTGCAGCGCGAACAGCCCCGCTAATGTCTGTGTTGCGGCATCCGTGCGCCTAGCGGCGAGCGCGCAATCCGCATACTCACTGGCCAGCCTGACAAAGGATGCCGGGTCGCGTTGGCTCAGTTCGGACCAGGCAGCCATCGCGGCGTTGGGCTCGCCCATCCTGGTCAGTTGTTGTGCGCGTTGGACCAGTGGTCGTGCGGCTTGTGGAGCAACCGCCAGGGCCTGGGCCAGCAATTCGCTGGCAGAGCGTGTGTCGCCGCGCTGCTCTGCCTCAAGCGCCTGCTCGCATCGGTAATGCGCGATGCGGGTGGCGAACGATGCGGCACCCGCTTTCTCCAGCAGCAATGCCACGTCGACTGCAGCTGCCCAGTCGCGCGAGCGCTCGGCCAGCGACAGCAGCGCCAGCCGCGCCTCGGTTTCGAAAGGCGATCCGTCCAGGGCCCGGAATGCTGCTTCAGCGCGGTCGAAAAGCCCAGCCTTCATGAAGTCCTGGGCCAGCGCATGCTGCGCCCGCTCGCGGTCGCCAGCGCTCAAGTCTGCGCGCTGCAGCAGATGCTGGTGCACCCGTACTGCGCGCTCAAACTCGCCTCGACGGCGGAAAAGATTGCCCAGTGCGAAATGCAACTCGCTGGTCTCGGGGTCGTGTTGCACGGCCTCAATGAAAGCGTCTATGGCCTTGTCGGTTTGCTCGTTGAGCAGCAGGTTCAGGCCTTTGAAATAGGCTTTTGGCGCCTGCCGGTCGGCGCGCCGCCATTGCCGCAAGTCGATACGTGATGCCAGCCAGCCCAGCAAAAATGCAGCAGGCAGTGCTACCAGTAGGCTGATCAGCAGCCAGGGGCTGTCAAGCTCCACCGGGCCCCCGGGGATCCAGATTGCTGGTCACAGCCCTTCCCTGGGCGGGTGCTCAACGCTGACATCAGGGGTGGCCACTGGCAAGCTTTCCTTGCTCTTGGGCGCTGTTGTCGGCGGCGCATGGCGCCGTGCGACGCGTCGGTGACGCCACCAACTGGGCACCATGGCCAGCACGCCGAAGGACGCGCCGGCGGCAAATGCCACCAACACCACGATCACCATCGGTGCTTTCCATTGCGCACCGAAGAACCAGTGCACCACCGCCGACTGCTCGTTGTTGAGCGCGAAGGCGAACAGGGTGAAAAAGATGAAGCCTCGCAGGGCCCAGAGGAGCAGTCGCATTGAATGGCCATTCTACGGAGCAGCGGTGGCCATTTCGGCCGGCGCAACGGCGGTCCTGCGGTTCACCATGAAAACAGGCCCCGAACGGGGCCTGTGGGGGTGGTTTCCGGGTCTTAAGGACTCGGCGCTTTGTTGCTCGCGGGCAGGTTCTCATCCACCGATTCGCGCAAGGCCTTTCCCGGCTTGAAATGCGGCACCAGCTTTTCGGGGATCATGACTTTTTCACCACTGCGCGGGTTGCGCCCGAGCCGAGGCGGACGGCGGTTGATCGAGAAGCTGCCAAAGCCACGGATCTCGATCCGGTGGCCGCGCCCAAGGGCGTCGCTCATCGCATCGAGCATGGTCTTGACGGCGAACTCGCTGTCGCGTTGCGTCAACTGCCCGAAGCGCTCAGCCAGTTGGTTCACCAGATCACTTCGGGTCATCTCTGTTGCTCATCGGTGGGTTGTGACCCGGTACGCTGGCAGGTCGCCAGTGGCGACCGAGCGGGCCGTTGAACAGTTCGCCCAAACCGGCCCGGCAATTTCACCGGTCGGATTTGGTGCGGCCTCCACGCAGCGAAGACCTTATTCGCGGTTGTCCAACTTGGCGCGCAGCAGCGCACCCAAGCTGGTCGTGCCAGCGTTCTCCCGCTCGCTGGTCTGCGACAAGCGCGTCATCTGCTCTTGCTGGTCGGCAGCATCCTTGGCCTTGAGCGAAAGCTGGATCGAGCGGGCCTTGCGGTCGACGTTGATGATCATCACGCTGACTTCATCACCTTCTTTGAGCAGGTTGCGTGCGTCTTCGACACGGTCGCGGCTGAGTTCCGAAGCACGCAGATAGCCGGTGACATCGTCGTTCAGTTGGATTTCAGCGCCGCGCGGATCGACCGTCTTGACCTTGCCGATGACCAGTGCACCCCGGTCGTTGATCGAGGTGTAATTGGCAAACGGGTCACCGTCGAGTTGCTTGATGCCGAGGCTGATGCGCTCACGTTCAACGTCGATGGCCAACACCAAGGCTTCGACTTCCTGGCCCTTCTTGAAGTTGCGCACGGCGGCTTCGCCGGTTTCGTGCCAAGACAGGTCGGACAAGTGCACCAGACCATCAATGCCAGAGGCCAGGCCAACGAACACGCCGAAGTCGGTGATCGACTTGATCGGACCCTTGACCTTGTCGCCGCGGTGCACGGTGCCGCTGAACTCTTCCCAAGGATTGGCCTTGCACTGCTTCATGCCCAGGCTGATGCGGCGTTTGTCTTCGTCGATCTCGAGCACCATGACCTCGACCTCGTCGCCCAGTGCGACGATCTTGGCCGGGGCGACGTTCTTGTTGGTCCAGTCCATCTCGGAGACGTGCACCAGGCCTTCGATGCCGGGTTCGATCTCGACGAACGCACCGTAGTCGGCGATGTTGGTGACCTTGCCGAACAGCCGGGTATTGCTCGGGTAGCGGCGCGACACGCCGTGCCACGGGTCGTCACCCAGCTGCTTGATGCCCAGCGAGACGCGGTTCTTCTCGGCGTCGAACTTCAGCACCTTCGCCGACAGCTCTTGGCCAACCGTGACCACCTCGCTCGGGTGGCGGACACGGCGCCAGGCCATGTCGGTGATGTGCAGCAGGCCGTCGATGCCACCGAGGTCGACGAATGCACCGTATTCGGTGATGTTCTTGACGACGCCGTGGACGATCGCGCCTTCGGTCAGGGTTTCGAGCAGCTTGGCGCGCTCTTCACCCATGCTGGCTTCGACGACCGCGCGGCGCGAAAGCACCACGTTGTTGCGCTTGCGGTCGAGCTTGATGACCTTGAATTCGAGGGTCTTGCCTTCGTATGGGCTCAGGTCTTTGACCGGGCGGGTGTCGATCAGCGAACCCGGCAGGAAGGCGCGGATGCCGTTGACCAGGACGGTGAGGCCGCCCTTGACCTTGCCAGAGACCGTGCCGGTGACGAAATCGCCGCTGTCCAGCGCTACTTCCAGTGACAGCCAAGATGCCAGACGCTTGGCCTTGTCGCGTGACAGGATGGTGTCGCCGTAACCGTTTTCGATCGCGTCGATCGCGACCGAGACAAAGTCACCGACTTCGACCTCGAGCTCGCCTTGGTCGTTCTTGAACTCGGCGATCGGCACATAGGCTTCGCTCTTGAGTCCGGCGTTGACGACGACGTGGTTGAACTCGATGCGGACGACTTCGGCCGAGATGACCTCGCCGGTGCGCAGATCGCTCTTGGCCAGCGACTCTTCGAACAGCGATGCAAAGTCTTCCATGCCGCTATAGGCTGGGGTCGCGGGACGAGCCTGGATACGGGCTTGGGTCTGGTGTGAAATTTTTGACATTGAGACGGGTCCTTGGTGCCGGCGAAAACCAAGTCAGAAGTGGCCGGCGGAGTGAGTGCAACCGGGGTTGCGGTTTTACAGAGGAAGTCGCGTGGTTTTTGCTGGGTGCCAAGTCTTGCCTTTGGCGCCAGCATCGACTGGGCGGGCTTGTTTCAGCCGTCTCAGTGCCGGTCAAGGCCCTGGAACGGCCCGCGCTGTGCCCACCAGTCCAAGACCTTGTCGACCGATTGCTCGATCGTCAGGCCCGAGTTGTCGAGCAGCAGCGCGTCTGGCGCGGGTTTCAGGGGCGCGATCAAGCGGTTTTTGTCCCGCTCGTCACGCGCTTCCAGATCCGCGCGAAGGTCTATGAGATTAGCAGAAATTCCCTTTGAAATCAATTGCTTGTGCCGGCGTTCGGCGCGCATTGAGGGGCTGGCCGTGAGAAACACCTTGAGCGGGGCGTTTGGAAAGATCACCGTGCCCATGTCCCGGCCATCGGTCACCAAGCCGGGCAGGCGTCGAAAGCCCAGCTGCAGCGCCTCCAGTGCGGTGCGAACTGCGGGCAGCGCCGAGATCTTGGAGGCCAGACTGCCGATGGCTTCGAGCCGCAGTTCGTCGGCCACGTCGCTGCCGTTCAGCAGCACACGCTCGCCTTCGAAATGCAGGTCCAGACCGGAAGCGACGAGCTTGAGCCCCGCTTCGTCATCCGCAGGGATTCCCAGCTGCTGGGCTGCGAGCGATGTGGCGCGGTAGAGCATCCCTGAGTCGAGCTGGCGCCAGCCCAGGCGTGCCGCCACCGCCGCCGCCAGTGTGCCCTTGCCTGAGGCGGTTGGACCATCGATCGTGATCACCGGGATGTCTTCGGCATCGGCTTGCGCGACTGAGAACAAGGCCTCGAAATAGTCCGGAAAGGTCTTGGCCACGCAATGCGGATCGAGAATTCGCACCGCCACGCCGGGGCTCGCCACCAGCGGGTTGAAAGCCGCTAGCGACAGACACATCGCGATGCGGTGGTCGTCGTAGGTTTGGATGCTGGCCGCTCGCCACGCACTGGGTGCGGTGATTTCGAGAAAATCTGCGCCCTGGGTCACGGTGGCGCCTAGCTTGCGCAGCTCGCTGGCCATGGCCTCGATACGGTCGGTCTCCTTGACCCGCCAGCTCGCGATGTTTCGCAGCCTCGTCGTGCCCTCGCCGAACAACGCCATCACCGCCAGCGTCATCGCCGCATCGGGCATGTGGTTGCAGTCCAGGTCGATGGATCGCAGCGGCCAGGCGCCGCGGCCAACGGTCAGCCGTCCTGGCTTGCCATACACGACCGCGCCCATCGCACGCGCGGCCTCGACAAATCTGATGTCGCCCTGGATGGAGTCCA
>CANFPU010000144.1 GCA_947448955.1 Burkholderiales bacterium
ATGGGCCTCGCCCACAGAAGGCCCAGTCGCTGAGTGAGGGCTGAGCAAGGGCTGAGCAAGTTTTGCGGGCTGGGTCGCGACCGTCTGGCGCGCGCCAATCAGCGCCAGCACCCAAGCGGTGAGGTCGGCTGGATCCCCGGCAGCGCCTGGGTGCACCGCGACGGCGGCTGAGGCCTCGTCAGCCCGCCGCCTTGGCTGACCCGGGCTGAGCTCGAGGCTGCTGCGAAGACACCACGATGCCGGCGACGATCAGCGCGAACGCCAAGCCATGGAAAGGACGCGGCCATTCACCCAGCAGCGCAGCCGACAACAGCGCGGCGAACAACGGCGTGAGGTTGCCGAAAAATGCCGCCACCGCAGGCCCGGCGGCGGCGACCCCGAGTCCCCACAGCCGGTAGGCGACCAGCGACGGCCCGATCGCGACGTAGGCCAGTGCGGCGACCAGCCAGGGCGTCCAGACCACTGGCGCGGGCCGAGGTTCGATCCACTCGCCCAAGCCTGCACTGGCCGTCGCCCACAAAAGGCCGATGCTGATCTGCAGACAGAGGAATTCGGACCAATGCCAGTCAGGTCGCGCCGTGCCGCGCATCGACGCGGGCGGCCGCGCCAGTTGCCAGCTGTAGACGCACCAGCAGAAGATCGCCCCCAGCATCATCAGATCGCCCGGCACGAATTGCACCCGCAGCAGCGCGGCTGGCACGCCGCGCGCCAGCACCACCGCGACCCCCAGCAGCGACAGCGCAGCACCGACGAGCTGGGCCCGGCGCGGCCGCTCGCCGTAGAACAGCGCGCCGATGGCCAGCATCCAAACCGGCAGGCTGGCGGCGATCAGCGTGACATTGAGGGGCGTGCTCGTGCGCAGCGCCATGTACTGCAACGCGTTGTAAGCGCCCACACCCAGCAGGCCGAGCAGCACGAGGTGTGGCCATCGAGCCCAAATTTCGGCGCGTCGCCTGGCGCTTGCAAACATGCGCCAACCCAAGGGCAGCAGCAGCGCCAGCGCCAAGGCCCATCGGCTTGCGTTGAGCCAGAGCGGGCTGATATGCCCGATCGCCATCCGGCCGACCACCGCATTGGCGGCCCACAACAGCGGTGGCACGCTGAGCATCAGCGCCAATCTGAGGTTTAGGTTCATCGCGAGGGAGAGTTCGCAGTCATCGACCGATTGTGGCCTGCTGCGCGCAGCGCTGCGCTGCCAGCCCGGCTTGCACCCGGTCGCAGCAAGGACGATCACGACCGGTTAGGCTTGCATCTTCCAAGGAGAACCAGACCATGAACCAAGCCATCCAGATCCAGCAATACGGCGGACCCGAAGTGATGAAGCTCGTCGATTTGCCCGTCGGCGAACCCGGTCCCGGCGAGATCCGCATCCGCCACCACGCGGTGGGCCTGAACTACATCGATGTCTACCAGCGCACCGGTTTGTACGCCAGCCCGCTGCCCTTGAACCTGGGCATGGAGGGCGCGGGCATGGTCGAGGCGGTAGGCCCTGGCGTGACGCACCTGCGGGTCGGCGACCGCGCGGCCTATGCCAGCAACCCGCCCGGCAGCTACTGTCAGGCCCGGGTGATGCCGGCCCAGTCCGTTTGCAAGCTGCCCGACGCGATCTCGTTCGAAACCGGCGCGGCGATGATGCTCAAGGGCCTGACGGCGCAATACCTGCTGAAGAAGACGCTGCCAGCGGAAGGTCTGGTGGCTGGCGACTTCGTACTGTTTCACGCTGCGGCTGGCGGCGTTGGGCTGATCGCTTGTCAATGGGCGCGAGCGCTCGGGCTGCAGCTGATTGCCACTGCCGGCAGTGATGCCAAGTGCCAGCTTGCGATCGAGCACGGCGCGACGCACGCGATCAACTACCGCACCGAGGACTTCGTCGCCCGCGTCAAGGCGATCACCGGCGGCGCTGGCGTCAAGGTGGTCTACGACTCGGTCGGCAAGGACACTTTCGAGGGCTCGCTCAATGTGCTGCGGCCCTTCGGCCTGCTGGCGAGTTTTGGCAACGCCTCGGGACCGGTGCCGCCTTTCGCACCTGGCATCCTCGGCGCGAAGGGTTCGCTCTACCTGACCCGCGGCACGCTGTTCACCCACATCGCCACCCGCGAGGCGACACAGGCGATGGCAGACGACTTGTTCGCGGTGGTGCAAAGCGGCGCGGTCAAGATCCGCATCGACCAGCGATACCCGCTGGCCGAGGTGGCGCGCGCCCACACCGATCTTGAGGCACGCAACACCACGGGTTGCAGCGTTCTGCTGCCTTGAGCGCCAGGCTGCTGAGCTTGGTTCGCGGCTGACCCAGAGGTTGGTCAGATTTTTTTGCACCTTGACGTGGTGGCCAGAGGCCGGATGGTCAGGCCAGCGTGGTCATCACGTCGTCAAGCGTGTCGACCAGCAGATCGGCATGCGCCCTCTCAAAGACCAGCGGCGGGCGGATCTTCAGCGTGCTGACCTGCGGTCCGGTGGCGCTGAGCAGCACGCCGCGCTGGCGCAGGCCGTTGACGACCTTGGCTGTGAGTTCGGGCATTGGCCGCGGGTCGTCGCCATCTCGCACCAGGTCCATTCCGATGAACAGGCCAGCGCCGCGCACTGCGCCGACATGACGATGGCGGGTGGCCAGGCGCCGTAGGCTGTCGCGCAGATGGGCGCCGACGTTGCGCGCGTTGGCCTGCAGGTTCTGCTGTTCGATCACATCGAGCACCGCGCCGGCGGCAGCCATCGCGACCGGGTTGCCACCAAAGGTGTTGAAGTAGCGGCACTGCTCGGCGAATCGGGTCAGCACCTCGGGCCTGACCGCCAGCCCGGCCACCGGGTGGCCATTGCCCATTGGTTTGCCCAGCGTCACGATATCGGGCGCCAGACCGTGGCGGGCAAAGCCCCAGAAGCTGTCCCCTGTGCGGCCGAAGCCGGGTTGTACCTCGTCGGCAATGAACAGGCCACCCGTTTCGCGCACCGCAGCCACCGCATCGGCCAGAAAGCCGGGCGGATCTGCCAGCACGCCGTCGCTTGAGAATACCGTGTCGACCAGCAGCGCGGCGGTTGCCACGCCGCGCGCACGAAGCGTCGCGATGGCCTCGCGCACGCCGGCAGCGAAGATTGGGCCGATCTGATCAGGTGGCGCGCGCAGCGGCAGCGTCACGGTGCACACGGCGTCGCCCAGGCGCATACCCGGCCCCAATGAGGGCGAGGCCTCGGCCAGCGCAGCGGTGACGCCGTGGTAGGCCCAGGACGTGACGATCAATCCCTGCGCCCCGGTGTGGCTGCGTGCGATGCGCAGCGCCAGGTCATTGGCCTCGCTACCGGTGCAGGTGAACATCGCATGGCCCAGTGTTGGCGGCAGTGTGGCCAGCAGGCGCTCGGCATATTCCAGCACGCCCTCGTGCAGGTAGCGTGTGTGGGTGTTCAGCCGGGCCGCCTGTTGCGCGATGGCCTGCACCACCTGGGGCTGCGCATGCCCGACCGAGGCCACGTTGTTGTAGGCGTCCAGATAGCGCCGACCGGCGGCATCGAACAACCAGACCCCTTCGCCGCGCACCAGTTGCAGCGGCTCGTCGTAGAACAAACGGTAGGCGGGACCCAGCAAGCGGGCTCTGCGTGCCAGCAGCGCGGCGCTGGGGTCGGTGGGGTCGGTCATCGGCGGGTTGGCTCCTCAGAGTTCTTGCGTGGGCTCAGCAGCCGCAGGCCGCACGAAGGACCGCGCGGGCCTGCTGGGGTGGGATCGCAGCGCAGGCCTGCAGCCGGGCCCAGGAGACGGGGTTGTTCCGCAACAGGTAATCGGCGTGATGCGGCTGGCGGGCGGCGCGCCAGCCGGTGATTGCCACCACCATCACCAGCCTGGCCTGTACCAGCGGCCACAGCAGGTCGAGTTCGGCAGCGTGCAGTGGCGTCTCGGCATGGAAAGCAGCGGCGAACGAGGCCATTTCACCGAGTGCGTCGTCGTCGACGTCGACCTGGTACGCCGCCGCCACCGCCAAGTCGTCGATGCGCGGCGCGGCCACCATGTCCCCGAAGTCCAGGATGCCGCTCACCCGCTCGGGCTGTGCCGGGTCGACCAGCAGGTTGTAGATGTTGAAGTCGTTGTGAATGGGCTGTCTGGGTAGCGCGCCCAGGTTTGGCAGCGCTGTGCGCTCAAAAAGATCCAGCGCGCCATGTGCCAGCGCACGGCGCACTGGATCGGCCATCGCCTCGACCAGGCTGCGCACCTGGTGCGCACGCTGGATGTCCCAGGGCAGCGCCAGGGCGGCCGCCGGGTGCCTCAGGTCCGCCAGCGCGCGGTCAAGCCGGGCCAGCACCTGGGCCACATGGGTGCGCTGTGCTGCCGAACGCGGCGCCTGCGGCATCGGCAGGCCCTCCAGGTAACTGAGCAGGCGCAACACTCGCGGTTGGCCGTCGGGCGCGCGGGCGCTCACTGCCACCGCGCCGCCGCGTGCTGGCCACAGCCGCTGCACTGGCAACTCAGGTGCCTGACGGGCCAGGTGCAGCAGCGCCTGGGTCTGGAAGTCAGTGACCGCGCTCGGTTCCACGGGGTGCGACACCTTGAGCAGCCGTCGCACCGACGTGCCTGAGGCAGTGGCCGTCAGCGTGAGCAGGAAATTGCTGTCACGCTCGCCGCTCAGCGCTTCCAGTGCGCCATCCAGTCCCCAGTGCCTGCGCAGCATGGCTTGCACCCAATCGGCAGGCACTGGCGCGGCAGGGGCGCAGAGCACCGCTGCTTCAGGCAGTTGATCGAACGCCAAGTCGGCGAGTTCGTTCATCGGCGTCCTATCGGTGCCGGCGTTCGAAAGGCCACTCAGGCCTGTGGTGCGAGCCAGCGTTCGGCCAGCTTGACCCAGTAACTGGCGCCAGTGCTCAACACCCGGTCGTTGAAATCGTAGCCCGCGTTGTGCACCATGCAGCCACCCACGCTGCCAATGCCGTTGCCGATGTTGATGTAGCAGCCAGGAACTTTTTCCAGGAAGAAGGCAAAGTCCTCGCTCGCGGTCAGCGGCTCGGGGTGGGTGACCAGACCGTCCTCGCCCAGCCAATCGCGCACCAGTTGCTTGCAGAACTCGGTGTGCTCGGGCGTGTTGTTGAGCACCGGGTAGCGGCGGATGTAGTTGACCTCGGCCGTGGCGCCGAAGCTGGCGGCTTGGGCCTGGGCGATCTCGGTGATGCGGCGCTCGAGCAGGTCGCGCACGCCGGGTTGCATGGCGCGCACGGTCAGCCGCAACTCGGCCGTGCCAGGGATGACATTGGGCGCATCACCCGCCAGAAAGGCGCCGACCGTGACGATGCCTGTTTGCAGCGGCGGCACATTGCGCGCCACCACGGTCTGCAGCGCCATCACGATGCTGGCGCCGGCCACCACCGGATCGATGGCTGACTGCGGCATCGCGCCATGCCCGCCTGTGCCTTTGACCGTGATGATGCAGGTGTCGCCACTGGCCATCGCAAAACCCGGCACGGCCTGGAATCGCCCTTCAGGCAGGCCGGGCATGTTGTGCATGCCGAACATCGCATCGCACGGGAACAGGTCGAGGAAACCGTCCTCCAACATCTTGCGCGCACCCGCCAGCCCTTCTTCGGCCGGTTGGAAGACGACATGCAAGATGCCGTCGAATTGGCGTGTGGCCGCCAGGTGCCGCGCGGCGGCCAACAGCATCGCGGTGTGGCCGTCATGCCCGCAGGCGTGCATCTTGCCGAAGACCTTGCTGGCCCAGGGCTTGCCGGAGGTCTCGGCAATCGGCAGGGCGTCCATGTCGGCGCGCAGCCCGATGCGCCGGGCGCTACTGCCCGCGCGGATCGTGCCCACCACGCCGGTGCCGGCCAGGCCGCGGTGCACTTCCCAGCCCCAGCGCGCCAATCGCTCGGCCACCAGGTCACTGGTGGCGTGCTCCTCGTAGGCAAGCTCGGGGTTGGCATGGATCTGCTGGCGGAGGGTCATCATCTCGGCCTCGTGGGCACGGATGGCATCGAGTGCAGGCGGCAAAAGTGGTGCGTTCATCGTGGAATCCTGTCGTGGCCAATGGTCGGGAAAGTGTGCCCCTCACCCGCCGGGCAAGAGGAATCTCCCAATTTACCGCAATCCTCCTACGTGCCGAGTGAAGTTGCCCTCGCGCCGGATGCAGCCAGGGCTTGTCGTAGCGGCTCAGAATCCCTCGAGCACGACCTTGCCAATGGTGCGATTCGATTCGACCGCGGCATGCGCGGCGCGCAGGTTGGCGGCATTGATGATGCCCATGGTTTTTGAATGGGTGGTGCGGATCTGGCCGGCCTCGACCATGCCAGAGACTGCGTTCAGCAGGCCGCCCTGGGCTTCCATCTCCAGCCCGAATCCAGATCGCGCGAACATGCCTTCCCAGTGCAGCGATGCACTGCGCGGCTTCAGCAGTCGCACGTCGATCGGCCCGGTCTCATCGATGATGCACAGGCGGCCGAACGGCGCGATCGACTTGGCGAGTTCAGCGTAATGGGTGTCGGTGTGCGAAACGCTGAAAATCCGTTCAGCCCAGCGGATGCCGGCTTTGGCAAGCTGCTCTGAAATCGACTGCGAATGGTCGATCACCAGGTCCGCGCCAAGCGCCTGTGCTTGCGCGGTCGATTCGGGGCGAGAGGCGGTGGCCACCACGAAGGCGCTGGTCAGCTGCTTCGCGAGTTGGATGGCGATCGAGCCCACGCCACCCGCCCCGGCGGTGATGAGCAGCGTGCCCTGGCCCGGCGCACGGCCGATCTTCAGTTGCAGACGATCGAACAAGGCCTCCCAGGCCGTGATGGTGGTCAGCGGCAGCGCGGCGGCCTGCGCGAAATTCAGGGTTTTGGGCTTGCGGCCAACGATGCGCTCATCCACCAGTTGCCACTCCGCGTTGGCACCCTGGCGAATCCGCGATCCGGCGTACCAGACTTCATCGCCGGGTTTGAACAAGGTGACGTCAGGTCCGACCGCTTCGACCACGCCGGCGGCATCGAACCCGAGCACGCGCGGTTGCCCGTCTGGCGGGGCGGCGTGGCGGCGCATCTTGGTGTCCACCGGGTTCACCGATACCGCACGGACCCGTACCAGCAGGTCGCGCCCGGACGCCACAGGTGCGGGCAGGTCGATATCGACCAGGCTCTCGGCATCGGTGATGGGCAGGCAGCGGAGGTAGGCGACAGCTTTCATGGGCGACTTTCTGCGAGTGAATTGATTCGGCAAAGACAACACCAGGGCGCACAAGGGCGCAGGAGTGCGAGGCGATTTCACCATGAGCCTGCGCCGGTGCTTGCGTCGGGCGACGCCGGGAACAGCGGCCCTGCAGACAAGGGCTGAATTCGTTCAGTTGTCCGCCGAACGGGCATGCCCTCAGCAGGCCGACGTTGATGCCATCAGGGCCGCGTCAGCAAGGCCCGCAGGTAGCGCACCGGAATCGCATAGCTGATGCCCGATGGGTGACTCAGCAGCGATTCACGGCTGTTCTTGACCAGCACCATGTTGACGATCCCCAGCACCTGACCGCTGTCGCTGTCCAGCAGCGGACCGCCGCTGTTGCCTGGGTAGGCGATGCCATCGAGCTGGTAGATGTCGAAGCGCGCCGCGCGCAGGCGCGACAGCGCGGCAGCGTCGAGCTGGCGGGCGTTGGGCGGTGGCAATGCGATCGGGGTGATCGACGAGATCGTCGCCCGGTGGGTGACCGGCGAAAACCCCAGCAGGCCGCCGATCGGAAAACCGATGAACGCCGCCGCCTGGCCCTCTCTGGCGCTGTCGGCGGGATCCAGTGCCAGTGCGGGCAGCGGCACGCCGCTGAACTGCAGCAGCGCCAGGTCGTGTGTCCGGTCCAATTGCAGCAGCGTCAGGCTGCGGACTTCGAGCCCACCGTCCGGTCCTGCGCCGCGGTTGCCGCTGATCTGCAGCGCGAGCTGGTCCATCGCGGTGGCGTCGTCGGGCAGCACATGGGCGTTGGTCGCCACGGTGCGGCCGTCGTTGATGACAAAACCGGTGCCGCGAAAGTCGAAGCGTGGGCTTGACAAGGGTCGGTACAGCCCGATGGCCACGACCGCGGGCTTGGCCGCGGCGACCACCTCGGCCAGGCCGGCCCAGACCGGCGCGGTGACCAGCATGGTGGCCGTGACCAGCAGGCGAAGCAGCATTGGCACAGACATGCGGGCACTCTATCGACCCGCAGCCTCCTGGCCCCACCACAGGTCGCCCGGAACGTGCGCTATTGCGTCACTGCGGCACGGTCGGTGTGCCAGGACGCAGGGCCCAGCACCAGCCCGACCCCCAGGTAGGCCAGGTGGGCCTGGCGGGCCAGGCAGGTCATCTCCTGGCCGGGTGGTTTTCAGCCTCCGCTGCGAACCCTCAGCAACTCGTCTGCTATCAGGCCGACCGCCCCCAGCGTGATCGCGCTGTCGGCGATGTTGAACGCGGGAAAGAATCCGCCGGCGAACATCGGCGCCAGGAAACTCCAATGAAACTGCAAGAAATCGACAACATAGCCGTGCAGCAGTCGGTCGATCACGTTGCCCAGTGCGCCGCCCAGGATCAGGCTGATCGCAGCACAGAACAAGCGCTGGCCGGGATACTTTCTGAGCATCCAGACGATGAAGACCGACGCCACCGCACCGAGGCCAACAAAGAACCAACGCTGCCAGCCCGAGGCCCCGGCGAGGAAGGAGAAGGCCGCGCCGCTGTTGTGAGCCCGCACCAGGTTGAAGAAGCTGTAGACGCTGACGCTGTCACCGAGCGCAAACTGGCCCATCACCAGCGTCTTGGTGAGCTGGTCGGCCAGGATCACCAGCAGCGCCAGTCCCAACCAAAGGGCTAGCGGGGTGGACGAGGCGGTGCGGCGAGGTGATTTGGGTTTGGGCATGCTGGAGCGGCTGGTGGGCCGTCGGTCTGAAAACTGTCCGCACTGTAGCGGTGGCCAACCGGCTTGACCTGAACCGTCCCGGCCGCAGGTCCGGCAGCAGGCAGCAAGGCATCGCTGCCTGCTGCGGTGCGCCTAGCCCTGTGCGCCAACCCGGTGAGTCGCCGGTGGCATCATCGGCCGCTTTGTAGAACATCAGGAGACCCGATGGACGCGCAGACCAACGCCTTGCTGATAGCGGGCGACCAGCCACTGTCATTGCCCGCCTTCGACCGCATCAAGGCCGAGGATTTTGAGCCCGCGCTGAGCCGGGCGATGGCGCTGCACCGCGATGAGATCGCTGCGCTGGTGGCCCAGAGCGCGGCGCCCGACTTTGACAACACGGTGGCCGCCTTCGACCGCAGCGGCGCGCTGCTGCAGCGCATCGAGTCGATCTTTCACAACCTGGCGTCATCGGCCACCCATCCCGCGTTGCAGCAGGCTCAGCGCGTGATGGCCGCGCCGCTTTCCGCGCATTGGAGCGCGGTGCTGCAGGACGCCGGGCTGCTCAAGCGCATGGCCGAGGTCCATGGGCAACGTGATGCGCTGGGTCTCACCGATGAGCAGCGTCGCCTGGTCGAGCGCATCCACCTCGACTTCGCCCGTGCCGGCGCTTTGTTACCCGCCGCTGAGCGGGCCGAGTTCGCGGCCATCGCCAGCCAATTGGCCCAGCTCAGCACCCAGTTTGCCCAGAACGTGCTGCACGACGAGTCGTCCTTCACGCTGGTGCTGGCCGACGCGGCGGCGCAGGCTGGACTGCCTGATTTCCTGCTCGCCGCAGCCACCCAGGCAGCGACTGAGCGGGGTTTGGACCAGCCGGTCATCACGCTCAGCCGCTCGCTGATCGTGCCCTTTCTGAGCTTCTCGACCCGCCGCGACCTGCGCGAGCAGGCCTGGTCAGCCTGGATTGGCCGCGGAGAGCAGCCCGGCGAGCATGACAACCGGCCGTTGGCGGCGCAAATACTGGCACTGCGTCAGCGCCAAGCCGAACTGATGGGCTGCGCCAACTACGCCGATTTCAAACTCGCCGACACGATGGCGCAAACCCGGGCCCGGGTCTGGACGCTGCTCGACGAGGTCTGGTCACGGGCGCTGCCGGCGCTGGCCAGCGAGCGCGCGATGCTGCGCGAGGCGATGGCCGATGCAGGCGTCGAACACGAACTTCAGCCTTGGGACTGGCGTTTTTGGGCCGAGCAGGTCCGCCAGGCGCGCTTCGCGCTCGACGAGTCAGCGATCAAGCCTTATTTCGCGCTGCCCAACATGGTGGCGGCGGCCTTCGAGTGTGCCCAGCGCCTGTTCGGTCTGCGCTTTGCGCGCCGAGACGATCTCGCGGCCTACCACCCTGATGTTGACGTCTACCAAGTCGATGACGAAGCCGGCCAGGCGGTTGGTCTGTTCCTGCACGACAACTTCTCGCGCCCCACCAAGCGCAGCGGCGCATGGATGAGCACGCTCGAGCAGCAACACCGCAACGCCCCTGGCGCGTCGCTGCCCGTGGTGCTCAACAACAACAACTTTGCCAAGGCAGCGGCTGGCCAGCCCACGCTGTTGTCGCCCGACGACGTGCGAACACTGTTCCACGAGTTTGGCCATGGCTTGCACGGGCTGCTCAGCGATGTCGGCTATGCCCGGTTGTCGGGCACCAACGTGTTGCGCGATTTCGTCGAACTGCCGTCGCAACTGCTAGAGCACTGGGGCACCGAGCGCGAGGTGTTGCGCCGCCATGCGCGCC
>CANFPU010000145.1 GCA_947448955.1 Burkholderiales bacterium
AAGGACCGACCGCTCAGTTGATCAACCAGCTTGAAGGTGCGCAAATCCAGCGCCAATCCCGTACCCGTTAGCAACGACTCCAGATGCTCGAGCAAAGGAGGCATCACCTGCTCGAAGCCATAGCTGCGAGCCATCTCTAACAGGCTGCGGCGAAGGTCTTCAAGGCGCCGCGCTTCGGCCGGCAACACATCGGCAATGCGCTCGGGCAGCAGCCAAGCTGAGGACATGGAACAAACCCGGGGGAATTAAAGAGAAGATTGTAGCGGCGACCATCGGCGCGCCGACTTCAGGCGCTGCCAAACACCGACGCCGCAGTCAGTGCCAAACTGCCAGCAACAGCAAGCCCAGCAGCATGCTCGACAGGCCCAGAAAACGAATCTGACCGTCACTCATGCGTACCGCACGCTCGAAGGCCTTGCGCCACATCTTCGGGCTCAGGAATGGCAGCAGGCCCTCAAAGACCAACATCAGCGCCAGTGCGCCCAAGACCCAATCGGTCACCGCGTCTCGCCAGAATTCAGCGCTTGGCCGCTGGCGCAGGCGCCGGTGCTGGAGAACCTGCGCCCCGCATGGCTTTGAAAAAATCGCTGGACGGGTCGACCACCATCACGTCGCTCTTGTTGCGAAAACTGGCTCGATATGCCTCCAGGCTGCGGTAAAACTGTGCGAACTGCTGATCGCGACCAAAAGCGTCGGCGTAAAGGGCAGAAGCCTTGGCATCCCCCTGGCCCTTGAGCTTCTGCGCATCACGGTAAGCCTCGGCGATGATCACCTCGCGCTGTTTGTCGGCATCCGCACGAATCTTCTCGCCTTCGGCAGCACCCTGGGAGCGCAACTCGTTGGCCACTTGTTTGCGTTCAGACTCCATGCGGCGATACACCGAATCGGTGATGTCAGCGACAAAGTCGACCCGTTTGATCCGCACGTCCACGATCTCGATGCCGAAGGCCTTGGCCTCGTCGACCAGCCGATTGCGCACATCCTGCATGACCTTGTCACGCTCCGCAGCGAGCACACCGCGCACGGTGCGCCGAGTGATCTCCTCATTGAAGGCCGCCTGCACCACGGGGCTGAGCCGACTCTCGACATTGCGAATGTCAGTTCCATTGTTGCGAATGAATTGACGCGGCTCGGCAATCCGCCATTTGACGAGCCAGTCGATCACCAAGCTTTTCTTTTCGGCAGTGAAGATCGGACGGGTCTCAGGACTGTCGAGGGTCTGAACCCGTTTGTCCAGAAACACCACGTTCTGGAACGGCGGCGGCAACTTGAACTTCAGCCCAGGCTCTGCGATCACTTCCTTGATCTCGCCAAGCGCATACACCACCGCGAGCTGACGCTGGTCGACGACGAAAAGCGTCGACGTCAAAAGCATCAATGCCGACAATGCGCCGGCCACGATCAGTCCGATTCGGTTCATGTTGTTCTGACTCAAAGGTTGGGGCAGCTTTTGCAAGGGCTCACGGTCAACGGGCGTCGCGTTCGCGACTGCGACCGCCATCGCGCGAGCGTGCGTCAGCACCTGCTGCGCCGGCAGCACCGGTATCGGTCGGCAACGCGGCCGACGGCGGCGCCTGCGGCACCACCTGTAAATTGCCCGACGGCGAAGCCTGCTGTATCAGTTTGTCCAGCGGCAGATAAAGCAGATTGCTGCCGCTCCGGGCGTCGACCATCACTTTGCTAACGCTCGAATAGACCTGTTGCATGGTGTCGATGTACATCCGGTCACGGGTCACCGCCGGTGCTTTCTGGTACTCCGTCAGCACGGAGCGAAAGCGCTGCGCATCGCCTTCAGCCTGCGCCACCACACGCTGGCCATAGCCATCCGCCTCCTCGCGCAAACGAGCAGCCGTACCACGCGCCTTGGGGATCACGTCGCTGGCATAGGCCTGACCTTCGTTCTTGAAACGATCACGATCGGCACCAGCCTTGACGGCATCATTGAATGCTGCCGTCACCTGCTCGGGCACCTGCACGTTCTGCACATTGACGTTGACAATCAGGATGCCGGCCTTGAGCCGGTCGAGCTGACCCTGAATGGACTTGACCAGATCAGCGGCAATCGCATCGCGTTGTTCGTAGAGTACCGAGTCGACCTTGCTCTTGCCAACGATCTCGCGCACCGCAGACTCGCTAGCTTGCTCAACCGCCTTGTCCGGATCGCGATTTTCGAACAGAAAATTCTTCGCATCCTTGAGTCGATATTGCACCGTGAAGCGGATGTCGATGATGTTCTCGTCTTGCGTCAACATCGAGGAGTCGCGCAGGCCAGTGGTCTGCGCCACTGCGCTGCGGCCGATTTCGGCCGAGCGAAGCTGCGTGACGGCGACGGTTTCATGCGCTTGAAAAGGGTACGGAAAACGCCATTGAAAGCCTGCATCAACCGTCGCGCTGTAACGCCCGAAAGTGGAGACGATCGCTTGCTGGCCTTCTTGGACGATGAAAAATCCACTACCAGCCCAAACCACCAACGCGACAATTCCGATGAGCCCAAGACCAATGCCTGCGCTTTTCATGTCGGGCTGGAACGAAGGTCCCTCCTTACCGGGGTCTCGCTGCGGCGTTTGGCCGCCACCCTTGCCATTGAACAAGCCTGTCAGCTTCTTGTTGAAATCACGCCACAGTTCGTCGAGGTCGGGCGGGCCGTCATTGCGGCCATTGGCCATTCGCAGTGGCTGGCGGCGCAGTGGCTGACGTTGCAGAAGGCCGGTGACCAAGCGCTGCGCCGATCCAACCAATGCGGCGAGGCGATCCCGCAATGTGATGCCCAGCGTGTCGTGGGAAGAATTTGCATGCATATTCATCAGGCCTGCGAGGGTAATGTGACGTTGACTGCGGCATTTTCGCCCACCAAATCCGCAACTCCGCCAGTTGGGGACTGCCCAGGAAGATTCAAGCCCTGGGGACCCGCAGCCTGGGCGATCAAACGACGCAAGGTATCAAGTCCGGTGGTGTCCAAAGCGCTGACAAAGACGCGCGGCACCGCAGCACCGCCCAGACCTTCGACCCAATCCTGCAACTCACGAGGCGGCGCTTCAAGTTGATCGAGCTTGTTGAACACCAGAATCTGCGGTAACTCGGCGGCACCAATCTCGCCAAGAACACGTTCGACCTCGTCTCGCTGTTGTTGCTGCACCGGGCTGGCGGCATCGATCACATGCAACAGCAGATCGGCATCGGTCGCCTCCTGCAGCGTCGCCTCGAAAGCCTCGACGAGCTTGTGAGGCAGATCCCGGATGAAGCCAACGGTATCTGACAGCGACACGCTGCCGCCCAAGGACTCGAGATAGAGCGATCGGGTCGTGGTGTCGAGCGTGGCGAACAACTGATCGGCGGCAAACGCACGCGCCTTGACCAGTGCATTGAACAAGGTGCTCTTGCCCGCGTTGGTATAGCCCACCAGCGAGACCCGAAACGTACCGCTGGTGCGGCGCTTGTCGCGCTGCGTGCCTCGTTGGCGTTTCACCTTGTCGAGTCGCGTCTTCACCGACTTGATGCGCTCACCGATCATGCGCTTGTCGAGTTCGATCTGCGCCTCACCGGGTCCCCCGCGCTGGCCAGCGCCTCCGGTCTGGCGCTCCAAATGGCTCCAGCGGCGCACCAGTCGCGAGGACAAATATTGCAGACGCGCAAGCTCGACTTGAAGTTTGCCCTCATGGCTCTGTGCACGCTGGGCAAATATCTCCAGGATCAGCGCCGTGCGATCGGCCACCGCGACCCCGAGGTGACGCTCGAGATTGCGCTGTTGTGCCGGCGACAGTGCCTGGTCAAAGATCACACATTCGGCACCGTGCATCTGCACCAAGGTCTTGACCTCATCAGCCTTACCGCTGCCGATGAACAGCGCTGCATCGGGCGCTTTACGTCTGGCGATCACCCTCTCAACAGGCACGTCGCCAGCGCTTTCGGCGAGCAGCGCGAGTTCGTCAAGCGTCGAGTCAAAGGACTTGCTTTTGCCGAAATCCACCCCTACCAGCACCACGCTAGCAGGCCGGTCGCGGGTGAGGGTCGACGCTTGCCGCGGTTCAAGGCTCGGGCTGTTGGCGTTGGCCGCCGCCTTGCCGTTAGGTGGTGTCAAGCCGGGTCGACCGGATCGGCAGCGCTGAAGGTCACCGGTCGACCCGGTACCACCGTCGAGATCGCATGCTTGTAGACCATCTGCGTCACGGTGTTGCGCAACAGCACGACATACTGGTCAAAGGATTCGATGTGGCCCTGCAGCTTGATGCCGTTCACGAGGTAGATCGAAACTGGCACATGCTCCTTGCGCAGAAGGTTCAGGAAGGGATCTTGAAGCAGTTGACCTTTGTTGCTCACGATATGACTCCGTGTTCGAAAGTTTGGATGCGAAGACCTTATCACATCAGGGAAAGCCAGTAGTTACCGAGACCGACGGGATCGACCGGTGTCGCAACATCGTGCGCAAAGCCGACTCCCAGCGCCGCTGGCGGCTCCAGCCAGCTTTCGGTAGAACCCGATGCCAGCGATGGCTGCGTCGGAATTTTTCAGCTCTTACCCTGATCGAACGGATTGCTTGCCGACTTGAACTGGACACGCAATGGCGTGCCGATCAGCTTGAAATGTTCGCGCACCCGGCCTTCCAGAAAGCGCTTGTAAGCCTCGGTCACATGCTCCAAGCCCGTGCCATGAATGACAACGATTGGTGGGTTTTGTCCGCCTTGGTGGGCGTAGCGCAGCTTTGGACGGAAAGCGCCATTGCGCTGAGGTGCCTGGTGCACGACCGCCTCCTGCAGCAAGCGGGTCAAGATCGGCGTGGGCATCTTTCGGATGGCCGAAGCATGGGCGTCGACGATCGCCTTCCAAACCGGCGCCAAGCCTTGGCGCTTGATGGCCGAAATATGCAGCACGGGCGCAAACTTCAGAAACGACAGGCGCTGTTCGATCGAGCGCGCCAGCATTTCGCGCTGATAAGCGTCTACCGCATCCCACTTGTTGATCGCGATCACCACCGCACGGCCAGCCTCAAGAATGTAGCCGGCGATATGGGCGTCCTGGTCGCTCACGCCTTGGGTCGCATCAATCAGCAACAACACCACGTTGGCATCAGAGATCGCCTGCAAGGTCTTGACCACCGAGAACTTCTCAATCGCTTCGAAGACCTTGCCCTTGCGGCGCAGTCCAGCGGTGTCGATCAATTCAAACTGCTGACCGGCCCGCTCGAAAGGAATACTGATCGCATCGCGCGTGGTGCCGGGTTGGTCGAAAGCCACCAGGCGCTCTTCCCCCAGCCAAGTGTTGATCAAGGTGCTCTTGCCAACATTTGGCCGTCCTGCGACCGCCAGCCGGATGGGCTTGTTTTCAAGCGACACCGCTTCTTCGAACTCGGGTTCGGGGAAGTCGATCAACGCGGCGTCGATCAGGCTGCGGATCCCCTGGCCGTGCGAAGCCGAGATCGGGTGTGGCGCGCCCATGCCGAGCTCGTGGAACTCGGCCAGAAGCGGCGATTCACTCAGGCCTTCGGCCTTGTTGACGCACAGCAGCACGCGCTTGTTGGCCCCCCGCAAGTAGCGCGCGATGTCGTGGTCCTGACCCGACACACCATTGCGCGCGTCGACGACGAAGATCACCGCATCGGCCTCGGCCACTGCGGCCTTGGTCTGGCGCGCCATCATCGCGACGATACCGGTCGGTTTCTCAGGCTCAAACCCGCCGGTGTCGATGACGATGAACGCATGTCCGCCTTGCTTCGCGTCGCCATAGTGGCGGTCACGGGTCAGGCCAGCATAGTCCGCAACGATCGCGTCCCGGCTCTTGGTCAGACGGTTGAACAAGGTGGACTTGCCCACGTTGGGCCGCCCTACCAGGGCGATCACCGGTTTCATGGTCATGGACCTTCGCTCAGGGAATCCAGGGGAAAACAGGGGCCAAGCCCCAGGGCATCAATCTGAGCGAAAAGCAAACAATCCACCCTTGCGAGTGACCACCAAGGCGGTCGTGCCCGCGAGCACCGGCTGTGCGACGACGGGAGAACCATCGGTTGGCAGTCTCAGCAAAGTCTTGCCGTCTTCGCGGTCGAGCAGATGGATCTGCCCTTCGCTGTCGCCAAACATCACCGCCTTGCCGAAAGACAGCGGCGCGCTCAAGCCGCGGTATAGCAATCTCTCATTGGTCCAGGCCAATTCACCATTGGTCGCACGCCAAGCGCTCAATCGATCCGAGGCATCACCCCCAAAGACGAAGTCGGCATCACCGCCAACGGCTTGCTGCCCGCCGGCATTCCGACTCCAACGCAGCGTGGCGCGATCGGTGCCAGCCACCGTGACACAGCCGACAGCGGTCTGGAAAGCACGCGCGCACAAATGGTCACCCAGGCGCAGCATCGGGCCCACCAGGTCATTCAGCCGCTCAACCTCGTTGGTGCCGCGCGCCGAGGTCATCGCCAGTTCCCATCGGACGCTGCCGGCCGTCGGGTCCAGCCCCAGCATCACCGCACCGACCCCCGCGACCAAAGTGTTCTTGAAGGCAGCGAGCACACCAGGTTGGGCCAGCGTGAGTGCCTCGCCAGCGCGCTGAAAAGTCCACAGCCGGCGGCCGTCCATCGCGTCGAAGGCATGGACCACGCGGTCAACGCCGATGACGAAGACCCGCTCGCCGGCCACCACTGGCGCGGTACTGGTGCGAGACGCCAACCTGGCACTCCACAGTTTGGCGCCCTTGTCCATCACCACGAGCTCGTTGTCACGGGTCACGACCGCTGCAAGTCGCCCATCGCTGCCGACGCCGGCTGAAAGCGCCCTCCCGGCATTGCCTCGCCAACGCTCACTACCGCTCTGGCCGTCGATCGCCATCACGGTGCCATCCGTGCCGGCGACGATGAAGCTGCCGTCTCGCACCGCAACAGCCAGCGAAAACTGCACGGAATCAAGCTTGGCAGTCCAGACCTGACGCGCGGCAATCCTCGGCGTGAAAGCCTCCAAGGCACTGGGTTTGGGCTTTTCAGCCGCGCAGCCCACCAGAGCTGCCAAAGCCAAGCAGGCCAGTGCGCAAGTGGTGAGGCGACGTATCACTTGGCAGCTCCTGAAGCGGTCGGTGCCGGCGGCGCGGCCAGCGCGGTGAGCTTGGCTTCGATCAGGTGGCGATAGTCCTGCTTGTCGGCCATGTCCTTGAAGGCAAGTTGGTAGGCCGCCAGCGCTTGCTCCTTTTTGCCCTGTGCCAGCAGAACATCGCCGCGGCGGTCGGCCACCAGCGCCGAAAACTCTTTGGACTTGGCCTCGTCCAAGGCCTTCAACGCGGCGTCGTACTGCTTGGCCTCGAGCAACAAGCCAGCCAGACGCAGGCGGGCAATGCTCCGGTACTCCTCTTCCTTGGCGTTGTCGCCGACCCAGCTCAGGCTGGTCTTTGCCGCGTCGGCTTGACCGTTTTCGTATTGCACCTTGGCGGCCAGCAGACCGCCTTGCTGGGCCAGCGCCGTGCGGCCATAGCGATCCTTGAGATCGGCAAAAATTCGCCCTACCTTTTCCGCGTCTCCGGCGGCAGCAGCTTTGTCAAGTTCGTCAAATACCGCACTGGCCTTGGCGGACTGGTCACGCTGGTACCAACCCCATCCATTCCAGCCGGCATAGGCGAGCAAGCAAGCGGTGACCAGCCAGGCGATGAGGTTGCCGTACTGCTTCCAAAAAGCCTTGATATCTTCGAGTTGTTCCTGCTCTTGCAGGTCAAGCGGATTCGCCATGAAGGGCCTGTCGTCGTTGCGCTGGGGTACAGCCCGCGATTATGCGTTGCGCAGTTCATGGGCCCAGGCGGCCGCACCGACCAACGGGCGCAACACCTGTGGCGCGGTGGCATCACGCAAAGGTTTGACCGCCACCATGCCCTGCGCCAATTCGCTGGCACCAAACACCAGCGCATGGCGAGCGCCACTGGCGTCAGCCTTCTTGAATTGGGATTTCATGCTGCCAAGACCGGCCGACCCGGCGGCATGCATCACCACCGCCACACCGGCCTCACGCAACGCCTCGACCAAAGCCATCGCTGGGCTCAGCGCAGCGATGTCGGGCAAAACTGCGTAAACATCGGGCGCCAACACAGGCGGCTCAATCCCGCTTTGCAACAGTAGATCGAGCACCCGTTCCAAACCCATGCCCCAGCCCACACCGGGCGCAGGCTTGCCACCAATCATCTCGACCAGTCCGTCGTAGCGTCCGCCACCGCATATCGTGCCTTGAGCGCCGAGCTTGGGCGTGATCCACTCAAACACGGTGTGGGTGTAGTAATCCATGCCACGCACCAGGCGAGGGTTGATCGTGTAGGTCTGACCCACGGCGTCGAGCGCAGACCTGACCGCGTCCAGATGCTTGAGCGAGCTCTCACCGAGAAAGCTCATCAACCGCGGTGCCGCATCGACCAAGCCTTGCATCGTCGGGTTCTTGGTGTCGAGGATGCGCAGCGGATTGCTGTGAAGACGGCGCTGCGCTTCAGCGTCGAGTTGGTCGGCATGAGATTCGAAGTACGTGATCAGCGCAGCACGGTGGGCGCGGCGCTCATCGGGCACACCCAAACTGTTGATCTCCAGTCGGACATCGGCCAAACCCAAGTCGCGCCACAACGCGCGCGCTATCAGAATCACCTCGGCGTCGGTCTCAGGTCCGCCAAAACCCAGCGCCTCCACCCCCACCTGGTGAAACTGGCGGTAGCGCCCGCGCTGCGGCCGTTCATGGCGGAACATCGGGCCGATGTAGTACAGGCGCTTGCCGCCGTCGTAGAGCATCGAGTGCTCGATCGCCGCACGCACCACGCCCGCTGTATTTTCCGGTCTGAGCGTCAGCGGGTCACCATTCATGCTGTCGACAAAGGAGTACATCTCCTTCTCGACGATATCGGTCACCTCCCCCAGGCCACGCACAAACAGCGGCGTGTGCTCGACGATGGGCGTCCGGATGTTCTGGTAGCCATACCGGCGCATCAGCGCGCGGAGCCTGTCTTCGAGCCATTCCCAGCGCCGGGACTCCGGCGGCAGGATGTCGTTCATGCCTTTGACGGCTTGCAGTGTTTCTGCCATGTCTTGTCACGCCCATTCGGGCCGCTCAATGCAAATTCGATTCAACCCGCGAGGATCGCGCGGCGGCAACAGCAACGGTCAGCGCACCTCGACAACGGCTCCGAAGCGGCGCTCGATGTAGTCCTCGACAATGCGGTGGAACTCCTGCGCGATGCCGGCACCCCGCAATGTCATCGCTTTCTGACCATCGATGAAGACAGGCGCCGCCGGAGCCTCGCCGGTACCGGGCAGGCTGATGCCGATGTCGGCATGCTTGCTCTCGCCAGGGCCGTTGACGATACAGCCCATCACCGCCAGCCTGAGGTTCTCAACCCCCGGATACTTGGCTTTCCACAATGGCATCATCGCGCGCAGGTGGTCATCGATCTGCTTGGCCAACTCCTGGAACGTCGTGCTGGTGGTGCGGCCACATCCCGGGCAGGCGGTCACGCTGGGGTTGAAATTTCGAAGGCCCAGTGCTTGCAGAATCTCCAGCGCGATCACCACCTCCTGGGTTCTGGCCTCTCCGGGTTGCGGCGTCAGGCTAACCCGGATCGTGTCACCGATGCCTTGCTGCAGCAATTGACCCATCGCCACGGCGGAAGCCACCGTGCCTTTGGTGCCCATGCCGGCCTCGGTCAGACCCAGGTGCAAGGGGTAATCGCAGCGGCTACTGAGCGCCTGGTAGACCGTGATCAAGTCCTGCACGCCGCTGACCTTGCAGCTGATGATGATTTGTTCGGCGCGCATACCAAGTTCTTGCGCCCAGGCTGCCGATTGCAGCGCCGACTGGATCAAGGCCTGATACATCACCTGCTTGGCATCCCAGGGCCGCTGGCGCCCGGCATTGTGGTCCATCATCTGGGCCAGCAACTCCTGGTCGAGGCTGCCCCAATTGACGCCAATGCGCACCGGTTTGTCGTGCCGGCATGCAACCTCGATCATCTGCGAGAACTGGCGGTCACGCTTGTGTCCCTTGCCGACATTGCCCGGGTTGATACGGTATTTCGACAGCGCTGAGGCGCAATCGGGATACTCGGTCAGCAAGGTGTGGCCGTTGTAGTGAAAGTCGCCGATAAGGGGCACGTCGATGCCCATGCGGTCCAGCTGCTCACGGATATGTGGCACCGCCTGCGCAGCTTCGGGCGTGTTGACGGTGATGCGCACCAGCTCCGAACCGGCGATGGCCAATTCCTTGACCTGGATCGCCGTGCCAATCACATCGACCGTATCGGTATTGGTCATGGACTGCACACGCACTGGCGCATCGCCACCCAAGGTGACGACCCGATCGCCCCAGACCACACGGGCTTGGCGAGAGCGCCGTGCAAGCGGCTCCGCAGGCGTGATCAGCAGCGAATCGTCAAGAGGTGCAATAGACATATAGAGGCCAAATCAAAGTCGTTGCAGTTGAAGTACAAAACTGTTCGATGCGGCGATCAGGGCAAAGTGAGACTGGCCATGTTGTCGCGCGTCGAGGCACCCAGGTCCACCAGCTTGCCGCGAAACCGTAGCTCGGTCCCGCTGACATTGCCAACTTTCAACCTCAGCGGCAACTTGCCCGTCAATTCCACAGT
>CANFPU010000146.1 GCA_947448955.1 Burkholderiales bacterium
CTGGCAGTCACCGTCAGTGGCGCTCTGCTGATGCTGCCGACATTGCCGGTGATCGAGGTCGGCAGGCTGTAGTTCGACAGGTTGGTGGAGCCGCCAGCCAGGTAATCAGCGTTGCTCAACCCGCTCACGGTCACGGTCTTGCCCGTGCCCGCGCCGGCCGAGTCGTAATTGCCGCTGGTCTTGGTCACCGTCGCACCGTCGCCGCCCACAAAACCACTGAGCACGTAGTTGCTCGGCGCAAGCGTGGCCACGGTGCTGCCGTCATAGACCTTGCCCACGGTCCCCGTGAGGCTGCCACTGATCGCAATGATCGGCGCCGGCGAGACCACAAGCGCGCCGTTGGCATACGTGATGTTGTAGTTCGCCGAGTTGAAACTACCGCCGCTGGCCGCGCTGGGGGTGATCGGGTACGGACTGCCCGAGACGCTCGCCGTCGCCGCTGCACCAGCGCTGGTCTCCACCACGCCGCCAATCGTCTCGCCGTTCTGCAATCCACTCGCAGTGAATGCCGTCGGCGACAAGGTCAAGGTCTGACCGTAAGTCTTCGTCGCATTGCTCGCGGTCACGGTCAGTGGCGCTTTGTTGATCGTCCCGACATTACCGGTGATTGAGGTTGGCAGGCTGTAGTTCGACAGGACCGTGCCCCTGTTGGCGAGGTAGTCTCGGTCGCTCAGGATCACGGCCACGGTCTTGCCCGTGCCCGCGTCCGCAGAGTCGTAACTGCCGCTGGTCTTGGTCACCGTCGCACCGTCGCCGCCAACAAAGCCGTTGAGTAGGTAGTTGCCAGGCGCGAGCGTGGCCACGCTGCTGCCGTCATAGACCTTGCTCACACTGCCCGTCAGGCTGCCACTGATCACGGTGATCGGCGCCGGCGAGACCGCAAGCGCGCCATCGGCATACGTGATGATGTAGTTTGCCGGGTTGAAACTGCCGCCGCTGGCCGCGCTGGGGGTGATCGGGTACGGACTGCTCACGACGCTAGCGGTCGCCGCCGCGCCTGCGCTCGTCTGCACCACGCCGCCAATCGTCTCGCCGTTCTGCAAGCCGCTTGAAGTGAATGCCGTCGGTGACAGCGTCAAGGTCTGCCCGTAGGTCTTGCTCGTGTTGTTCGCGCTGATCGTGAGCACGGCCGGATTGACCGTCAGTGCGCCGTTGGCATACGTGATGTTGTAATTCGCCGGGTTGAAACTGCCGCCGCTGGCTGCAGCGGCTGTGATCGTGTAGGGGCTACCCGCCACACCCGCAGTCGCCACCGCGCCTGCGCTGGTCTCCACCACGCCGCCTATCGTCTCGCCATTCTGCAAACCAACGCTCGAAAAAGCCGTGAGCGTCGGCGTCTGCCCGTAAGTCTTGCTGGCATTGCTGGCGGTGACGGTCAGCGGGGCTGGCATGATTTTCAGCGCGCCGCTGACAAAAATGATGTTGTAGCTCGCCTGGTCGATGTTCGATTGACTCAACCCGCCAGGGGTGATCATGTACAGGCCAGCATTGATGCTGGCCTGGGAATTTCCACCATAGGACGGGGTTCCTCGCAAGCTGCCGTTGGGCGGGCGTGAATAGCTCACGCCATTGCCGCCGCTGTACGACAGTCCATCGTAGGTCTTGCTGGTGTTGTTGGCCGTCACCAACAACGGGACCATCAGTTCTCGCAGCAGCGGATAGCTTTGCCCGTCGACGATCAACCACCGGTTGACAAAGTCCCACCCGGCATAGTTGGCCGAGGCCTTCATCAGCGCAGCGGTGTTGCCGACGCCGCCGGTGGTTGTCGATTGGCCAATCGACGTTTGGCCAGAGGTTTCGATGTTCCAGTAGCTGCTCGAGACATTGCCATTGGCGCCGCTGCCGACCAATCCGCCCACCGATGCCCCGCTGCCGGTCACCGACCCCGCGGCATAGCTGTTGATGATTGACGCATTGGCATTCGTGCCGACCAATCCACCAACGAAGTTTCTGCCGCTGACAGTGCCAGTCGCGTAGCTGTTTTTGACTTCAGCATGATCGCTACTACCAGCAAGACCTCCGACGAAATCACCGCTGCTGCTCACACTGCCCGATGAATAGCTGCTGTTGACTGCCCCGCTAAGCAGTGCCCCCACGAGGCCGCCCGCACCACCAACAGACCCTGCCGTGACACTGCCAGTGGCGTAGCTGCTGTTGATAACGCCATTGTTGATGCCGACCAGTCCACCCGCCTGCCGGGAGCCTGCGCTCACATTGCCGGTGTAGTAGCTGTTGTTGATGATGCCGTCGTTTCGGCCAACCAACCCGCCGACCGCACTGCTCCCGACCACGCTGCCACCCACCAATCCCAGGTTTTGGATGACTGACCCCACAGGCAAGGTCGAAAACATGCCCACATTGCTTTCGCTGGGGCGATTGATGTTGAAGTTGCTGACCTTGTGTCCCAACCCATCGAAGACGCCGGCATACGACGCAATAGGCTCGAAGCCCGCGCCGGAATTCCCGGTCAGCGTTGTCGAGGCATCGATGTCCGCGCCTAATGCAAAGTACTTGACCGAGTTGTTGGGGTCGCGCAATGCTGTCGCGGTCGCACTGTTTGGAGAGGCTAGCGCATTGATCACCGTAAAGCCGATGACTGGCCCATCGCTGCCACGCTTGGTGGAGAAGCTTGAACCTGCGGGCAAATTGATTCTCACCCCATAAGGCAGAACGTAAGCGTTGGTGTTGCCGGTAGCCGCCGCACCTTGCCCGTAGTTCAACGCCAGACTTCCGGCGCTGGCACTGATGTCGGCACTGATGTTGATGTTGGCATAGGCCGAGAGCGTCAGTTTGCTCTGGCTCGCCCAGGAAATCGCGGCATTGACGTTGATGTTGCCGGGCTGCAAACTGGCATCTGACAAGGTTTGCTGGTTGGTGGTGGCTGACGTTGCCAGCGTGACGTTGCCATTCGCCAGGTTGTTGGCGAGCGTTGTCGCTCCGATGAAACTACCCGTCAACGTGCCTTCACCGCTTTGGATGGTGAGGTCGGGCGGGTCGATCAGCCAGTTGCCCGACTGCCCACTTGGCGCCGCGGTGTTGACGCGGGCGAGGTCGTCGATCTCGACCCGACTACCTGAGGTTTCGATGAACCCGCCGTTGCCGCCGGCCCGGCCGGCCTGCGCCGAAATCGTGCCACTCAAAACGGTGCGGCTGTCAGGGTTGGCGAGATCTGCGAGCACCCTGACCTCGCCACCACTGCCTTGGCTGTACGGTGCAGCATCGGCTTTGATGCTGCCATGCATCGCAATCGACTCCGAAGCCTGTAGCGAGACCTTGCCACCGCCCGAAGCGCTGTCGGCACTGGCGCCAGCGTCGCTGGCACTCGCATCGATCATTGCACCAGCAGAGACGCCCACGCGCTTGGCGTTCTGCGCGTTGCCGATACCCGGCCCGCCGATGAGAATCTCACCACCGCCGCCGAGGCCTGTTGCCGCCAACTTGGCGCTATCGCTCAGGCTGATCGACTCGCCTGAGATGCGGATCGCACCGGCCTTGCCGATCGCGGCTTTCGTGCTGACCTGACCATCAACATTCACCCGCCCGCTGTCACCGCCGTCCAGCGTCACACTGCCGAGCACCAGGCTCCCGTTCGCCAGGCTGACGCTGTTGGCCTGCACCAATCCCGCGGTATTGACCACGCTGTCGATCACCTGCGCCGCCGAACGTGCTGTGATCAACACGCGCCCACCGTCGGCCCGGACCGACCCTCGGTTGTCGACCAGCGCCATGCCGTCAACGGGCGACTGGTCCACCGCGCTGGCCACCGCAAATGACATCAACTTGTCACCGACCACGTCCATCACGAAAGTCTTTGCCCCCGCCAACACCACGGTGCCGAAGTCAGCCTGGACCAGGCCTTCGTTGCGGACCTGCTCACCAGCCAGTGCCACATAGCCACCGTTGACCGCGCTGATCGTGCCCTGATTGACGACCGTCGCGCCAGGCTTCGCAGCGTCGGTGAATTGGTAACGGCCTGCCATGAAATCGGCATCCGACAAAGCGCGCGTGCTGCCAAGAAAGCCGGCGCTGTTGATCTGTCCGCCAGCGCCGATCATCAGGCCGTTGGGGTTGAGCAGCCAGACCTGACCATTGGACCGCAGTCCACCGTCAATGGCCGACGCCCCGGTACCGGTGACACGGTTCAGGGCGATCGCGTTCGAATCGGGCTGGATGAACTGGACCATGTTGCCGCGGCCGATCGAGAAACTCGTCCAGTCGATGATCGCCTTGGGCGTGCTCTGGGTGAGGACCAGCGCGGCGCCCGATAAGGCGCTGCTCAGCGTGCCAGCACGAACCGTCGCGCCAGCCGGCAACTCGGCCAGGGCCGGCAACGCCAGCATCGGGCCAATGCCGGCCGCCAGCAGCATCGCAGCGTTGAGCACGGCACCAGACTGTCCGGAGCGCTTGCTGCAACCGCGCGCGATCTCGGCGACCGCCACCCAACTGGCACTGCGCACGCTCCACACCAAGCGAAAGATGCGATTCAGGCTGTTCACGTTACCTGCTCCCGCCCAAGGCCATCAGCCCGCCAGGCCCCCAGCGGGGCCATTGCGGAGTGAGACTGGATGCTCCTCATCCATGGTCCAGTCCTTCATGCGCGACGGCGCGTACCCAGCATGCCAATCATCAACCTGTCGCGCCTGATTGAAACAGAGATCGATTACTTTACCGGTATCAAACAATAATCTACCACGACCACGCCCTGCTCGATGGGTGAAGCAGCGATAGCGCGCGCTAGCAAGCGCTGGTCATGGAGGGCTGGTGACCGGCAAATTGCCCTCACAGCGGCGAAGCGTCACCGAAATACCCCTCGGCGCTGCCAGCAGATCACCGCCAGCAGATCACCGCCAGCACCATCGACGCCATCCAAAGCGTCTCAATCGTGATCAGCACGATCGGCCGCCAGCCGGCCTGGGCCAGCTGCATGAAACTCGTCTTCATGCCGAGCGAAGCAATCGCCACCACCAGGCAGGCACGCGATGTCCAGCCCAGGCCTTGTTGCAGCGCTGGCGGAATCGTTCCGGCGGAGTTGGCCAGCACCATCGCGACAAACAGCCATAGAAACCAGGGCACCAAAGCCTGCTGGCCGGATGATGGTGAAGCCGGGTCTGCCGCAGCCGCCTGCTCGCGTGCGGTCTTGAAGGTCAGCGACACCACCAACACCACCAGCGCCAGCATTGCCACCCGAAACAGCTTCACGATGGTGGCGCTGTCGCCTGCCTCGGTGCCCAGCGTGTAGCCCGCGCCGACGACCTGCGCCACGTCATGGATGGTGCCGCCGATGAACAGGCCCGCGAGCTGCGGGCTCAGCCCCAGCGCCCGACTGATCAACGGATAGGCCACCATCGCGACTGTCGACAACACGGTAACCGTGATCACCACCATCAGCGTGAAGCGGTCGTGGTGCTTGTCGCGCGGCAGTACCGCAGCGATCGCCAAAGCCGCCGACGCGCCGCAGATCGCCACCGCGCCGCCCGACAACACGCCCTGGGCGCGCGTCAGGCCAAACCGGCGCGCCAGCAACAACCCGCAGGCCAGCGTGCTGATCACCGCCACCACCACGGTGATCGCAGTGACCCAGCCCAGGCCAGCGATTTGCATCGCAGTGATTCGCGCACCCAGCAGACCCACGCCCAAACGCAGCACATGGCGCGAGCAGAACTCGATGCCGGGCTTGGTGCGCTGCTCCTGGCTGAGGTAGTGGAACGCCACGCCGAAGAACAAGGCGTAGAGCATCTGCGGACCGCCATGCAACTGCGCGACAAAACTTGCCGCCAACGCGACCACCACGGCCAGCGCACTGCCCGGGGCGAGTGAACGCAGCGAATGCAGCGCGCCGAGGACTCGATGCCTCATGCGGGTCAAGGCTTGCGGGTCGCCGGCAAGTCGACAAACACGCCCGGCCGCTTCTCGCCGTTGGCCTTGATCGCCTCCAGGATCTCTTCGCGCTGCAGCATGCTGGCGTTCCAGATGCTGATGTAGTCCAGTCCGTCCGCAGTGCTGTGATCGCGCGCGTAATTGATCATCCGCTTGCAGCCATAAACGGCCAGCGGCGCCTTGCTGGCGATCTCGCGGGCGATCGCCATCACCTCGTCGAGCATGCTGGTCTGGTCGGCGAAGACCCGGTTGAACAGGCCGCAAGCCTGGGCCTCGCGGGCCGGCATGCGCCGGCCGGTATAGGCGAGCTCGCGCACGATGCCTTCGGGGATCAGCTTGACCAGCCGGGGGAAGGTGCCAACGTCGGCGGTCATGCCGATGTTGACCTCGAACACGGTGACAAAAGCGTCTTCGGTGGCGTAGCGCATGTCGCAGGCGGTCGCCAAGTCCACCCCGCCGCCGATGCAGCCGCCTTGGATCGCCGCGAGCACCGGCATGCGGCAGCTCTCCAGCAGATTGAAGGTGCGCTGCATGCGCTGCACCGACTCGTAAAAGCGCGCGCCGTGCTGCAGCCTGGCCTCGCGCTGCGCGTCGGCATCGGGCGAGAGGCTGTTGTCCGAGAACATCCCGGTGTCGATGCCCGACGAGAAATGCGGCCCGGTCGACGAGATCACGATCACCCGAGCCCGGGCGTTCTGGTCGATGTCCTCAATGATCCGTGGCAGCTCGTCCCAAAACGCGCGGATCATGCTGTTGCGCTTGTCGGGGCGGTTGAGCACGATGTGCGCGATCTTGTCGGTGATCGTCACCTCGAAGCATTGATAGGTCATGGGTGTCTCCTCGGGGTTGAATGCTTGCCAGCAGGTGCAGGGGGCTGAATGGCCGGATAGCCGATTAGCCGCATGGCAGACCAGCGGACCAGCCGACCGGCTGCATCCTAGTCAATCCAGCGCCGCGCCCCTCGGCCACAGATCGGTCCGGCTGTGCGCGACACACGGGGCCACCAGACAATGGCGGTACTGTCGCTTGTCTGGAGAAACGATGCGCCCCAACTTTGTCACCGTCGCCACCAACGGCATCCAGCTTCGCGCCGTGGCCCAAGGATCCGGCCCGCTGGTGCTGATGGTCCATGGATTTCCTGAGGGCTGGTACAGCTGGCGTCACCAGATCGCGCCCATTGCCGAGGCCGGGTTCACCGCCTGCGCGATCGATGTTCGCGGTTACGGCGGATCGGACAAGCCGTCCGAGGTCGCCGACTACAGCCTGGCGCAGATCACCGCCGACGTGGCTGGCGTGATCGAGCGGCTTTCGCCGGACGGCAGCGCGGTGCTGATCGGCCATGACTGGGGCGCGCCCATCGTCTGGAACACGGCGCTGACGCGGCCCGACCGGGTTCGCGCTGTTGCGGGGCTGTCGGTGCCATGGACGGGGGTGCCGGCGAAACCGTTCCTGGAGCAGGTCAAAGCAGCCTTCACCGACAAGGGCCGGTTTTTCTACCAGGTGTATTTCCAGGATGTCGGCGTGGCCGAGGCCGAGCTCGAAGCGGACGTCCGCGCCAGCTTGCGCAAGTTCTACTACGCGCTGAGCGGCGACGCGCCCGATGGCAGCTGGCCCAAGGACAAACCGCATGGGGCCAGCCTGCTGGATCGACTGCCCGACCCGCAACCCTTTCCCGCCTGGCTGACCGCTGCCGACGAGGACTGCTTCGTCGCCGAGTTCAAGTCCTCGGGATTTTTCGGGCCCCTCAATCGCTACCGCAATCACCCCGGCGATTTCGCCTGGCAACAAGGATTCAAGGCGCAGCGAATCGAACAGCCCGCGCTGTTCATCGGCGGCGACCGCGATCTGGCGCTGAGGATGCTCCCAGGCGTCAATCCGGTCGATGCGATGGCGCCGCACCTGCCCGGGCTGCGTGGTGCGCATGTCCTGCCAAGCATTGGCCATTGGACCCAGCAGGAGGCGCCGACCCAGGTGACGGCCTTGCTACTGGACTGGCTGAAACAGCTTTGATCTAGCCGGTCCGTCGCGACCCTCAACCTAAGCGGTTATGGTTTACCCGTCCCGCACCCTGACCGAGGCCGCCTTGCCGGCCGCCGCCACATCGATGACCCACCATCCCATCCGCGAAGCCGGTCTGAGCTTGCCCGCCGCGCTGCTGGCATGCGTCGTTCCCACGATGTTGGCTTACAACCAGCCGCCTTCGTCCACACTGCTCAACCAGTGCGTCGCGGTGGCCTTGTGGGGCGGCGTGGTGATGACGCTGCCGATGCGTGGCGCGGGGCGCAGCCTGTGGGCGTCGATCGCCGCGCTGCTCGGCGCCCTGGCGATCGTTGGTGGCGAGGCCTTGGCAAGTTGGGCCTTGGGTGCGCTGCCGATGTCGCTGGCGTTGCAAGCGGTGGGTCTTCTGGCCGGTGCGGCGCTGCTGGTCGTCAGTGGCGCAAACGCAGCACGCAGGCCCGGCGGGCCGATGGCGTTCGGCGCGCTGGCGCTGGGTCTGCTGGTCGCCGGGCTGGCCGGCAGCGCAGTGGCCTTGCTGCAGGTGTTTGCCCCGCAATGGACCGATGGCAGCTGGATCGCCCATTCCGGCCTGGCCGGTCGGGCAGTGGGCAACCTGCGCCAGCCCAACCACCTGTGCAGCCTGCTGCTCTGGGCGCTGGTTGCGGCCGTGGCGCTGCACGAGCTGCGCTGGCTACCGCGCGCAGCGCTCTGGGCGGTGGCCGCCTTGATGGTGTGGGCGGTCGAGCTGACCGCCTCGCGCACCGGCGCCGTCGGCCTGGGCTTGCTGTTGGGCTGGGCGCTGCTCGACCGGCGCTTGTCACGATCGGCGCGCTGGCTGCTGGCTGCCACGCCCTTGCTCTATGCGCTGGCTTATGCCGCGATGGCCTGGTACGGGCGCATCAGTGCGCAGACGCTGGGCGCGAGCGCCCGGCAGCTGGCCGAGGGCGCTGCGGCCGTCGAAAGCCCGAACTCTCGGATGAACATTTGGCACAACACCATCGAACTGATCGCGGCACAGCCTTGGACCGGGGTCGGTTTTGGTGAATTCAATCTGGCTTGGAGCCTGAGCGCTTTTCCCAATCGGCCGATCGCTTTTTTCGACCATTGCCACAACCTGCTGCTGCAGTTGGCCGTCGAACTGGGCCTGCCAGCGGCGGCGACCGTGACCGTACTGCTGCTGCTGGCGCTGTGGCAAGGGTTGCTTCGGGCACGCAGCGCAACCGGCGACGCCGCCGTGGTGGCCAGCGCCGGCCTGATGTTGGTGATCACGGTGGCGCTGCACAGCCTGGTCGAGTACCCGCTTTGGTACGCCTACTTCCTGCTGCCCGCTGCGCTGGCTTGGGGTTTTGTGCTGGGTGTGCCCGCACCCGCGACGACCGCATCGCCGGCCCTGCCAAGCGCTGGGCGCTGGGGGCTCGCTGCCGGCGCGCTGATGACGCTAGCAGGCGCGGCGTCGATGCTGGACTATCAACAAGTGGTCGCGATCTACGCGCCATCCGAGGGCAGCGCGTCACTCGCTGAGCGCATCGAGCAAGGCCAACGCAGCCCGCTGTTTGCCCACCATGCTGACTACGCTGCGGCGACCAACCCCAGTTCACTGGCCAGCACCGCGCTGGGCTTTGCCCGGGCACCGCACTCGCTGCTCGACACCCGGCTGATGATGGCCTGGGCCGAGCGTCTGGCAGACCAAGGGCAGGTCGACCGCGCGCGCTGGCTGGCACAGCGCCTGCGGGAGTTCCGCAATGCCGATTCGAAGACTTTCTTCGCGCCCTGCAAAAACGGCGACAGCAAGGCTTTCCAGTGCCAAGCACCCCTGACCGTGCATGGCTGGCGCGAGTTCGCCGCAATGCGCCCGCCCCTCCCGGCGATGCGGGTTCAGCCGGCTTCGCTGCCGCTAGCGCCGTCGGCCAGCCAGTGACCCGATTTGCCGCCGCGCTTCTCGATCAAGCGGATACCGCCGATCACCATGCCGCAGTCGGAGCGGCAGCCAGCCTTCGGGCGTCGGACGGCGCGGGTGTGGGGATGAGGGTGGGGGTGGTTTGGGGTGGGGTGAAGCAATCCAGATTCCCAGACCCCCAACACCCAGGCCGACTGGCATGGCATGCTGGTTGCGGAAGCCGGCGTTGATCGGGTGCGTTGGCAGTCTGAGGCCGCAAGGTTGTGCAAGGCATGGGTCGGCAGATGCGGTATCGTGATGTCTCGTGCCGATAGACTCGTGCCGATAGACAAGCGCACGAAACGTTCATAGTTTTAAAACTTTACAGCAAAGAGTCAATTTTGAGAACGCTGTTTTTTGACCATTTAAGCTCTTCCCATCAAGTTATTATCATCAAAAGCTGAACTTGTAGGTTGTTCCGAAATTCGAAATGATGTGATCAACATCCGCCTCTAGCTCTACAGAATTTCGACATTTGACAGCCATCCAAGTATATTTCATCTTGTGCCAGAGC
>CANFPU010000147.1 GCA_947448955.1 Burkholderiales bacterium
CGTACGCCTATCTGGAGGACATCCTCGAGCGCCTGCCAACCCATCCGGCCAGCCGCATCGACGACTTGCTCCCCCACCGCTGGACGCCGACGACGATCTCTATCTGAGGCTCGTCGCATTCGTCAAGATGCGTTCGCCGGACGCATACCGATCCCTGTCCAAAGCGCGGGTGTTGTGATGTGGATGCCACGCGCCCGGGCTGGTTTGGCCAGCTCAAGCAGGGCGCGATCGCGGCTGAACAACCAGGCGGAGGATGTTGACCAGGCCAAGTCGATGAACATCTGGTCGTCGGGATCTGCACACGCGGGCGCAGGATCCACCCCGCTCGGCGGCGCGGGCATCAGGCAGCAGTACTTTTGCACACCTGCCAGCGTGGCCTCGGGATTGATGCAGTGTCTGGCAATGACCGGTCGCAAAAGTACCTCCGTCAGCTCGTCGAGCATGGCCCGCGTGGCCACCCAGCGCAGCCGACCTGAGACGAGGCATTGACCCAGACTGCGCGAGCGCGGATCGTCGAAAACCAGCCAGTCCAGCACCACATTGGTGTCGAGAACGGCCCACACCATTGGATTTTCCAAATCAGCACCCAAAGCAAAGCGATTTCGGTCGGGGCAACACTTGCCTCAGCTGGCAGTGTTGCATATAATGGAAGGCTTTTCGGCATTTCATGCGCTCGCATCGCTCGAGCGTCCAGTGGTCAAGGTGCTCGCATCTGTCGCATCTGGCGTCGTGTCCCGCACCTTGGTGCGGCCCCGGCGCCGTTTTCGCTTCGGACCCTGGGCGTCGGTGAGTCGGCCTGCCGGGATGCGTGACTTCAAACGGGAACAAGTTACTTATGCCAACCATCAACCAGCTCGTACGCCACGGCCGTGAGGTCGAAGTCGTCAAGAGCAAATCGCCTGCGATGCAGAATTGCCCGCAGCGCCGCGGTGTCTGCACTCGCGTCTACACCACCACTCCGAAAAAGCCGAACTCGGCGCTGCGGAAAGTCGCCAAAGTGCGCCTGACCAATGGCTTTGAGATCATCTCCTACATCGGCGGTGAGGGTCACAATCTTCAGGAGCACAGCGTCGTGCTGGTGCGCGGTGGGCGGGTCAAGGACTTGCCTGGCGTTCGCTACCACATCGTGCGTGGCTCGCTGGACCTGCAGGGTGTCAAGGACCGTCGTCAGTCGCGGTCGAAGTACGGTGCCAAGCGGCCGAAGAAGGCCTGATCCTCTTCCGGTGCGCGTTGAGTTGATCATCCGCTCCGAAAAATGACCCGAACCCGGGTCTGACAAATGTTTGTCACGACCGGCCGTTAGACTGGTGCAGTGACTGTCGCGGCAAGCCCTGACTTCTGGTCAAGGTGCCGAGTAAGTGAAAGATCCGTTGCGTGATCTTTCAGGTGCGGGTGGCTCAGCGCCCTGGCGCCAACTGAAGCTTCATAAGGAATCGTCATGCCACGTCGTCGCGAAGTACCCAAACGCGAAATCCTGCCTGATCCGAAATTCGGTTCGGTCGATCTGTCCAAGTTCATGAACGTCGTCATGGAGTCGGGCAAGAAAGCCATCGCCGAGCGCATCATTTATGGTGCGCTTGAGCAAGTCGAGAAGAAAGTAGGCAAGGACCCGCTGGAGATCTTCATGGTCGCCATCAACAACGTCAAGCCGATGGTCGAAGTCAAGTCCCGTCGCGTCGGCGGTGCGAACTACCAAGTTCCCGTGGAAGTTCGCCCCGTTCGTCGGATGGCATTGGCTATGCGCTGGCTGAAGGAATCGGCCCGCAAGCGCGGCGAGAAGTCGATGGCCGCCCGCCTGGCCAATGAGTTGCTCGAGGCCAGCGAAGGTCGCGGCGGCGCGATGAAGAAGCGTGACGAGGTCCACCGCATGGCCGAGGCCAACAAGGCGTTCTCGCACTTCCGCTTCTAAGACCTTTCCTCAAGCCTTTTCGGCCGCCCCATCCGGGTTATCACTGACCCGAGGGCGGCTCCTGTATTTGGAGTGACACCATGGCCCGCCAGACCCCCATCGAGCGCTATCGCAACATTGGCATTTCCGCGCACATCGATGCCGGCAAGACCACGACCACCGAGCGAATCCTGTTCTACACCGGTGTGAACCACAAGATCGGGGAAGTACATGATGGCGCCGCCACAATGGACTGGATGGAGCAGGAGCAGGAGCGCGGCATCACGATCACGTCGGCGGCCACGACCTGTTTCTGGAAGGGTATGGAGCTGGGTTACCCCGAGCACCGCATCAACATCATTGACACCCCCGGACACGTCGACTTCACGATTGAAGTCGAGCGTTCGATGCGCGTGCTCGACGGTGCCTGTATGGTGTATTGCGCCGTGGGTGGTGTGCAGCCTCAGTCGGAAACCGTCTGGCGCCAAGCGAACAAGTACAAAGTGCCGCGTTTGGCGTTCGTCAACAAGATGGACCGCACCGGCGCGAATTTTTTCAAGGTCGTCGACCAGATGAAGGTGCGCCTGAAGGCGAACCCGGTGCCGATCGTGATCCCGATTGGGGCCGAGGACCAGTTCACCGGCGTCATCGACCTGATCAAGATGAAGGCGATCATCTGGGATGAGGCGTCGCAAGGCATGAAGTTTGACTACCGTGAGATCCCAGCCGATCTGCTTGAAGAAGCCAAGAAGTGGCGCGAGAACATGCTCGAAGCGGCCGCCGAATCGTCGGAAGAGCTGATGAACAAGTACCTCGAGTCAGGTGACCTGACCGAGGCGGAGATCAAGGATGGCATCCGTTCGCGCACCATCGCCGCCGAGATCCAGCCGATGTTCTGCGGCTCGGCCTTCAAGAACAAGGGCGTCCAGCGCATGCTTGATGGTGTGGTCGACTTCATGCCGTCACCGGCTGACATCCCGCCAGTGCCGGGCACCGACGACGACGACAACGCAGTGGTGCGTCATCGCACCGACGAAGAGAAGTTCTCGGCGCTGGCCTTCAAGTTGATGACGGACCCTTACGTCGGGCAACTGACTTTCGTGCGCGTCTATTCTGGCGTGCTGAAGTCGGGTGACTCGGTCTACAACCCGATCCGCGGCAAGAAAGAGCGCATCGGGCGGATCCTGCAGATGCACGCCAACCAGCGGGAAGAAATCAAGGAAATCTTGGCCGGCGACATCGCCGCCTGCGTCGGCTTGAAGGACGTGACCACGGGTGAAACCCTGTGCGACCCGGCGTCGATCATCACGCTCGAGAAGATGATTTTCCCGGAGCCAGTGATCTCGCAGGCGGTTGAGCCCAAGACCAAGGCCGACCAGGAGAAGATGGGCATCGCCTTGGGCCGTTTGGCCGCTGAGGATCCGTCCTTCCGCGTCAAGACCGACGAAGAGTCCGGCCAGACCATCATCTCGGGCATGGGCGAACTGCACCTTGAAATCATCGTCGATCGCATGAAGCGCGAGTTCGGCGTCGAGGCCAACGTCGGCAAGCCGCAGGTGGCCTACCGCGAGACGATCCGCAAGTCAGTCTCCGATGTTGAGGGCAAGTTCGTGCGCCAATCCGGCGGCAAGGGCCAGTACGGCCACGTCGTCTTCAAGGTCGAGCCTCAGGAGCCTGGCAAGGGTTTCGAGTTCGTCGATGCCATCAAGGGTGGTGTGGTACCGCGTGAATTCATCCCGGCAGTGCAGAAGGGGGTGATCGACTCGCTGCCCAATGGCGTGCTGGCCGGTTTCCCGGTGGTCGACGTCAAGGTCACACTGACCTTCGGTTCTTACCACGAGGTGGACTCGAACGAAAACGCCTTCAAGATGGCCGCGTCGCTGGGCTTCAAGGACGGCTGCCGCAAGGCCTCGCCGGTGATTCTGGAGCCGATGATGGCGGTAGAAGTTGAGACCCCTGAGGACTATGCCGGCTCGGTGATGGGCGACCTGTCGTCACGCCGCGGCATGGTGCAAGGCATGGACGACATGCCTGGCGGCGGCAAGGTCATCAAGGCTGAAGTGCCACTGTCGGAAATGTTCGGCTACTCGACCACGCTGCGCTCAATGTCGCAAGGTCGTGCGACGTACACGATGGAATTCAAGCACTACAGCGAAGCGCCCAAGAACGTCGCCGACGCGATCATCACGTCTCGGGCAAAGTAGGCGACGACGCGGCCCAACCAAGTTGCCGTCGCGGAGCCGGCTTCGCCGGGTTGCTGTCGGGGCACGCTTGACGGAGGCGCCGAAGTCGCTGATGAGAGTGGACTCAGGATGGTCTTTGGTGCCACAAAGTTTGTGGTTGGTCAGCTGCCCGTGGCGGACCAGTGCCGGAAACCTTAAACACACACGGGCAACAGCTCTTTTTGGAGAGAAGCAATGGCAAAGAGTAAATTTGAACGCACGAAGCCCCACGTCAACGTGGGCACGATCGGTCACGTCGACCACGGCAAGACCACGCTGACGGCGGCCATCACCAAGGTGCTGGCTCAGAAGTTCGGCGGCGAGTTCAAGGCCTACGACCAGATTGATGCTGCGCCGGAAGAAAAAGCCCGGGGCATCACGATCAACACGGCACACGTCGAGTACGAGACCGCGAATCGCCACTACGCGCACGTCGACTGCCCGGGTCACGCTGACTATGTGAAGAACATGATCACCGGTGCGGCGCAGATGGACGGCGCGATTTTGGTGTGCTCGGCCGCTGACGGCCCGATGCCCCAGACCCGCGAGCACATTTTGCTGGCGCGCCAAGTGGGCGTGCCTTACATCATCGTGTTTCTGAACAAGTGCGACATGGTCGACGACGCCGAGTTGCTCGAGCTGGTCGAGATGGAAGTGCGCGAGCTGCTTGACAAGTACGATTTCCCGGGCGACGACACCCCGATCGTGCACGGCAGCGCCAAGCTGGCACTCGAAGGCGACACCGGTGTGCTCGGCGAGCAAGCGATCTTCAAGCTGGCCGAAGCGCTGGACAGCTACATCCCGACGCCTGAGCGCGCGATCGATGGGGCGTTCCTGATGCCGGTCGAGGACGTGTTCTCGATCTCTGGCCGTGGCACAGTGGTGACGGGTCGGGTCGAGCGCGGCATCATCAAGGTGGGCGAGGAAATCGAGATCGTCGGCATTGCGGACACGCAGAAGACCACCTGCACGGGCGTTGAGATGTTCCGCAAGCTGCTCGACCAGGGCATGGCTGGCGACAACGTCGGGATCTTGCTGCGCGGCACCAAGCGTGAAGACGTGCAGCGCGGTCAGGTGCTGTGCAAGCCGGGCAGCGTCAAGCCGCATACGCACTTCACGGCCGAGATCTATGTGCTGAGCAAGGAAGAGGGCGGCCGTCACACGCCGTTCTTCAACAACTACCGGCCGCAGTTCTACTTCCGCACGACGGACGTGACGGGTGCGGTGGAGTTGCCGGCTGACAAAGAAATGGTGATGCCTGGGGACAACGTCAGCATCACGGTCAAGCTGATTGCGCCGATCGCGATGGAAGAAGGCCTGCGTTTCGCGATCCGCGAAGGCGGCCGCACCGTCGGCGCCGGCGTCGTCGCCAAAATCATTGCTTAAACCTTGCATGACCTGCCGGGACGGTCGCCCTGCGACCCTGCCGGCCTCATCGCTCTTTACCAAGGACAAGTCATGCAAAAGCAAAAGATCCGCATCCGCCTGAAGGCGTTTGATTACAAGCTGATTGACCAGTCAGCGCTCGAGATCGTCGAAACGGCAAAGCGCACTGGCGCGATCGTCAAAGGGCCTGTGCCACTGCCAACGCGCATGCAGCGCTTTGACATCCTGCGCTCGCCACACGTCAACAAGACCTCGCGCGATCAGTTCGAGATCCGCACCCACCAACGCTTGATGGATATCGTCGACCCGACCGACAAGACTGTTGACGCGTTGATGAAACTCGACCTGCCGGCAGGTGTGGACGTCGAAATCAAGCTGCAATAAGTAGGCAGACTTGCGGGCCTGCCCGCATGCAAGCTATACTCATCAGCTTTTCGCCGACGGCACAGCACCAAGCTGGGCCGATCAGCGAAATGGCCAAAGTCAGACTGACGCAGCAAGTCAGTTGAACTTCTGGTCAAAAGTCATCCCCGGCCAATCGATGTCGGGTGTTTGAAACAAAAGCCCCCTCCAATGAAATGGATCGGGGGCTGGAGAAAAGCCATGACGACAGCCGCAACAGGCTATCGACTCGGTTTGCTGGGCCGCAAGGTCGGCATGATGCGCATCTTCACGGACGATGGCGACGCCATTCCTGTGACGGTGCTCGATGTGTCGAACAACCGCGTCACCCAGGTCAAAACTGAGCAAAACGACGGCTACAACGCCCTGCAAGTGGCGTTCGGATCGCGCAAAGCCTCTCGCGTGTCCAAGCCCGATGCCGGCCACCTCGCCAAGGCGGGTGTGGAATCCGGCGAAATCCTGCGCGAATTTCGCGTCCCTGCCGACATCCTTGGTCACTATGCGCCGGGTGCCACTGTTCCCGTGACCTTGTTTGCGGTAGGCCAGCGGGTGGACGTGCAAGGCACCACCATTGGCAAGGGCTTCACGGGCACGATCAAACGCCATCATTTCAAATCCCAGCGCGCGTCGCACGGCAACAGCCGTTCGCACAACGTGCCTGGGTCGATCTCGATGGCGCAGGATCCTGGTCGCGTGTTCCCCGGGAAGAAAATGTCCGGCCACCTGGGTGACGACACCGTCACAACCCAGAATCTGGACATCGTGCGTATCGATGAAGCCCGTCAGCTATTGCTAGTGCGTGGCGCAGTACCGGGCTGCAACAGCGGCTTTGTGACGGTGAGACCCGCCATCAAGGTCAAGGCCAAGAAAGGAGCCCAGTGATGCAGCTCGAGCTCCTGAACGACCAAGGCCAAGCCACTGACAAGTTCGACGCGCCCGACACTGTGTTTGCGCGCGACTACAACGAAGCGCTGGTGCACCAGGTGGTCGTGGCCTACCAGGCCAACGCCCGTCAAGGCACCCGCGCACAGAAGAACCGGGAAGCGGTTCACCACAGCACCAAGAAGCCTTGGCGTCAGAAGGGCACTGGCCGCGCGCGCGCCGGTTCGACCTCGTCGCCGATCTGGCGCGGCGGTGGTCGCACCTTCCCGAACAAGGCTGACGAGAACTTCTCGCACAAGGTCAACAAGAAGATGTACCGCGCCGGTATGGCGGCCATTCTTTCGCAGTTGGCACGCGATGGCCGTCTGGCAGTCGTCGACTCGATCTCGATCGAAGCACCAAAGACCAAACTCCTCGCGGCCAAGTTCAAGGCCATGGGCTTGGAGTCGGTGTTGGTGATTGCCGACGTTGTCGACGACAACTTGGCACTGGCTTCGCGCAACCTGGCCAATGTGCTGGTGATCGAGCCGCGTTACGCCGATCCGTTGTCTTTGGTTTATTACAAGAAGATTCTTGTGACCAAGGCCGCGATTGAGCAGCTCAAGGAGATGTTCGCATGAGCCACGGTGCAATGAATCTGAAGTTCACCGAAGCCCGCTTGGCGCAGGTTCTGGTCGCGCCGATCGTGTCCGAAAAGGCCACCAGCGTGCTCGAAAAGAACAACCAGGTGTTGTTCAAGGTGCTGCGTGACGCAACCAAACCCGAGATCAAAGCAGCCGTCGAGCTGCTGTTCAAAGTCGAGGTGCTCGAGGTCAACGTCGCCAACCAAAAGGGCAAAGCCAAGCGCTTCGGAGGCCGCATCGGTCGCCGCGACCACGCCAAAAAGGCGTATGTGTCGTTGAAGCCGGGCCAGGAGCTCAACTTCTCTGGGGAGGCTGCGTAAACCATGGCCGTCGTCAAAGTCAAACCCACTTCACCAGGCCGCCGTGCCGTGGTCAAAGTGGTGCACAAGCACCTGCACAAGGGCGCGCCTGAGGCATCGCTGCTCGAGCCCCAGAAGCAGAATTCCGGCCGCAACAACAACGGTCACATCACTGTTCGGCACAAGGGTGGTGGCCACAAGCACCACTACCGTGTCGTCGATTTCGTACGCAACAAGGATGGCATTCCGGCCAAAGTTGAGCGCATCGAGTATGACCCGAACCGGACAGCGCACATTGCACTGGTTTGCTACGCCGATGGCGAGCGCCGCTACATCATCGCCCCCCGTGGGCTTGAGATCGGTGCCAAGCTGTTGAGCGGTGCCGAGGCGCCGATCAAGGCGGGCAACACGCTGCCAATCCGCAACATCCCGGTCGGTTCAACCATTCACTGTGTCGAGATGCTGCCTGGCAAAGGCGCTCAGATCGCGCGATCAGCCGGCACTTCGGTGACCTTGATGGCGCGTGAAAGCACTTACGCCCAAGTCCGCTTGCGATCGGGTGAGGTTCGCAAAATCCACATCGATTGCCGGGCCACCATCGGCGAGGTCTCCAACGAAGAGCACAACCTGCGCCAGTACGGCAAGGCAGGCGCGATCCGCTGGAAGGGCATCCGTCCGACCGTCCGGGGTGTTGCGATGAACCCGGTGGATCACCCGCACGGCGGTGGCGAAGGCCGCACTGGTGAAGGCCAGGCTCAGGTGTCGCCGTGGAACACGCTGACCAAGGGCTACCGCACTCGCAGCAACAAGCGTACACAGAGCATGATCGTGTCGCGGCGCAAGAAGTAAGGGTATCGATCCATGGCACGCTCACTTAAAAAAGGTCCCTTCGTGGACCACCACCTTCAGGCCAAAGCTGAAAAAGCAGTGGCTGGCAAGGACAAGAAGCCGATCAAGACCTGGTCCCGTCGTTCGACGATCCTGCCTGATTTCATCGGCCTCACGATCGCCGTTCACAACGGCAAACAACACGTCCCCGTCTATGTGAGCGACCAAATGGTCGGTCACAAGCTCGGTGAGTTCGCCATGACCCGCAATTTCAAGGGTCATCCGGCGGACAAGAAGGCGAAGCGGTAAGGGGCCGACGATGGAAACCAAAGCAATCGTACGGGGTGTGCGCCTGTCGGCCGACAAGGGCCGCTTGGTCGCTGACCTCGTCCGCGGCAAGAGGGTGGATCAGGCGCTCAATATCCTGGCATTCACCCAAAAGAAGGCTGCCGGTATCGTCAAGAAGGCGCTGGAGTCCGCGATCGCGAACGCCGAGCATAACGACGGCGCCGACATCGACGAGCTCAAGATCACCTCGATCTACATCGAGCAAGGTGCCACGCTCAAGCGCTTTTCGGCTCGCGCCAAGGGCCGTGGTAACCGCATCAGCAAGCCCACATGTCACATCTTTGTGACCGTCGGTAACTGAAAGGCTGGGGAAAAATATGGGACAAAAGATCCATCCGACTGGCTTTCGCCTTTCGGTGACCCGCGCCTGGGCTTCGCGCTGGTACGCCTCGCGGCGCAACTTCGCGGGCATGCTCGCGGAAGACCTCGATGTACGCGAGTACCTGAAGAAGAAGCTCAAGAACGCGGCGGTCTCGCGCGTGCTGATCGAGCGACCCGCCAAGAACGCTCGAATCACTATTTTCTCGGCTCGCCCGGGTGTAGTGATTGGCAAGAAGGGCGAGGACATCGAGCACCTGAAGGCCGAACTGACGCGCCGGCTTGGCGTGCCGGTGGCGGTGAACATCGAAGAGGTGCGCAAGCCGGAGATCGATGCTCAGTTGATCGCGGACTCGATCACCCAGCAGCTCGAAAAGCGCATCATGTTCCGTCGCGCCATGAAACGTGCGATGCAGAACGCGATGCGTCTTGGTGCGCTGGGTATCAAGATCATGTCGTCGGGCCGCTTGAATGGTATCGAGATTGCCCGCTGCGAGTGGTACCGCGAAGGCCGCGTGCCACTGCACACCTTGCGGGCCGACATCGACTACGGGTTCTCGGAAGCCAGGACCACTTATGGCGTGATCGGCTGCAAGGTTTGGGTCTATCGGGGTGACCATCTCGGTCGCGGCGATGCACCCGGCAGCGCCAGGCCAGAAGGCCAGGAAGAAGACCGTCGGCCACGCCGCGGCCCACGTCCAGGCGGCCCTGGCGGGCCTGGCTCACCAGACCGCCGTGGTCCGCGCCCAGGCGCAGATCGCGGTCCGCGCAGCGATGCTGCACCGACCGACAGCAAGCCCGGAGATGTCGGGGCTGACGGTCGTCCGGCGGCCAAGCGTGTGCGAAAAATCGCCGCGCCTGGCACCGGTGCCGCGTAAGGAGTAGAAAACATGCTGCAACCAGCACGTCGCAAATTCCGCAAGGAACAAAAAGGCCGCAACACCGGCGTCGCCACCCGTGGTGCCAATGTGTCGTTCGGCGATTTCGGGTTGAAGGCCACCGAGCGAGGCCGTATCACGGCGCGCCAGATCGAAGCAGCCCGTCGGGCCATTTCGCGTCACATCAAGCGGGGCGGCCGGATCTTTATTCGTATCTTTCCGGACAAGCCGATCTCTCAAAAGCC
>CANFPU010000148.1 GCA_947448955.1 Burkholderiales bacterium
ATGGACAAACTCGACCTGCTGGTCGTGATCGACCCCTTCCCGTCGGCCACTGCGGCCATGGCGGCGATGCCGCCGGTCACCGGCAAGTCAGCGGACCAGAATCCGAACCGGGCCGTCTACCTGCTGCCTGCGGCCACCCAGTTCGAGACCAGCGGCTCATGCACCGCGTCGAACCGCTCAATCCAGTGGCGCGAGAAGGTGATCGAGCCGCTGTGGGAGTCGCGGACCGACCACATGATCATGTTCCAACTGGCTCAGAAGCTAGGCTTCGACAAGGAATTGGTCAAGAACTTCAAGATGGTGCCGGGCAAGGCCGGAATGCTCGAGCCCGAGCCCGAGTCGATCCTGCGAGAGATCAACCGCAGTGTCTGGACGATTGGCTATTCGGGCCAGAGCCCGGAGCGCTTGAAGGCCCACATGCGCAACATGCATGCCTTCGACGTCAAGACGCTCAAAGCCAAAGGCGGCATTGACAAGGAGACGGGTTACTCACTGGATGGCGACTACTTCGGTCTGCCTTGGCCTTGCTGGGGAACGCCTGAGCTCAAGCACCCGGGATCGCCCAACCTGTATGACACCAGCAAGCATGTGATGGACGGCGGCGGCAACTTCCGCGCCAACTTCGGTGTCGAGCGTGAGGGCGTGTCGCTGCTGGCCGCCGACGGCTCGCACTCGCTGGGCGCTGACTTGACCACCGGCTACCCCGAGTTCGATCACCTGCTGCTGAAGAAACTCGGCTGGTGGGGCGACTTGACCGAGGCCGAGCAGAAAGCCGCCGAGGGCAAAAACTGGAAGACCGATTCGTCAGGCGGCATCATCCGCGTGGCGATGAAGGTGCACGGTTGCCACCCGTTCGGCAACGCGAAGGCGCGCGCCATCGTCTGGAACTTCCCCGACCCGATCCCGCAGCACCGCGAACCGCTCTTTAGCAATCGCGCGGACCTGGTCGCCAAGTACCCCACGCACGACGACAAGAAAGCTTTCTGGCGCCTGCCCACGCTGTTCAAGAGCGTGCAGGACAAAAACAAGTACATCGGCAAGACCTTCCCACTGATCATGACCAGCGGCCGTCTGGTCGAGTACGAAGGCGGCGGCGAGGAAACGCGATCCAACCCCTGGCTGGCCGAACTGCAGCAGGAGATGTTCGTCGAGATCAACCCCAAGGCTGCCAATGACCGCGGCATCCGCAACGGCGACGACGTCTGGGTCAAGACCCCGACGATGCTCGACCTGCCCAGTTTCAAAGGCATCAAGGTCAAGGCCCAGGTGACCGAGCGGGTCAACGCCGAGACCGTGTTCCTGCCTTTCCACTTCTCGGGCCGCTGGGGTGGGCTGGATCTGGCGGCCTACTACCCGAGTGGGGCGATGCCGGTGATCCGCGGCGAGGCGATCAACACCGCCACCACCTACGGCTATGACAGTGTGACGATGATGCAAGAGACGAAGACCACCGTCTGCCAAATCGAACTCGCGTAGAAGGAGACCCTCTATGGCCCGCATGAAATTCATCTGCGACTCCGAGCGCTGCATCGAGTGCAACGGTTGCGTCACTGCCTGTAAAGCCGAACACGACGTGCCATGGGGCGTGAACCGCCGCCGTGTGGTCACCCTCAATGACGGCTTGCCCGGCGAGAAAAGTATCTCGGTGGCCTGCATGCATTGCAGCGATGCACCCTGCATGGCGGTGTGCCCGGTCGACTGCTTCTACCGCACCGACGAAGGTGTGGTGCTGCACGACAAGGACATCTGCATAGGTTGCGGCTACTGCAGCTACGCCTGCCCATTCGGCGCACCACAATTTCCGACCAACGGTGCTTTCGGCCTGCGCGGCAAGATGGACAAATGCACCTTCTGCGCCGGCGGCCCAGAGGCCAACGGCAGCAACGCCGAATACGAGAAGTACGGTCGCAACCGGCTCGCCGAGGGCAAGCTGCCAGCCTGCGCCGAGATGTGCTCGACCAAGGCCTTGCTGGGCGGCGACGGCGACGTGGTCGCCGACATCTTCCGCAACCGGGTGCTCACACGTGGCAAGGGCAGCGAAGTCTGGGGCTGGGGTACCGCTTACGGCAAGCCGGGCGGCAGCGTTCAACCACCTGCGACCAAATCATGAAGACCGCCTACACCCTCACGCTGGCGGCTGCGGCGCTGCTGCTCGGCGCATGCGCTGAGAAAGTCCAGACCGCAGCCACCCAGAAGTCCGATGACAAGCCCTGGGCAGGCGCACGCGCTGACTTCATCGCCCGAGGCTGGCAGGTCGGCGACAAGACCAGCTGGGAGCAGCAACTTCGCAAGCGCTCGCAGGGCCAGAACGAGTATTCCCGCGCGCCGATCACGCCTTGACAGCGCCAACGGCCCAGGAGTGGACATGCAAAAACCAATGCATCAATGGCTGACCCGTGCGCTGCTGGTCTCGGCACTGATCGCCGGCGCCGTGCCGGTGCTGGCCCAGTCCGGCGCTGAGGGCAAGTCGCCGCCTGCAGGCTATGTCGCCGCAGCCGACCCCAAGCCTGGCGACAGCAATGCCGAGCGCGCCAAGAGCCAGCCGGGCAACAACGCGCCCCTGTGGCGCGCGGTTCGGGAGTCCGGCAACACGCCGGGAATCTCAAACCTGCCGGGTGCCGAAAAAGGGGTGCTGATCCAGCCCTTGGTCCAGTACCCCGGCGTGCGTTTGAACAATGCGGGTGAAGCCTGGCGCCAGGTGCGCAACCAATGGATCATCCCCTATGGCGGCTCGCTGATACTGATCGCGCTGCTGACCCTGGCATTGTTCTATTGGCGCCGAGGCCCGCTCGGCGGGCATGGCGTCGACACCGGCCGGGTGATCGAGCGTTTCACGCCCTTCGAACGTGCGACCCACTGGACCAACGCCATCGCCTTCGTGACCTTGGCGGTCTCAGGCCTGGTGATGTCGTTCGGCAAGTTCTTGCTGTTGCCGGTGCTCGGCGGCACGCTGTTCGGAGCCTTGACCTATGCGCTCAAGACCGCGCACAACTTTGCCGGCCCCTTGTTTGCAGTGTCGTTGCTGCTGATGCTGATCACCTTCGTCAAGGACAACCTGCCGAGCAAGCAAGACCTGACCTGGCTGATGCGGTTTGGCGGCATGTTCGGGGGCCAAGAAGTCGCTTCGCACCGGTTCAATGCCGGCGAGAAAGTGGTTTTCTGGCTGGGCGTGCTGGCGCTGGGCGGTTTGGTGGTGGCCTCTGGCCTGGTGCTCGACAAGTTGATCCCTGGCTTGGCGTACCTGCGACCTGACATGCAGATCGCTCAGATGGTGCATTCGGCGGCTGCGATGGTGATGCTGGCGATGTTCGCAGGCCACATCTACATGGGCACGATCGGCATGAAAGGCGCTTACCAAGCCATGCGTACCGGCTATGTCGACGAGGCCTGGGCCAAGGAGCACCACGAGTTGTGGTTCGACGACGTCAAGGCTGGCAAGATACCCGCTAAGCGCTCGCAAGAACCGGCGCCGCAGGCCGCGCCCCAAGCCTGATTGATCACGACCCACAGACGCTGGAGACTCCATGAAGCGCATTGCTGCAACCACGCTGCTGGCCCTGACTGCCACGCTGATTGGCATGCTGACCGGCGGGTCCGCGCTGGCCAAGTTGCCAGCGCCGGGCGACGAGGCCAAGGCCAAGGCCGCGGAAGCGGCTGCCAAAACGGCCCACGCCGGCAAGGTCGACGCCTACAAGCTCTGCCAAGCCATGGACAAGGTGGCTGGCGGCTACCAGGCCAGCGCCAAAAAAGCAGGCAAGCCGGCATCAGCACCGGTGGCCACACCGCCTTGCGCCGATCCAGGGCCTTATGTGGCCGCTGGTGCGGCGCCTACACCCGCGGCCTCTGCGCCCGCGGCCTCCGCGTCGACTGCGGTCAAGACAGCCGTCGCCAAGAAGTAAGGCGTCGCGGCAAGCGCATGCTGGCCGACCCGCTGCCACCGCTGGCTTTCGATGCACCGAACTGTCCGCAGCCGGTGCCGGGCGCGCCGCGGCTGACGGCAGCCCAGGGCGAATTGCTGCGCGAGATCACCATCCTTGACGAGTACGGTGAGCGTCGCAGCATCCACATCCCGGCCGAACGACCGCTCACCCTGTTCGTCGACAAGCGCGAACTCGTCACGCTGATGACGCTGGGCGCCAGCCCCGAGCTACTGGTGCTGGGATACCTGCTGAACCAGCGGCTGATCACCCAGGTGGCAGAGGTCGAGTCGATCACGGTCGACTGGGAGGTCGGCGCGGCGGCGGTCAAGACCCACAGCGGCATCGCCGACATTGAACAGAAAACCGCACGCCGGGTGGTGACCACCGGCTGCGGCCAAGGCACGGTGTTTGGCGACATGATGTCCCAACTGGGCTCGGTGAAGCTGCCCGACGCCAGCCAGGCCAGGATTCGCCAGACCACCTTGCATGCGCTGCTCGAACAGATGCGCCAGCGCAACAGCATCCACCGCAAGGCCGGCTCAGTTCACGGTTGCGCCTTGTTCTGCGGTGGCGAACTGCTGATGTTCGTCGAAGACGTCGGCCGCCACAACGCGATCGACACCATTGCCGGCTGGATGGGCCTGCATGGCGTGGCCGGCGGCAACAAGATCTTCTACACCACGGGCCGACTGACCAGCGAGATGGTGATGAAGTCGGCACAGATGGGGGTGCCCATCATCGTGTCACGCAACGGCGTCACCGCCATGGGCCATGGCCTGGCCGAGCAACTGGGCCTCACGTTGTTTGGCCGCGCGGCGAACCGGCATTTTCTTTGCTACACCGGTTTCGAACGCTTCGACTCCGAGCCCGAACCCCAACGTGCGCCGGTGCGCGTGGTCTCGGGCTGACCCCCTTTCGAGCAAGGCGGGCTGCCAGCGGTGAAAATGCGCAGGTGCACGACCTCAACGCCGACCTACATTGCCACTCCCGTTACTCAGACGGCACCCTCACACCCAAGGCCCTGGCCGAGCGAGCGCACGCCAACGGCGTCGCGCTCTGGGCCTTGACCGACCACGATGAGACCAGCGGCCTGGCCGAGGCCGAGGCCGCCGCACAGTCACTGGGGCTGGATTTTCTTGCCGGGGTCGAGGTGTCGGTGACCTTTGCCGGCGAGACCGTTCACATCGTTGGCCTGGGCTTTGACCCCAATGACCTGGCGCTGCGAGAGGGCCTGGCCCGGACCCGAGGCGGTCGCCTGACGCGGGCACGTGCAATGGCCGACGGGCTGGCTCAGGTCGGCGTGGGCGGTGCGTTCGAAGGTGCGCTGCGCTATGTCAGCAACCCTGAACTGATGTCGCGCACCCATTTCGCGCGCTGGCTGGTCGATACCGGCGTCTGTTCGGACACGGGCTCAGTCTTTCGGCGCTACCTGAGCGAGGGCAAACCAGGTTTTGTGCCTCATCGTTGGGCCGGACTGGGCGAAGCGGTCCGCTGGATCACGCAAGCAGGCGGGGTTGCGGTAGTCGCTCACCCTGCGCGCTATAAATTCACCGTCAACGAGGAATTTGCGCTTTTTTCCGAGTTCAAGGCCCATGGCGGTCAGGGGGTTGAATTGCTGACCAGCAGCCACGGCCACGCAGACACGATCAAGTACACCGGCATGGCCCAGGAATTCGGTCTGCTCGCGTCACGCGGCAGCGATTTCCATTCACCCCATGAAAGCCGGATCGATCTGGGCGGTCTGCCCGACCTGCCCGCAGGCGTTTTGCCGGTATGGCAGTCGCTGGCGCATCGGGTTCGGCGTGCCACATGACGGGCCGAAGCGATTGAGGAGCGCCCGGCCACGTCGACAGTGCGCCGGGTTCAACATCGGCGTTAGAGTCAGCGCTTCCACTGCTCACGGGCAACGCGCATGTCGCAGTACTTCGAGGTCCATCCGGACAACCCCCAGCAGCGGCTGATCAAGCAAGCCGTGCAGTTGCTGCGCAGCGGCGGCGTTTGCGCCGTGCCGACCGATTCGAGCTATGCGCTGGCCTGCCACCTCGATGACAAGGCAGCAGCCCAGGCCTTGCGACGTATCCGCCAGGTCGATGACAAGCACCACCTCACGCTGCTGTGCCGTGACCTGTCTGAGCTGGCGAGCTACGCCCAAGTCGACAACCGCCAGTTCAGGTTGCTCAAGCTCGGCACGCCCGGGCCCTACACCTTCATCCTCGACGCGACCAAGGAAGTGCCGCGACGCCTGTCACACCCTTCGCGCCGAACCATTGGCCTGCGCGTGCCAGCGCACAAAGTGATGCAGGCGCTGCTCACCGAATTGGGCCAGCCGCTGCTCGCGACCACCTTGATCGCACCAGGAGAGACCGACCCATTGAACGACCCCGAGGAAATCCGCGATCAATTTCAGAAAGTGCTGGCCGCAGTGATCGATGCAGGCGCCTGCCCGATGCAGGCCACCACCGTGATCGACCTGACCGGCGAGCAGCCGCTGCTGGTTCGGCAAGGGCGCGGCGATTTGGCCCGGCTGGGCCTGTAGTCAGATGCGGGCTCAGATGCGGGCTCAGTTGCGGACTCAGATGCGGGCTACAGCGCTGCGGTGATGACGATCTCAACCTTCCACTCGGGCCGGGCCAGCGCAGCCTGAACTGTCGCACGCGTGGGGGTGTGGTTGGCCACGACCCAGGTGTCCCAGACCTTGTTCATCGCGGGGAAGTCAGCGATGTCGGCCAGAAAAATCTGCGCATGCAGGATACGGCTCTTGTCGGTGCCGGCCCGTGCCAACAGCGCGTCGATGTTGGCCAGCACCTCGCGGGTCTGGCCTTCGATGTCGGGCTCCCCCTCCACGGCCACCTGACCGGCCAGATAACAAACCCCGTTGTGCACCGCCATCTCGGACATGCGGGCGCCGACATCAAATCGCTGGACCATGATTTCTAATTTCCTTTTGAACGCTGGGATGAATGGCTTGAAGCACGGTCGTCGTGACCTTGGCGAATTCGCCGCCGACGCTTGGGATCGGGTTCGGGCTGATCAGCTTTCTCGCCGAGCCTGGATTCCTTGCCGGCGATCAGATTGGCCAGGTTGCGCCAATGGCGCCAGATCAGCAGCAGGCCCATCGCACTGACCGCCATCGCCAGCATCGGCCGGTCGAAAAACAGCAACATGAAGAAGGGCGCCAGCAAGGCCGCGACCACTGAGGCCAAGGACGAGTAGCGAAACAGCGCGGCGACGGCCACCCAAGTCACCAGCGTGGCCAGGCCGAGCAGGGGCTCAAAGGCCAGCAGCACACCGGCCGCCGTGGCAACGCCCTTGCCACCTTGAAACCGAAAAAACACCGGAAACAGATGGCCCAGGAAGGCCGAGAATCCGACGAAGGCCATCGTCGTGTCCGCAAAACCCAATCTGGCGCCGTATTGCTGAACCAGCGCTACCGGCACATAGCCCTTGAGCGCGTCCAGCAACAGGGTCAGCACTGCCGCAAACTTGTTGCCGGACCGAAGTACATTGGTTGCGCCCGGATTTTTCGAGCCATAGCTGCGAGGATCGGACAGCCCCATGACGCGGCTGACGATCACCGCGAAAGACAGCGAACCGATCAAGTAGGCGAGCAACAGGGCGATGTAGCTGTAGACCAAGTCCATGGCAGATTGGCTTGAGGTGAAGTTTGCAAACGCCAAGCGCCGCATCGGTGCCTGACCTGAACCCTTTGGTGGAACAGTGTAAGCCGCCCGTCACACGCTGCCGGCTCACACGCGGCCGCCACGTCATGTCACGCAATGCCACGCAATGCCACGTAGTGCCACGTAAAGCCACCACGGGCTGCCAGCCGCCGCTACCGCTATGCTCCCGATCGGGCCGTGTCCGGTAAGTCGCCGCCCGCTGCACATCAGATCAGCCCGACCATGAAGAAAAGAGGATGAACCCTTTGAACGCTGCCCAAACGATCGCCAGCGCTGTGCTGGCCGTCACCATCGCCCTGCCCGCCGTGGCGCAGACCAGCGTCCAGCAAGCCTGGGTGCGCGGCACCGTGGCCGAGCAAAAAGCCACCGGCGCCTTCATGAAGCTGACCTCCACTCAGGGCGGCAAGCTGCTATCGGTGAGCTCACCAGCCGCCGGCGTGGTCGAGATCCACGAGATGAAGATGGAAGGCAACACCATGAAAATGGCGGCCATCGCTGCGCTGAACCTGCCCGCAGGCCAAGCGGTCGAGCTCAAGCCCGGCGGCTACCACGTGATGCTGATGGACCTGAAAGCGCCGCTCAAGGCCGGCGACTCGGTCGCATTGACCTTGGTGATAGAGGGCAAGGACGGCAAGAAAGAGACCGTCGCCGTGAAAGCCCCCGTCAAAGCGCTGGGCGCGCCGGCCGAACACAAGCACTGAGCCCCGTCATAGGCGGTAGCCATAAGCCTGGATCATCGTCTGAGCGGGTGCGGATTTGAGCCAGGCCAGCCATGCGATCGCAGCCGGCTTGAACTCGCCGGCCTTGAGCAGCACGGCGTCTTGCCGGATTTCACCGTACAGCGATTGCGGCACCCGCCAGTGCGAACCGGTCGCCGGCTTGCCCGGCACCCTCACTTGCGAGAGCGCGACAAAACCGAGTTCGGCATTGCCGGTCGCGACGAACTGGAACGCTTGGCCTAGGCTTTCAGCGGTCACCAACCTGGGCCGGACCACGTCGGTCAGTCCCCGCGCCTTCAGCACCTCCATCGCGGCCTGACCGTAGGGCGCGAGCTTGGGGTTGGCCAGTGCCAATCGACTGAACCGGCCTGAAGACAGCACGGCACCCTGATCGTCCACCAGACCAGCTTGGGCACTCCACAGCACCAATTGGCCGATGGCGTAGGTGAACGCACTGCCGGCCACCGCATGGCCCTGCAGCATCAGCTTCTTCGGCGTTTCATCGTCGGCCGCGATCAAGACATCGAATGGCGCGCCCGCGACGATCTGGCTGTAGAACTTGCCGGTGGCCCCTACCGAGATCCGCAGTTGGTGGCCAGTGGCCGCCGTAAAGCCTTCAGCGATCTTGGCCAAGGGGCCCGCGAAATTGGCCGCGACAGCGACCGCCACCTCAGCGGCCAAGGCGTTGATCGATCCACCGGTCAACGCCAAGCCGACCAGCAGCCTCAGCATCGCACTTGCCGTTTTCATGGGTGAGGTCGCTGCGCTGCGCTGGCGCGACCCATCCGGCCAGCTACTTGCGCCCGCGCTTGGCGACGGACTTCGCCTCGGGCTCTGATGGCGGATGGCCACCAGGCGGCGCGGTGAACAGCTTGGCCGCACGACCTTTGAGCTCCAGCAACTCGCTGGGCGTGATCGAGTACTTGCGGCCGACCACATCGACCTCGATCCGAAATTCCACATCCTTGCTGCCGTTGCTCAGGGTGCCACAGGTGAAGTCGTAGTCCTGGCTCTCGGCGGGGAATCCGCCGACTTCGGGATCGAAATCGACATAGTGAACATCGTGGATTTCGCCGCTGGCCAGGTCGAGCACACCGGTGGATTCAATCACCTCCTCGTCCAGTTCGTCGTGAATCGTGATCGGCAGTTTCAAGTCCATCTTGGGTCGCTCAAGCCGCACAAGGCGGCGATCATTCAGGGGGCAGGATGATGCCACAGCCGGTCCGCGCCAGAGCCAGGATTGCGTCGTGGCGAGAATCTCGCGAGGGCTCATTCCAGCCGCATCCAGCGCGACGGCGCGAACACACTTCACCAGTTCGCGACAGCCTGTTCACACTCGGCGACGACAGGCTGTTCGCCCGCGCGGTCGACGACAAGCGGCATTTCTGCGCATCGCTGCCCCCGCGAACGCGGGCCTAGCCCCTCACACCGGGGTCTGTGGCGGCTTGAGGTGGTGCGTCAGCCCGTCGATACTTTTTGACATGGAACATTCTTCGACCCTCAAGATGCTGCCCTGGGCGGCAAACCTCGCGACGATTGCCACCGTGCTGGGCGCCACCTGGTGGTCCAGCGATCAGCGGCCGCCCAACAGCGATCCCGCGGCGTCCAGGATGGCTACGCCTTACGCGGGACCGCGCGAGCCCATTGCACGCCTCGCGAATTGGCCCTCACAGGCCGACACCCAGCAAGCTGACAGCGTGAAATCTCTGGCCTTCAACACCGTCCGCAGGTGGCCGCCTAACCCGTGACACGGCGGGCGGCGGCCAAGGTCAAATCGCGCAGTCAACCGCTTGGGCTTGCAGCAAGTCGAGCAGCACCGCAGGCGCCATCCCCAGCAGGTAACCGCGGCGCCCACCGTTGATGAGCAGCCGGGGCAACGCCAACACCGATGTCTCAACATACACCGGCATCGGTTTGCGAACGCCGAACGGCGAGGTCCCGCCGACCTGGTATCCGCTGTGGCGTTGCGCCACCTCGGGTTTGCAGGGTTCG
>CANFPU010000149.1 GCA_947448955.1 Burkholderiales bacterium
AGGCGGTGGCCGATACCCAGGCCAAGAAGGGCTGGCTGCATGTCCGCCTGACCGTGGCTGAGCCCAACGACAGGGGTTTCGGCATGTTGGGCAGCGGCCTGTTCGTGATCAATCCACCGCACACGTTGGCCCTCGCGCTTCGCGAGGCGTTGCCGGTGCTGCTGCGTCTGCTGGGACAGTACAGCGGCGCTGGCCATCGATTGGAGACTTCGGCCGGGGCTTGAGCCGCGGTAGCCAGGCCCTTCGGATTCAATGGCTTATTGCCAGCAGCCAGGCCGTGAGGCCATCAACCGTCGTCATCGCCAGGGTGGCGCTGCGATGATCGGCGCTCAACAGCGCGATGCCAGACAGCTGTGTGGACTTGCCGGCGCATTGCTCCGCGAGGCTCACATCAACCACCGCTTTCGCTTCGGCACGAAGTTTGATCTGGCCCGCGTAGGTGCAGCCAGTGCTGCTGGACCCGCTGAGTAGGCCGGTGGCGGTGACGTGCCAGTTCAGCGCCCCCGGGCCTGGCTTGCCGATCCAATCGCCGGCATGGTCGGCGAGGGTGGCCGCCGCGTTGTATCGGTTCTGGTAGCCCATCTCCACGATCTCGGTCACGCCAGTGGTAGTCCAGGTCATGCTTAAGTTGGCCGCTGCGGTCTTGCCGGCGTTCAGGTCGACGGCGCCAACCACGGTGCTTCCTAGGCGGTAGCGCTTGCCGCTGCCGATGAAGGCGCTGCTGTAGCCTTCGCCGCTCGCCTCCAACTCGGCGATGACCAGATCGATGTCACCATTGACGCGGCGCTGCGCCAGCCAGGTCTGGCCATTGGGCAGCACCACAGCCGAGGTTTTGACGCCCGCGCTGCTGCTCTCCCAGATCCCTTGCAAGTCTGCGGTAGCCGGCGTGATTGCCGGGCTCTGCGTCGAAAGGTGCGTCGCAGGCTCGGCAATGCCGGCATTGCCACCACCACTGCCACCACCACCGCAGCCCGCCAGGGTTGCGAGCACCCAACCCCAGAATCTGTAGTGTCGGCTCATGGCGTGCTGGTCCTTTGGGTTAGGGTTCAAAACCAGTAAGCGGTGTCGAGAGGCGTGGGCGCATAGCCGACCAAGCTCAAGACCATGAAGGCCGCTGTGCCAAGGTCGTGGATGACGCCGTTGGCCAGGCCATCGGTGTCGAACGCGCCGCCATCGCTGAGATGGAAGTCCAGCCGGGTCTTGCCGTCGGCCTGGCTCACCTGGCCGCCGTAGGCGGTGCTGGCCAGATTGGTCCATATTCCGTCGCCACTTTGCTGCCAGAACCCATTGACCTGCAGGCTGGCATCGACAAACAGGCTCAACGCCAGGGTTTGGCCCGGCGGGTCGAGCATGGCGCTGAAGTCGATCAATCCCAGCGCCATCTGCATTTCGGCAGGGGGGTCGCCGGGCGCTGCCCGCTGGGCAAAGGAGGTGATCGCTGCAGGGGTTCCGGTCGCGATCAGGTCCGGCCAAGCCTCGACCACCAGCGTCGCATACAGATCGCTGTTGCCCGGGCCTTTCATCGGGCTGGAGACCACGTTGGCCTGCTCAGCGTCGGCCAAGCCATCACCGTTGCCGTCACCCCGCAGGTGCTGGGTGCGGTCAACCGCGCTCAGGCCGGGTGCCTGGGCTTCGAGCGCATCGGGGACGCTGTCGCGGTCGCTGTCGACGAGGGGCGTTAGGTTGAGCCGCAGCGACTGATCGTCAAATTGGGCCGTTTCGATCCCGACCAAACTGTCGCGTCCGTCTGGCCCGGTCACCGCCCAATCGCTGAGCGATGGCGCAACGGTGTACTGCGACAACTTGCCGTGAAATACCGCGATGTCGTAGCCTGTGCCGCCGATCAGCGTGTCGTCGCCTGTGCCGCCGATCAGCGTGTCGTCGCCTGTGCCGCCGTCCAAGCGGTCGTTGCCACGCCCGCCGTTCAAGAGGTTGGCTGCGCTGTTGCCCGTGAGCAGGTCGTCGCCGTCGCCGCCGTTGGCGTTTTCGATCACCGTGCCGCTGGCCAGCACCAGGCTGTGGCCAGCGATGCTGCTGATGGTCGCAGCAGACAGGTCGAGCGAAACACGGTCGGCGCATGCCGCAGCGTTCAGCGTGTCCACCCCCGCGGTGTCGATCAAGGTGGCGCGGGCCGGTTGGAGGAGGCAGGACGTCGAGAATTCGTCCGTGTAGACATAGACATCGTCCACTGAGGCCGGCTTGCCGATCAGGTTCAAGGTCCAGCTGTCGAACTTGCCCAGGTCGCCCGAAGCATCGTCGATGACCCGCAATGACCAGTTGCCCAGCGATGACTCGCCCCAGGACAGAACGGTGTCGAAGCTGAAGTTGATGTTGTCCTCGTCGATGCCAGACGGGTCGAGCAAGGTCTTTTGTGGGTTGGACAGCAGGTAGCTTTGGGTGCCGGCAGGCGAACTCAGGATGACTGACAGGTCGCCCACGTAAGGATGGGTCACCTGCAAAGTCACCTCGACCCGTTCGACCTCCAGCGACTGTGTCACGTTGATGCTGTCAACGGCGCCCGCGGCCTGGTGGTCCGGAATCACCAGCGCCGGGCTGTGAGTGATCTGTACTTGCTGTCGATTGGCGGCGGTGTGCGCGGCGGTCGACCAAGTCTCTGCCAAACGAACGGCCATCCGTGCGTCTACCAACCCGTAGCCGAGGTGCTGGTCGACTGGGTCGTAGTGCAATCCGCCGCCGTTCCAGTTCGTCGCGCCGTTGTAGGTCCAATCCTTGTTGCTGGTGCCTCCCTCGCGCGCGCTGTAGGCCAGGATCTCCTGCACATCACGATAGCCCAGCCCCGGGCTGGCCTGCAGCATCAATGCGACCACACCCGCGACGATGGGCGCTGCAAACGAGGTACCGGCCAGACTGGTGTAGTTGCTCGGGTCGAATCCGGCAGAGCCAACACGGTCGGCGGTGACGATGTTGGTCAGGGGGTCGGCGCTACCGCCACCGCCGCCGGGTGCGCTGACCAGCACCGAAGCGCCGGGTGTGCTGTAGCGCGCGACATTGCCGTAGAAATCGGTGGCCGCGACGGTGATGATGTACTGGCTGTTTTGAAAATTGTGCAGATTGGTGTCATCGCCTTCCAGGTGCCCATTGGCTGCGGCCTGAACCACCACGGTACCGAGTCCGCCGCGACCATTGGCCGCGAGCTTGGCCAGCGCGAGGCCGGCCGCCGAAAACATGGGTTCGCGGAAGTTGTCGTAGAAAGCCCAGGTCGCGCCACTGGCAAATCCGCCCGCGAACCCCCAGCTGTCGTTGAGGATGTCGGCACTTGTGGCGGCATAGGTGTAGGCGTTGCTGATCTGCGTGGCCAAACCACTGAAGCTCAAAGGTGAATAAATGCTGATCAATTGCGCGCCGTAGGCCACGCCAACGCTGCCCAAGCCATTGAGTTCGGCCGCGATCGTGCCGGCCACAGCGGTGCCGTGGTTGTCAGTGACCAGCACCGGCGCGCCGCCTGCCGACAAGTCTGCGGCTACGCGCCCCAACGCGGTCAGCAATCGGCCTTGAAGGTCTGGATGCTTGGGATCGATACCTTGATCGAAAACAGCGACTCGCACACCTGCGCCGGTGTAGTCCGCCCAGACCGGGAACACATCAATCCCGTTGCCGGGGTAGAGGTACCACGTCAGTCGCAGCAGCGGATCCGCGGGCAAGGGGTCCGGGTTGTCGTTGTCGACGATGAAGCCATAAAGATCGGTGCCGCCGAGCAGTGCGTGGGTCGGCTTGGACAACACCACATGGATCGATTCGGTAGGCTCGAAGGTCTTGTCGCCCAACACTTGAACGGTGAAGTTGGCGCTGGTCTTGCCGGCGGGGATCTCGACGACCGAGGAGAAGGGGAGGTAATCGACACCTGCCATGGCGGTGCAGTCGTTGACGGTCGTGACCTGTACCGAAACTGCTGTCGATAACGCGCCAGAGAGATGCAGCGTGAAGACCAGCGCGTTGCTCCCGCTGTTAGCCTCGATCACGGTGGCATTGGCGATCGCGAAATCAGGCGTTTCCAGCGTGCCCAGGCTGAAGCTGACGTTTGATCCATTCATACGGAAGAACTCCAGGAAACCGAGGCGCTCAATGGTCCAGACCCCGCCCGGCGGCTGAGGCCCGGCCTGCGCTCACGGGAGAAGCGCTGTCGGTCGTCAACCGGTCGTCAACGTTCGGCCGTGGCGGCAGGCAGTCCATCGTGGGTCGCCAAGTGCGGTAGGCACTTGATGTCCATCAAGTAGCGTCTTGGGCTTGTCGGCGGGCTGTGTGGATGCTCACGGCGCTCGCTGTGGGCCCAGACCTTGCTTGAGGGCCGCCTTACGTGTAAACCACACCGGTCACCGTGGGGCAGACTCTCTAGAATCGGACCGGTGTTCGAATGTCGAGGAGATTTGCAGTGAAGATCAAAAGCCAGAAGGATTTCTGGTCAGGGTTGATGTTCGTCGTCGTAGGCATTGGTTTTGCCTGGGGTGCGACGAATTACAACTTTGGCTCATCAGCCCGGCCAGGCCCAGGCTTCTTTCCATTTGGCCTCGGCCTGTTGATGGCAATCTTGGGGGGCATCGTGCTGTTCAAGGCCTTGGTGGTCGAAACCGACGATGGCGACCCGATCGGTGGCTGGGCGTGGAAGCCGCTGATCACGATCATGGCCGCGGTGGGTTTGTTTGGCTTCACCCTGCCTTTGATCGGCATGGCGGCGGCACTGCCGCTGATGATCGTGATGGCCAGTTTGGCGGGTGACGAATTCCGCTGGAAGGAAGTGTTGCTCAACTGCGCTGTGCTCACCATCGGTTCCTGGCTCATCTTCATCAAAGGTCTGAACCTGGTGATTCCGCTGTGGCCAAAGTTCATCACTGGTTGAGGAGAGTCACATGGAATTGATCAACAATCTGATCTTGGGTTTTGGCGTCGCATTCACGGCGCAAAACCTACTTTACGCACTCTTTGGCTCGGTGCTCGGCACGCTGATCGGCGTGCTGCCGGGTCTGGGACCGGTGGCCACGATCGCGATGTTGCTGCCGTCGATCTATGCGCTCGACGCCACGCCGGCGCTGATCATGTTGGCCGGCATTTACTACGGTGCGCAGTACGGTGGTTCGACCACCGCGATCCTGATCAACGTGCCTGGCGAATCGAGTTCGGTGGTCACCGCGATCGACGGCTACGCGATGGCCCGTAAAGGCCGCGCCGGTCCAGCACTGGCCGCTGCCGGCCTGGGCTCGTTCTTCGCGGGCTGCGTGGGCACTGTCATCATCGCCGCTTTCGCACCGCCGCTGACTGAACTGGCATTCAAGTTCGGCCCAGCCGAGTACTTCTCGCTGATGGTGCTGGGTCTGATCGGCGCCGTCGTGCTGGCTTCGGGCTCCTTGATCAAGGCGATTGCGATGATCCTGCTCGGCCTGCTGCTGGGTCAGATCAACACCGATGTGATTTCTGGCGTGCCCCGCTTCAGCTTTGACATCCCTGAGCTGACCGATGGCATCGGTTTCGTCGTGATCGCGATGGGCATCTTCGGTTTCGGCGAGATCATCAGCAACCTTGGTCAGCCCGAGGAAAACCGTGAAGTCTTCACCAAGGACGTGAAGGGCCTGTGGCCGACGCTGCAGGACTTCAAGGATGCTGCGCCGGCCGTGCTGCGCGGCACAGCGCTGGGTTCGCTGCTCGGCGTGCTGCCGGGTGGTGGTGCGTTGCTGGCGTCTTTTGCCGCCTACACGGTCGAAAAGAAGATGCGCCGGCGTCCGGGTGAAGTTGAATTCGGCAAGGGCAACATCCGTGGTGTTGCCGGACCCGAGTCGGCCAACAATGCCGGTGCCCAGACCAGCTTCATCCCGATGCTCACGCTGGGCATTCCGCCGAATGCCGTGATGGCGCTGATGGTGGGCGCGATGACGATCAAGGGCATCCAGCCTGGCCCGCAGGTGATGACGAGCAACCCTCAGTTGTTCTGGGGCCTGATTGCGTCGATGTGGGTGGGCAATGCGATGCTGGTGATCTTGAACCTGCCGATGATCGGCATCTGGATCAAGCTGCTAACCGTGCCCTATCGTTTCCTGTTCCCGGCCATCGTGGTGTTCTGCGCGATCGGTTGCTACACGCTCAGCAACAGTTCGTTTGATGTCTACATGACCGCCGCCTTCACGCTGGTGGGTTATGGCTTCTACAAACTGGGCTGCGAGCCTGCCCCCTTATTGCTCGGTTTTATTCTCGGGCCGATGATGGAGGAGAACCTGCGTCGCGCGCTGCTGTTGTCGCGCGGTGACTGGACCACCTTCGCGACCCGGCCGCTGTCGGGCGGGCTGCTGCTGGCTTCGGTGCTGATGATCGTCGTGGTGATGCTGCCTTCGATCAAGTCCAAGCGTGAAGAAGCGTTCCAGGAAGAAGGCTGAACCAGGGACTGACCAACGCATTGACGCGCTGACGCGCTGAATTCGATGGCCCCGCGAGGGGCCTTTTTTTTGAGGCGTTCGGGCCCAGCCCACGCCGACCGCTGATGCACCGGCGGCTTTCCCATGGATCTCGATGTCCGCACCGACCAAACCGACTGACCGGCATCAGCCCGTGCTGGCTGCTGACGAGGCTCTCGGCTTGTCGACCGGCCCATGGCTGGCGATGTTGGGTGCCGTGGCGTTTTCCGGCAAAGCGATCATCGTCAAGCTGGCCTACCAGCATGGCGCGGATGCGGTGACCGTGATCATGCTGCGGATGGCGGTGGCGTTGCCGTTCTTCCTGCTGATGGCCTGGTGGGCAGGTCGCCACCTGCCTGCGCTGGGCTGGCGCGATCGAGCGATCGCTGCGGCCTTGGGGTTCACGGGCTATTACTTGTCGAGCTACCTTGATTTCCTTGGCCTGCAGTACGTGACGGCCAGCCTGGAGCGTTTGATCCTGTACCTCACGCCCGCTGTGGTGTTGTTGCTGTCCTGGGCGCTTTACGGCCGACGTGCGAGCGCCCGGCAATGGGTCTCGATGGCAGTGGGCTATGGCGGGTTGCTGCTGGTGTTCGGCCATGAACTGCAGTTGGGAGGTGCCAGGGTCGCACTGGGCGCCGGTCTTGTGTTGGCCAGCACACTGAGCTATGCCGCTTATCTGCTCTACAGCGGCGAGGCTGTCAAGCGTATCGGCTCGTTGCGCCTGACCGGCTGGGCCAGCAGCGTCGCGAGCCTGCTGTGCTTGGCGCAATTCGCGTTGCTTCGGCCGATCAGCGGTTTGGCGCAGCTCGCACCGCCGTTGGCTTGGCTGTCGCTGATCAACGGCACGGTCTGCACCGTGTTGCCGGTGTGGCTGGTAATGCGCGCGATTGAGCGCATTGGTCCTGGCCGCGCTGCGCAGTACGGCATGGTAGGGCCGGTATCGACGATCTTGCTCGGCGTGTTGATCCTGGGCGAGCCCTTTACCGCTTGGGTCGCTGCGGGCTCGGCCTGCGTGTTGCTCGGCGTGATGCTGCTGGGTCGCGACAGATAGCGCTGATCCCGCGAGGTCGCCGATACACTGGCGGCCCAGACGCTCTCAACGGTTCTTGCCTTGTCCGACCGCCTCGCAGTCCTGCCGCAATACCTGCTGCCCCAGCAGGCGCTGACCCGATTCGCCGGTGGGGTCGCGCGATGGCGGGGTGGGGCGATCAGCACCGGCTTGATACGCTGGTTTGTCGGCCGCTACGGCGTCGACATGACCGAGGCCGCCGAACCACGTGTCGAAGCCTACGAAAGCTTCAACGACTTCTTCACCCGCGCGCTGCGCCCTGGTGCCAGGCCGCTGGCCGCCGCCGACTGGATCTGCCCGGTCGATGGCGCGATCAGCCAATTGGGTCGTATCGAGCGCGATCAGGTCTTTCAGGCCAAGGGGCACCGCTACAGCAGCACCGCGTTGCTGGGTGGTGATGCCGCGCTGGCCGCGCCTTTCGACGACGGCAGCTTTGCCACGCTGTACCTGAGCCCGCGCGACTACCACCGCATCCACATGCCCTGCGCTGGCACGCTGCGTCGGATGCTGCATGTGCCAGGCGCGCTCTTCTCGGTCAACCCGAGCACCGCGCGCTGCGTGCCAGGACTGTTCGCTCGCAATGAGCGGGTGGTCTGCCTTTTCGACGACGCCCAGGGTCGGCCATTCGCGCTGGTGCTGGTGGGCGCCACCATTGTCGGCAGCATGGCCACGGTCTGGCATGGGCCAGTCAACCCGCCCCGCCCCGGGCTGCTGCGTGAATGGCGCTACGACGATCGCTTGCCGCCGGTCGCATTGGCGCAGGGCGCGGAGATGGGGCGCTTCTTGCTGGGTTCGACCGTGGTGATGCTGTTTCCGAAAGATGCGGCGCTGGTGTTCGACCCGACCTGGGCCGCCGGTGGTGCGATCCGTCTTGGCCAGGCAATGGCCCAGCGCCAGTCCTGATTTCAGGCACCGAGGAGGTGATCGCCCGCTCCACCAAGCAGGTGGCCGCATGGGGTGGTGGGGCGGTGGGGCGGTGGGTGCTGGTCTGGTTTGAACCGGCCCAATTCAGCCGACTCTGGGACCGCCAAGGGGATCTTCGAGCGGCCGTTTCCCTGACGCGAGGCTGGCGAGGCTGGCGACTCAGCCGCCCGACAGGCTCTTGCTGTCCTCGGCCGAACTGCCGTCCAAGTGGTCAGTGCTGTTGAGTTTGCTGACCCGATGAGGCGGCGTCGCGCTGGCCAGGGTCAACGAGGTGTTGGCCAGGTGATCTGGCGGTGCCATGCCGTCCGGCAGCAGCAGTGGGCCGCGCCACAGCCATTCGCGGATCACCAAGCCATGGGTGACGACCGCCAGCGGCCCGCCGGCATTGGCCTGTTGCTCACGCAACAACGCCCAGGCTGCGGCGCAGCGCTGACGGAATTCAGCCTGTGATTCACCGCCCGGGGGTGCGCCTTCGGCGGTCAGCGGATCGTGGTCCAGCGTGTCGTAGGCCAAGCCGCGCAGGTCGCCGAAATTTCGCTCGTGCAGCAGCGGCGTGGTCACCACAGGCAGCCCGCAGGCGCGTGCTATCGCCTGGGCGGTTTGCAGCGCACGCGGCAGGTCGCTGCTCAGGATCGCCGCCAGACCAGCGCTTTTGAGCTGCAGCGCGAGGGCCTGGGCTTGCGCCTGGCCGCGCTCGGAAAGCGGCGTGGCAGCAGGTTGCAGCACCCGAGTGACATTGAGCGGGGTTTCGCCGTGGCGGATGATCAGCAGGCTCATGTGAGTTCAGGTCCTTGAAGAGGGGGGTCAGCCGAAATTGGCCGCTGCAGCGATCGCGCCAAGACGTCGGCCAATGGCATGGAACTCGGCAACGGTTTCGTCGATGATTTCTTGGACGGTCTTCACGCTGTGGATCAGTCCGGCCGACTGGCCTGCCAGCGCCGGTGCGGCGTCCATGTCGCCGCCGAAGTAGACCTGCTGGATGCCCTTGAAGGTATCGGCGGACATCAAGCCGGCCTCGTGGATCGTCTTCGTGAAGGCAGTCTTGAGCGCGCGGATGCAGGGCGTGGACTTGGTGTTGAGCACCCAGGTGCCGGTGGCGTCGGCGTCGACGATCGCGGCCTTGTAATGCGCGTGCACCGGGCTTTCGGCGCTGGCGACAAAGCGCGTGCCCATCTGCACACCTTCTGCGCCGAGCGCGAAGGCCGCGGCCATGCCTCTGCCGTCCATGATGCCGCCGGCAGCGATCAAGGGCACATCGCAGCGCTCTCGAATCGCCTGCAGCAGTACCAGCGTCGAGACCTCCTCGGGGTTCTTGAAACCGCCGCCCTCGCTGCCTTCGACGACCAAGCCGTCGATGCCGGCGTCCACGCATTTGAGCGCGGTCTCCAGCGTCGGCACCGCGTGGTAAACCTTGATGCCTGCAGCCTTCAGCGGCGCGATGAATTTGGCCGGGCTGCCGGCCGAGGTCGTCACAAAGCGTATGCCCGCTTCGCAGACGAAGCGCAGCATGGCGTCGTCCTTCAGGAAGCGGATCGGCAGGTTGACGCCGAATGGCAGGCCGCTGGCGACCATCGTGCTGATCTCGCGCTGACATTGGGCGGTCTCGCCTGACGAGGTCTCGATGATGCCCAGTCCGCCAGCGCGCGACACCGCCGAGGCCAGCGTGCTGCGGGCAATCCAGCCCATCGGCGCTTGCACGATGGGGTAGGTGGCACCGGTATCGGCGAGCACTCGATTCATGGTGTCTCCAGCGTGGTTTGAGGGCCTGCCAGTGTCAGCGCCGCTGGATCCGGCAGCAGTCGCCTAGGCGCCAGATGGGCCTCGCCCACCGAAGGCCCAGTCGCTGAGCAAG
>CANFPU010000150.1 GCA_947448955.1 Burkholderiales bacterium
ACCAGCCGTCGTCGCTGGCAGGTGGTGCCGCCTCTTCGTCCCAGTCCTGACCGTTGCCGAAATCGATCGGCCGCTGTTGCAATTGCTGTGCAGCCGAGCCGTTGCCTGGCGCATCGTCGAAAAGCCCGGGCGTCAGCCCTTGGCCTGAACCCTGTGTGGCGGCATGACCCGTGTTGCCCCCATCACCATGGCCTTCGAACAGCTTCGCGGCAAGCATGCCCGCAGCCACGCCGCCAGCGACCGCCATCCCGGTGCCCAGCATGCCGCTGCGAGGGGCGGGCTGGGGCGGGTAGTAGCCAGCAGCCTGCGGCGCGCCGTAACCAGCGGCTTGCGCGGGGGCGTAGGCCTGGCTGTAGCTGTTGACCCCAGCGGCGGCCGGCGCCGCGTAGGGGTTGGCCGGCGCATTGGCCGAAGCGTTCGCTACGGCTTGTTGTCGTCCATTCCACAAACGCCAAGCCAGTAGCGCAGCGGCTCCACCGCCCAGCGCCCAGATCCAGGCCGGTATTGAACTGCTGGGCGCTGGTGCCGGGGTCATTGCCGCGGCGACTTGGCGCTCCGGAGCCGGTGTCACGGCCGTCGGCTTGGCGTTCTGGGCCGCGCTGCGCTCGCGCTCGAGCAACTGCTCAAAGGCCCGGAATTTCTCGGGTTGGGTGAATTTCAGCGAAGGGTCGATCGACTTGGCTTGCGCGGCTTGCGCTGTCGCCTGGTCGAAGCGCCTGTTGTGCGCCAGGATTTCGGCGTAAATATAGTGCGCCTTCGCACTGTTGGGCTTGGCCGCAACGACTTCGCTCATCATCGTCTCGGCCTGCACGTAATGGCCTTGACCGATTTCGGCTTGGACGGCTTCCAGCGTCGGTAGCGCGAACGCTGACCAGGCCAGCAGCGCAAGACCCAGCGCGGCGAAAACTCGTTTGAGGTTCATGAGGATGTCCACAGGATGAAGGTCTGGGGGATATTGCGATGGATCGTCAAATTCCAAGGCATTTCAAATCTGCCGTGAAGAGAAAATTCCGAGCCGCCAGCCAAGACGGAGGTGCTGATGGGCTGAACGCCACCGTGACTGCCGTGAGATTGTCGTCGTGCCGACGGTCCTGCGTCATGCTTTGCCCGCACCGTCGGTGTTGGCTTGACTCTATGCTGGTGGCCACCCATGAGCATCCGCCACCTCGATTCAATGTTCGACCCGCAGTCAGTGGTGGTGATCGGTGCTTCTGACCGCGCGGCCAGCCTTGGCGCGACAGTCTGGCGCAATCTGACGACGGGTGGGTATGCCGGCGCGGTGTATGCGGTCAACCCGAGGCGCGCGCTGCTCGATGGCGTCACGGTCTACCCTACGGTCGATCTGTTGCCGTCCGCACCCGACCTGGCCCTCATCTGTACCCCGCCTTCCAGCGTGGCCGAACTGATCGATGCACTGGGCGCGCGCGGCACCCGGGCCGCGATCGTGATGACCGCCGGCTTGCATGCCGAGCAAAAGCAGGCGATGCAACAGGCGTCCCGTCGCCACCTGCTGCGCATCCTTGGGCCCAATTGCCTGGGTCTGCTGGTGCCGCACATCGCGCTCAACGCCAGCTTTGCCCATATCGGCGCGGCACCCGGTGCGCTCGCCCTGGTCTCGCAGTCGGGTGCGCTGGTCACGGCCATGCTCGACTGGGCCCAGGGCCGTGGCATTGGTTTCTCGCAATGCGTCTCGCTGGGTGAACACGCCGATGTCGACTTCGGCGACATGCTCGACTACTTGGCCAGCGACCCCAGGACCCGGGCGATCTTGCTCTACATCGAGTCCATTGATGAGGCCCGCAAGTTCATGTCAGCGGCGCGCGCTGCGGCCAGCAACAAACCGGTGCTGGTGGTCAAGGCCGGGCGCTCGGCCCAGGGCCAAAAGGCTGCCGCATCGCACACTGGTGCACTGGCGGCGTCGGACTTGGTGTTCGACGCTGCGATCCGGCGTGCCGGCATGTTGCGGGTTGACACGCTGCAAGATCTGTTCATTGCCGCCGAAGCACTGACGCATTTCAGCGCACAGCCCAGACTTGGCGCCGTCGGCGTGCAGGACAGGCTGACTTTGCTGACCAATGGCGGTGGCGCGGGGGTGATGGCGGCAGACGCCGCTGCGCTGGCCGGGGTGTCGCTGACCGAGCTTTCGCCGACCACGTTGCAGGCGCTCGACGCTTGGCTGCCGGTCCATTGGTCACATGCCAATCCGGTCGACATCATTGGCGATGCGCCGGTGCAGCGCTACGTCAGAACCGTGCAGGCCTTGCTGGCTGATGCTGACAGCGGCAGCTTGCTGTTCATGCATGCGCCGACCGCGATCGTGCCCAGCCAACAAATCGCTGCGGCGCTGGTGCCCGTGATGGCGGCTGCGCCCAACCGCATCTTGAGTTGCTGGCTGGGAGGGCCGGGCGTGGCCGAAGCCAGACAGTTGTTTCACCAGGCCGGCATTGCGAGCTATGACACACCCGAGGAAGCCGTGCGGGCGTTCTCGATGCTGCTGACCTACCGGCGTAACCAGGCCCAGTTGGCCGAGGCGCCGCCGGCCGGTGCGGCCGGTGATGGGTTTGACCTGGGCCGGGTGAGCGCAATCGTCGGCGCCGCCTTGGCCGAGGGCTGCAGTTGGCTCAGCGAACCGGCAGCAAAATCGCTGCTCGCGGCCTGTGGTGTGCCGGTGGTGACCACGCGCATGGCCAAGGCCACAGCCGATGACGCGGTGCGCGTTGCCGAAGCCATTGGGTTTCCGGTGGCGCTGAAGGTGCTGTCGCCTCAAATCTCCCACAAGAGCGATGTCGGCGGCGTCGTGCTTGACCTGCCTGACGCTGCGGCGCTGCGCGACGCCGCTGAGGCGATGCTGCGCCGCGTGGCGCAGGCACGGCCCGAGGCTGTGCTGGTGGGTTTCAGCGTCCAGACGATGGTGCGGCGGCCGCGGGCGATCGAGCTGATCGTCGGCGCCAGCATCGACCCCTTGTTCGGCCCGGTGATTCTGTTCGGCCAGGGCGGCACTGCCGTCGAGGTGGTGGCCGACCGCGCGGTGGCGCTGCCCCCGCTCAACCCGCCGCTGGCCCGCTCGCTGATCCATCGCACCCGGGTGTCTCGATTGCTTGCGGGGTGGCGCGACGTGCCTCCCGCTGACACCGAATCGCTGGTGGGCGTACTGACTGCGGTTTCGCGCCTGCTGGCGGAGGTGCCGCAGATTGCCGAACTCGACATCAACCCGCTGCTGGTGGACGCCAATGGTGTGATCGCGCTCGATGCCAGGGTTCGCGTCAGTGCCGAGGCGCCCGGCGGCGCGGCGCGTTTTGCGATCCGGCCCTACCCCATCGAGCTGGTCGAGACCCTGAGCTGGCAAGGCCGCATGCTGACGTTGCGGCCGATCCGGCCCGAGGACGATGCCCAGCATCTTGCATTTTTGGCACGGTTGGATCCGGTCGACGTGCGGCTGCGGGTCTTCTACAGCCGGCGCAGCATCGAGCGCAGCGAGCTCGCCCGTCTGACCCAGATCGATTACGACCGCGAGATGGCTTTCGTGGCCACCTCGCCTGTGGCGGGCGGCGGCGAGGAGACCTTGGGTGTGGTGCGCGCGACCGCCGATCCCGACAACTGCGATGCCGAGTTCGGCATCATCATTCGCCCCGAGCTCAAGGGTGCCGGCCTGGGCACGCTGTTGATGCGCAAGTTGATCGCTTTTCAGCGCGACCGCGGGACGCAGCGTTTGGTGGCGACCGTGCTGCGCGAGAACCGGCACATGCTCGACTTGGCCAAGGAGCTCGGTTTTCAGTGCGATGCCGAACAGCCCGAAGCGGACACTTGGTCGATCCAGCTTGGGCTCGCCGCCACATCGAGCTCAGCGCTTGCGCAGCCCCAACCACACCACGGTGGCCACCACCAGCAAGCCGCCGCCGACCTGTGACGCGGCGATGGATTGGCCCAGGATCGCCCAGGCCAACACGAGCGCGAAGATCGGCTCGATGTTCATGATCGCCGAATTGCCGACCACGCCCAGCCTTGGCAAAACGGTGAACATGATGGTGAATGCGGTGCCGTACAAGGCGGTCAGTGAGGCCAGCGCCCACCAGCCAATCGCCGCCTGCGGCAGGTGAAATCCACCTTGTGAGGCCACGCCGGCGAGTGCAATCACTGCGACGATGGTCAGTGTGCTGGCGGTGCGCAGTCGGCCGTCGAGATCGGCCGCTTCGTGCTGGGTCAACGCGAGCACGACGCCGAATGTTGCAGCAGCGGTGAGCGCAAATGCGACGCCGATACCGATCTGTCCCCAATGCGCCGTCATGCCCAGGCCGGAGGCCGCGCCCAGCACATCCAGCGCCAGCGCCAGCCCGATCAGCATCACCGGCATCGCCCGCAGCACCCGAGGCTCGGGCCGATGGCCGTAGCACAGTCGCGCCCAAAAAGCGGTCCAAAGCGGGTACGTGTTGAAGGCCAGCAGCGCCAAGGCGACCGGCAGCCGCGCGACCGAGGCGTACAGGCACAGGCTTTGCACAGCCACCAGCAGGCCGATCGTCGGCAGCACCCGTTTGTGGCGAGCGGTCAATCGCACGGGCACCTGCTGCAGCACCAGCAGCAGCCCCACCACCACTGCGGTGATGGCGCTGCGAAAACTCACCGCAGTGGCGACATCCACGCCGTGGTTGAAAGCCAGTCGCGCGGCCACATGGTTCGCACCCATCATCAGTGCGATCAACAGCAAGGTGACGAAGGCGGTGGTCGACAGCGCCGTGTCGCTGGCCGGGCCGTTTCGGGAGTTTGAGGTCATGGCAGGATTCTCGGCGCTGGTCCAGCCCTGGCCTCGGGGTGATCAGGTTGATCTGGCCGCTCAGGGCGCTCAGTGCTCTCTGGGCGTTCAGGGCGTTCAGGGAGCTCAGGGAGCTCAGGGCGTCAAGACGATCAAGCCTCGATTTTCACGTTGGCTTCCTTGACCACTCGGGCCCATTTCTCCTGCTCGCTGCGGATGAACTGAGCGAATTTCTCGGGCGTACCACCGCCGTCCTCGGCGCCGTAGGTGTCGAGTTTTTCCTGCACGTCGGGCATCGCCAGGATGGTGTTGACATCGCGGTTGATCTTGCTCGTGATGCCGGCCGACAGCTTGCCCGGCCCAGCCAGGCCGTACCAGGTGGTGGCTTCGAAACCGTCGAAGCCTTCTTCCTGCATGGTCGGCACGTTGGGATGGCCTTTGGCGCGCTTGGTACGGGTCTGCGCGATCGCCACCACCCGGCCGTTCTTGACATGCGGTGTCGCCGCTGTCATGGTCTCGAAGCTGTACTGGATCTGAGCGCCGATCAGGTCGGTCAGCAGCGGCCCGCTGCCCTTGTAGGGCACGTGCATTGCGTCGACCTTGGCCCGTAGCTTGAACATCTCGAGCGCCAGGTGCTGCGCTGATCCTGAACCTGCCGAGCCGAAGCTCACCGCGCCGGGCTTGGCCTTGCACAGCGCGACCAGGTCCTTGACGGTTTTTGCACCTTGGGCCGCGCCGGCGATCAGCAGGTTGGGCGTGACGCCGACCAGCACGATCGGTGTGAAATCTCGTTCGATGTTGTAGCGCAGCTTGGGCTGCAAGCTGGGCGCAAGCGCATGGCTATTGATGTGGGCCATCAGCAGGGTGCTGCCGTCACCGGGTTGGCCGGCAACATATTCGGCCGCCAGCACACCGGCGACGCCGGCCTTGTTCTCGACGATGACTTGCTGGCCCCACATCAAGGTCAACTTTTGCGCGACCACCCGCGCCAGCGCGTCGGTGCCACCGCCTGGCGGGAATCCAACCACGATACGCACCGGGCTGCTGGGCCATTCCTGGGCCAGCACGGCGGGTGCGGCCAAGGTGCTGGCCGCGGCGATGAATGAGCGTCGTTGCACGATGTCTCCTTGTGGAAGTTCAGGCGGCGCCCGGTGTCGGATGGGCAGCAAAGTAGTCCATTGCCGCCAGCACGCCGCTGCCGGACAGGTCCACGCCTGAAAGCTTGAGCCCCATCTCGCACCCGGCCAGGGTGGCGATCAGCGTGAGCTCGTTGCAATCGCCGAGGTGGCCGATGCGAAACATCCGACCCTTGACCTTGCCTAAACCGGTACCCAGCGACAGGTCGAAGCGCTCGTGGATCAGCCGACGCACCCGGTCGGCGTCGATACCCGCTGGCATCACCACGCCGGTCAGCACTGGCGAAAGACGCGCCGGCTCTGTGCATTGGATCGCCAGGCCCCAGGCCCGCACGGCGGCGCGAACCCCTTCGGCCCAGCGCTGGTGGCGCGCCAGCACGCTGGGTAGGCCTTGTTCGAGCAGCATCTCCAGCGATTCGTTCAAGCCGTAGAGCAGGTTGGTGCTCGGCGTGTAAGGCCAGTAACCGGTCTTGTTGAGCTCGAGAATCTCGTCCCAGGCCCAGAACGACTTGGCGCAGCGCGCGTGCTTGCTGGCTTCGATGGCCTTGGGCGACAAGGCGTTGAAGCTGATGCCTGGCGGCAGCATCAGGCCTTTCTGCGAGCCGCTGACGGTCACGTCGACGCCCCATTCGTCGTGCCGGTAGTCGGCGCTGGCCAGCCCTGAGATGCTGTCAACGAGCAGCAGCGCCGGGTGGCTCGCGGCGTCGATCGCGCGTCGCACTGCGGCGATGTCCGAGGTGACGCCGGTAGAGGTCTCGTTGTGCACCACGCACACGGCCTTGATGGCGTGGCTGGGGTCGGCGCGCAAGCGCTGCTCGATCAATTCGGCTTGAACACCACGCCGCCAGCTGATCGGCAAGCCTGTGTCGTCACTGCCGCTGTCCCCCAACAGTTCCGGCGCCAAGCCCAGCCGCTGCGCCAGCTTGTGCCACAGTGCGGCGAAATGTCCCGTCTCGTACATCAGCACCGCGTCGCCAGGCGACAGGGTGTTGACCAGTGCGGCCTCCCAGGCGCCGGTGCCCGAAGCCGGGTAGATCACTACCGGGTGCTGGGTCTGGAAAATCTGCCGCAAGCCGGCCAGTAGCTTGAGGCCCAGCGCGCCGAACTCCGGGCCGCGGTGGTCTATCGTTGGTAGGCTGATCGCGCGCAGGATCCGGTCAGGTACCGGGCTGGGGCCGGGAATCTGCAGGAAATGGCGGCCGCTGGGGTGTTGGTTCAGCTTCATACGGGCTCCGGATTGAGGCTTCAGTTTTGCATGCAAAATACATTTGTCAATTCGGACGAGCCAATAGTGATGGCGTCAATTCGCTGATCGATGCCATGGCCGACACCCTCTCCATGCCGCGCCTGGCACTGCTCCGGCGCGATGCGGCGCTCGGGTTGATGCAGGCCGGCAGCGGCGACAGCGCATAGAGGATTTCACAATGAACGCGCCACTGCCCCAGGCCGTCACCCGAGCGATCACACCCGAGGCCGCCGGTTTGGCGATGCGTTTGTCGCGCGAGACCCGGGGCGGGGTGTTGTTTGACAGCGCTTCGCGCGGGCGCTATGCCACCGATGCGTCGATCTATCAGATCATGCCCTTGGGCGTTTTCGTGCCGCGCAGCGCGGAAGACGTCGTTGCCGCGATGGCGATCGCCCGTGACCTGAAGGCGCCGTTGCTGCCGCGCGGTGGCGGCAGCTCTCAGTGCGGCCAGACCACCGGTGCGGCACTGGTGATCGACACCAGCAAGCATCTGCGCGCCGTGTTGAATTTGGACCTCGAGGCGATGACGGTCGAGGTCGAACCTGGCATCGTGCTCGACCAGCTCAATGCCTATCTCAAGCCGCACGGCCTGTGGTACCCGGTCGATGTGTCGACCAGTGCGCAAGCCACGCTGGGCGGCATGGCCGGCAACAACGCCTGCGGCAGCCGCAGCATCGCTTACGGCAACATGGTGCACAACGTCGCCGGCATCCAGGCTTGGCTGGCCGATGGCCGCCTGATGAACTTCGGCCCGGTGGCGGGCCTGGGCTCGATAGAGCGCGAGATTGCCCAATTCGTCCATGGCCTGGCCGATGCACACCGCGACGAGATCGAGTCGCGCTGGCCTCGGGTGATGCGCCGCGTCGGCGGCTACAACCTCGACATCTTCCATCCCCGCAGCGAGCGGCCCTACACCGACGACGGCAGCGTCAACCTGGCGCATCTGTTGGTCGGCGCCGAGGGCACGTTGGCTTTCACCCGCAGCCTGCTGCTCAAGCTCAGTCCTTTGCCGCGCGCCAAACTGCTGGGGGTGGTGAACTTCGCGAGCTTTCATGCAGCGATGGACTCGGCCCAGCACATCGTCAAGCTCGGTCCCAGCGCGGTCGAATTGGTCGACCGAACGATGATCGATCTGGCGCGCGACAACCCAGCCTTCCGCCCGACGATCGAGGCAGCGCTGCTGGGCAAGCCGGCGGCGATCTTGCTGGTCGAGTTCAGCGGCGACGACCGCAGCGCACTGCTGCCGCGACTGCGCGCGCTGGTCGAGCTGATGGGTGACCTGGGCTTGCCGGGCTCCGTGGTCGAGATGGTGGAAGAGGCACCGCAAAAGGCTTTGTGGGAGGTCCGCAAAGCCGGCCTGAACATCATGATGAGCTTGAAGGGGGACGGTAAACCGGTGAGCTTCATCGAGGACTGCGCCGTGCCGCTGGTTCACCTGGCCGAGTACACCGATGCGCTGACCGAGGTGTTCGAGCGTTACGGCAGCCGAGGCACCTGGTACGCCCATGCGTCGGTTGGCACCTTGCACGTTCGACCTATCCTGGACATGCGCCAAGCCGGGCCGTCTGGCGGCGCGGCCAAGATGCGCGCAATCGCCGAAGAAGCCGCCGCACTGGTGCGCAAGTTCAAGGGAGCTTACAGCGGAGAGCACGGTGACGGGTTGTGCCGTGGCGAATGGATCGCCTGGCAGTTCGGGCCGCAGCTCAACCAGGCTTTTCGGGCCATCAAGCAGCGGCTCGACCCTGAAAATCTGATGAACCCGGGCAAGATCATCGACCCGCCGAAGATGGACGATGCCTCGCTGTTCCGCTATGCGCCGGGCTACCGGACCATCCCGCTCCAGCCGGTCTTCGACTGGTCGGCCTGGAACGTGCAGAACGACCCACTCACCGAAGCGACGGGTGCGCCGGGTACTGGCGGCGACAACACCGGCGGTCTGGCCAAAGCGGTCGAGATGTGCAACAACAATGGCAGTTGCCGCAAGTTCGATGCCGGCACGATGTGCCCGAGTTACCGCGTCAGCCGCGACGAGGTCCATGCCACGCGCGGCCGCGCCAACACGCTGCGGCTGGCGTTGTCGGGCCAGCTGGGCCCGGACGCGCTGACCGGTGAGGCGGTCCACGATGCGTTGGCGCTGTGCGTGGGCTGCAAGGGCTGCAAGCGCGATTGCCCGACCGGTGTCGACATGGCCAAGATGAAGCTCGAGGTGCTGGCGCAGCGTCGCCGGCGCCACGGCTTGTCTGTCCGGCAGCGCTTGATTGCCCACTTGCCCGACTACGCGGCGCTGGCCAGCTGGCTGCCAGGCTTGTTCAACCTGCGCAACCGTTCGCCGCTGATCAGGCGGCTGGGTGAACGCTGGCTGGGCCTGTCGGCGCGGCGCTCGCTGCCGCAGTTCAGGCGGGACACCTTTTGGCGCCATGAAGCGGCTTTGGCGCTGGCGAGCCGCGACGAGCTGCTCGCGGCCACCAAGCCGGTGCTGCTGTTCGTCGACACCTTCAACGGCCAGCTCGAAAGCGAGAACGCAGTCGCCGCCGTCCGGCTGTTGCAGGCGACTGGATACACCGTTCACGCCGCACGCGGCGATCGTGGCCAGGCGCTTTGCTGTGGCCGCACCTACCTGGCGGCGGGCATGGCCGATCAGGCCAAATCCCGAGCTGGCCAGCTGCTGGCCGCGCTGCTGCCATTGGCGCTTCGAGGCATCCCGATCGTTGGCCTCGAGCCATCGTGCCTGCTGACGCTGCGCTACGAGATGCTGGTGATGGGCCTGGGTGACGCCGCGCAGGCTGTTGCTGCGCAGGCCGTGATGCTGGAGGAATTTCTGGCACGCGAGGCCACGGCCGGCAGGTTTCGTCCGACGCTGAAACCGGCGAGCCGGCAGATCCTCGTGCACGGTCATTGCCACCAGAAGGCTTTTGGCACCGTGTCAGCGCTGCTCGAGGTCTTGCGCCT
>CANFPU010000151.1 GCA_947448955.1 Burkholderiales bacterium
GGCCTGAAGCCCGGTGATCGGGTGCTGGTTCACGGCTCGTTCGACAGCTTTGGAGGATTTCGAGGAACACCAAGCGATGTACTCGCGGCACTGCGCAGCGCCGTGGGTTCCACCGGCCTGGTGATGATGCCCACAACGCCGTTCAGCGGACTTGCACTCGACTATGCCTTGTCTGGCGCGGTGCTGGACGTGCTTAAAACGCCGTCTCGAATGGGCATTTTGTCTGAGGTCTTCCGTCGATCGCCGGGCGTGGTCCGAAGTGTCCACCCAACCCATCCGGTGGCGATCTGGGGTGCCGGTGCCAAAGAATGGTCGCTTGGCCATGAGCAGGCGAAGACACCCTGCGGCGCAGGGTCGCCGTACCGAAAACTGCTCGACGCACAGGGTCGAGTTCTTTTTCTCGGCACGGGCATCGAGTCGTTGACCTTCCTCCACGCGCTTGAAGAAATTTACGAGTCAAGATTGCCGAAGTCACCGTTCACGTCGAAAGTTTTTCACTTGAAAACCCGGGATGAAGCCGGGACCTTGGTGCCGACGGATACCCGGCTTTTCGACGCCACCGTGGCACGCCTGCGTCGCCCTGAAAGACTCATTCCGCTGCTGCAGAAGACGAGCTCATGGCGCTCTAAATACCTGCGTTCTCTCTCCGTTTCCCTGCTCGACTGCGAGGCGGCTCGTTTGGCTTTTGAAAGTCTTTGTGACAGCGGCGAATACTGCTATGACTTCGTGTGATGAGGCCATGAATCGCTAAAGCATCTAGCCCTGAAAGAACGTGTTGCAGGTTAGGCGCGTATTGGCGGTCGGTCAACCAGCCGACAGGGCGTTGGGCATGATCAAACCTTTGAAGTCACTCGACAGTTGTCGGTCAAATGACCACAGTGTCAAGATGTAAGTTGCCGCGCCTGTCAAGCCAATGCAGAGCAACATCACCGCGGGCGACTGGATTGTCAAAACTGCGCGAACGGTCGCGATCGTTGCCAGCATCAAGGTACCTGAAACAACAGGATGCAGCAGCTGATGAAGGATTGAGGCCATGGTCATTCCAAATCTGGTGGCAGCCCGTCTGATCAAAATCAGCGAAAATAGGGGATAACAAACCAGCCAAGCCAGCGCCAGACCTGTCATGCCACCGAAGTGCGCGCCCGCGTACAACCCTGGAATCAGCAAGACAGCCGCCATGAGGGTGTTCTTGAGGTCGTCGTTGACATGCCCCGCGGCGATCAGCGCTGTTGACAAGGTTGAGGTCATGATGCGGAGCGGTATGACCGTCGACAAAATTTGCAATGGGAGAATGGCGGAGCTCCACTTCTCCCCCAGCAGCAGCAACACCAGTTCCGGCGCGACGCCTGCCAATCCCCAAAGAAGGCCTACCGACAGTGCCAGCACGACCCTTAGCGTGCGTTGCAGGGCCTTGGACATGGCTGTCCTGTCGCCTTGCAGCTTGGCAAACGCGGAGAAGGCGACTTGGTTGGCGATGGCCATGATTTTCTGCATTGGCATGCTCGCAAGATTGGAGGCAACCGAATAGGTTCCCAGTAACTGTGTTCCGAGCAGTCGGCCAGCGATGAAGAGATCAGCCTGTGACCACACATACCAGACCACGCGGTTGGCCGTCAACGATCCGCCGAAAGCCAGGATCCGGGTTTGACCGTGCAGCTTGAAGCTGGGTGCAACAGCGCCGAAGCGCCAGGTCAACAGCATGCTCTTGACCACTGTTTGCGCAAACTGCCCAAGCACCAGCGCCCAGACGCCGAGACCCCAGAGCGCGCCAGCAAGTGTCGTCGCGGCCGTACTGACCTGAACCAGTAACTCAATGATGCCGAGCGCCTTGAAGTGCATGTCTCGTTTGGCCATCGATTCAGGGACGACCGACAGCGCGCCGATGGGCAGCTGCAAGCCCATGATCAGTGTCAGCGCCAGCAGCCGAGGCTCGTGGAAGGCGGTAACCGCCAGCGGTGCTGCGCAAGCCAGGACCAGATACAGCGCGCTATTGACCATCAGAGACAAGCCAAACACACTCCGCTGTTCGGCCCGGTCGATCTGGGTGGCACGAACCAGCGCTGCGCCCAGACCCATCTCAGCCACCAGGCTGGTGAAGCCGACCAACACCATCGCCATCGCCATCAAGCCATAGTCTGCGGGCAGCAACAGCCGCATCACGTAGACCGTGACCGACCAGCTGATGATCTGGCTGCCGAGCTTGGCGGCAATCTGCCAGCGCAGGCCGGACAGAATGCTGTATCTGAGGGACGTCAACGCCATGAAGGGGCGGAAATTTCGATCACCTCGTCGGCAGTGTCAAGATGCATGAGGCGGGCGTTGAGCTGGCGTCGATCCAGCCACCTGGGCAGGGTTTGCCAATGTTCTCCCGAGCGAAGCATCAGCCTCACGCTGCCCGACATCGCATTCCATCAGGTTGGTGTCGATACAAAATTTTGCCGCCCAATTCAGGTATTCAAAACTGCCGTAATCCCCTCCGACGGGGAAGGACCCTTTGACACCACCACGGACCTTCGACGTACCGCCGAGTGCAACTGTCCGCCGCACGTAGGCATTGAGTCGTTTCCCCGCGTCGAGGTAACTTGCGTTGTCTGTGTTGGCATACAACAAGAGCATGCAATGGCCTAACTGTGCGCTGCCTGTCAGGCAGGCATATGCCGCCCGGGCTTGCCAGCGATCGTTGAGTCTTGCAGCCAAGAAGCCGTTTGGATCGACGGCTGGCAATATCCCATCCGCGGTGCGCCGAGCGGCTGTCAGCAGGTGATCGTGTCCTGAAAATCGATGACCTTCCAGCAAGCCGCGCAGCGCATAGCCAATGGTGTGTGTCAGCGGATTTTTTGAGTCACTCAAGCAGTTTGAAGAAAACCAGCCATTGGCTTGTTGTTTGGTCAGCGCCCATTCAACTTGCCGTAGACCTGCGTCGCCCCAGCCGCGGCCAGGTGAAACTCGATCCGCCTCAAACAAGCCCCAAGCGACGTGCGTCTCATAGGTTTTTTCACCTGGCGCGGCAAAAGGCGTTGGGTGCTTGCGCCAGCAGCCGTCATCGTCTTGCGTGTCTCGCAGCCAGTTGGCTGCGGCGGACATTGATCGCAGGTAAGAATCCTCTCCATAGGCCTGAGCGCCAGCGGCCAAGCCAAGGAGTATTTGGCCAGTGTTGAAGGTCACTGGGATTCTGGGTGTCGCGTCGACCTTGCCACCTTGGAATCCACCTTCTGAAAACTGTATGCCCACACACCAATCCAGCATACGCCGTGCCCGCTGGTGCAGATCAATGCGGTCAAATCGGGTGGCAAGTTCGATCATCGTTGGAATGATGTAGCCTGTGGTCTCTGGGTATGACGTGGCCCAACCCTTGACCAAGCTGTAATCTCGCGCGACACCACCGTCGGCTGAAGCTGAATGATCCTGCGCCGTGCAGAGCCAGTCCGTGCAAGCATTGATCACGGCCTCGGCCCCTGGGTCTATGCCAAGCCCATGTCGATGATCTCTCTGTCGTTCTGCTTCAGCGGCGAGCGGTAATTGCTTTTGAAGAATAGCCCTTCGGAGTCTTGTGAGCATTTCAATCATGAAGAGGGTGTGGCCCGATGGTCAGCGGCTGTTCGTTGATCTCGAAGAGGCCGCGTGAAGAGCGTGTTCCTTGGAGCTTGCAGCGGATTCGCATTGGTCTCATTGGTCACGCTCGAATCTTCGTTCTGGCCAAGGCGTGACCAATGGCTTTGGCTGTCCGACCGATCGATTCCTGGGCCAATCCCAGCATGCCGCGCCAATGGTGTGGGTCGTACGCGACCAAACCCCATCGCTCACGTCGTTGATTGACCCAGGTCTTCTTGTAGGGGTCATCGCCGATCAGGTAGTCAATCTCATGAACATCGTCGTGCTCTAAAACATGTTTCATCATCAATGCAGTGAGCACGCTGCCGATCGAAAATCGGCTGTAGGCTTCATCGTAGGCAAGCTTGTAGATTTCGGCTCTTCCGTTCGCCACCATCCAGAGCTGCGCGGCGATCGGGCGATCGCCGATCCAAGCCAAGCCAAGCCGCAACCATCCTTGGTTTGCACAGCTTTCAATCAAGCCGCCCATGAACCCCGTGTAGGGCTCTGGCACCTTCCAACTGTTGCGGTAGACCTGTTCATAGGCAGCAATGCCTTCGGCCAGCCGATCCGGTCCGGTGAGGATCTCCAGTCGCCCATCTTCAGCACGGAACTTGGCGCTTCTACGTTTGATGGTGCTGCGCTGCACGCCTGGCAAAGACGCAAGATAGGTTGGCCAATCCAAACCTTCGCATCGCAAATACCAGTTTCCAAAGCAAAAGAACTGGAATGGGTACAGTCCTGCCATCGCCATCCCCTCCCACAAAGCGGTGTATTCCCGTGAGCCGGTGTCCATGGGAGCGAAGCGCACGGAAGTGATACCGCCAGCGCGGCGACGCAGGTCGCGCAGCAAGATGGCCAGTTCCGCGGCTCCCACGCCAGATGCGAGGGCTGGCGCATACAGGGCAGAGTAGTAGTTCGTCAAAGACTCGACGCGCGGCGTCCTCTTTCCGGTCTTCACAATGAACACGGGCAAGACAGCGATCACTTCGCCTTGTCGGCGTAAGACATGCCAATGTCCGGTGCGGTCGGGCGGCTGGACATGTTGGTGAAGATTCATCAGCCAGGTCGCGCCGTATTGGACGCAGCGTTCAGCAGCCTGATTCAGCAGGTGCAGGACATCCGGACCTGCGAGGCTAGGTTCGACCACCTCGATTTGATCGTTAGCCTGGCATGTGGGCGTGTTCCCGGCCAGTTGAAGACTGGTGCGCGGCGTCATTGCAGCCCATGGCCATTGTGGCATCCAAGAATGGCGACTATGACGTACCTGCTGGAGCGGCGTCGTGGCGCCAAACCAGCCCGGTGTCTCTGTATGGGCGTCCAGACAGAAATGCATCGACCCGTTCGAACCATGTTCAAAGGCGTCGCGAAGTACATGCATCCTGAGCGAAAGGCTCGGTGAAGCGGCGTTTATACGCTGGTCGCTGGCACTTGAAAAAATAGCTGTCTGATCACCTTGTCTGAGCATCAGTTGCGATGCCGCCAGACGACCATCCACCCAGAGCTCATGGGCCTCGACTTCTGCGGTGCCGGCCAAAGCGCTGAAGAATTCTGCACAGGACAGCTGTTGATGCCTTGACTGACCTGTGCTGCCGGGTTGAATTTTTTCGGCCCTGCCCAAGTCCTGTAGTTGATGGTGACGCATCGCGGCCTCTAGCCAACTTGACTTGACGATCTTGACGTATTCGACAGGTCCGATAAGGGCGAGTCGAGATCGACTTGATGCGAGAGCTCGCAGCAATGATGCGGCGCGACGCGACAGATATCGCTCAAATCCTCCCGCCAGTTCAACGATGACCGTCGATCCAAGATGTCTTGGAAATGAGGATCCATGACCGGAAGACTTCAGACCGCAGTACCGGTCATGAACACCCACAAGATCAAGTCGGGTGGCCCGGCCAGGCAGCGACATGATCATCGCTTGTGTCGAGGCGCCCTGACGAACCAACATAGGTCCGGACGTGGCAAGCCCAGGGTTGAAACTCACCCAGCTATTGACGTTTTTGCGCTGCAATAGGCACATTGAGGTCACCGTCTGACGGGTGTCATGCTCAATACACAGATGCTCCGTGCCGTCGCCAAAGTACCGTAGCATCTGGTGCCAGTAGTGAGCGCTCATCGTTGGGAGACCAGCGGCGATCGTGTCGTTCAAACGGTCCCAGCTGACGCTAAATCCAGCCATTGTTGTTGTCTTCAACGGCACAGACTGCCACGAGAAAAAATCGTCTGATGCTGTCGAAGACTTTATCGCGTGGTTTGATTGAACTGCTGAATTTCTCACGCTGACGCCTTGTAGCTAGAGAATATGACGGTCTGAGACAAGGCCATACCGCTGTTGATCGCAGACTTGCCCAACCTGGCGGCAATCTCTTGGCTAGCCGTCATGGCAATGGCCTGGCCGCGGGAGAGGCAGCGCCCAAGGTTGAGCAGATCGTGTTCATCAGGCTTGCCAAGACCATTGATCGCCCTTTTCGTGATGCACTGCTCAGTCGTGTTGGGTCGGGTAACGACGCGCTGTTGTCGCGCACTGAAGCCAAAAAGCCAGGCAGAATTTTGATGATTTGATCGAGGGAGTCCAAGGGGGCGAATGCCGTGACGCCGGCTTTGCGAAGAACGTCCTCCGTATCGCTGCCCTCGCTTGATAGGCAAAGGATCGGTCTCTTGGCACGCAGGTATTCGTAGACTTTGGCAGGCACTTGTTCGCTGCAGTTGGCGCCCTGAAGCACCAGCAGTGCGTCTGCACGCTTCATCTCTGCCAGTGCCGATTGGTATCCAATGGGCGGGCATATTTCAATGATGTCCTCCAACGCATGAATGCTGGTCAAGCGTTGCAGCGTTTCCTCATTTTCCGAGGCTCGAAATCGAATTTTGAGTTTGTCAAATCGCTGCGAATGGACCGCTTTGAGCTGTCCCAAGGCCTCAAAAAACCGGGTCGGGTCGCGCTCGCTGGGATAGACAATGCCGCTGTGCAAAATGGTTATTAATCCGGAATGGAGTGGGCCTCTTGCTTGCGGATGGTGTTCGATGCTTGCAAAGCTGTCTTCATCGAAACCATTCTCCAGTATTTCAATGCGGTTTCTGGCCTCCGGGTAGCGGTCGCGGTACCTACGGGCTGCGCCCGGTGTGGTGAACAGATTGATGGCCGCTCGCTGCATCGCCACGCCCTCTATGGCTTGAAAATGCTGCCATGTCTTGGGGTCAGCGGGGTAGCCCTCTTGCGCCATCGGATCTCGGAAGTCAGCCACCCAGGGCAAGCCGGTACGCTTCGCCAGTTCAGCACCGATGAGGTGTGCGGTCGCGATAGGATAGGTCGACCAGATCACGTCGGGGTTGAACTGCTCGATCATTTTCAGTCCCTCGCGTACCGCTGCGGGCTTCCAACTGATCCAGCGGTCGGGGCGCGCCAAGGCCTGGAGGTATCGCCCGCCGACCGACAAGTGCTTGGCGGTATCGATCGCAAACGCCCGTCTCACGATGGTGTCAGGCGGTATGGTGGACTGCAGATCATCGCTGAGGCGCGGGTACGCGCGTGGATGACAGGTTAATACCAAGGGTTGCCAACCAAAGGATGGCAGGTGCTGTACAAATCGCAAGGTCCTTTGGATCCCGCTGCTGCCGGCGAGGGGTGGGAAATGGTAAGCCACCATCAACACGCGCTTCATGGGCTAGAGAACCTCGTCGCGATTGACTTCGGTTTTTCTACTCGGCGACTCGTGCTCATCTTCATCGGGTCATCGAACGACAGGTACCTGACTCTCCATCGAATGAGGCTCGATGGCTGGTTGTTCAGACCGTTGTCCAACTGCCTCCAGGCGGCGCATGAGTTCATGGCTGGGAAAGCCCATATCTTGAGCTTGTTTTGAATATTGAAATGCCTTGTCGTAGCGCTTCATCTCGAAGTAGAGAAAACCAACGTTGTACGGCGTGATCGGACTTTGAGGATCGGCAAAGTGGAGCGCAGCATCCAGTTGCCGAATGGCTTCTTCAGGGCGCGATCGCTTGATCAAAAATTCTGCATACAGCATCCTGACGATGTGGTCGTCGGCCTTGAAGCGAATGGCTCGATCAAACCAGCACTCAACCGGATACCACATCTGCGGCGGTGCGTCTGTCTTTGTTCTTTCTGCGTATCGAACCGCCGATATCAACGCTCGATAGTGATTGGGGAAGGCATTCAAGGTGTAACTGATGTCGGCCGCAAGATGCCCTGAGTGACCTCGTATCAGATTTTCAACATGGATCGGGAAATGAGCGTTTTCAACCAAGGCGCGTTGTTTTTGATTGATGTAACGGTTGTCTCCCTGAACGCCATTCAAAGGGCCACAGCTCAATTCACCGGCATAGGTTTGGCTGTGGACTTGTATTGGCAGCCAGAGCGTGAAAGTCGCTGCAAGAATCACCGCAAGGTCAGGCCAGCGAATTCGGCATTTTTGGTTTTCTGTCATCGCTTTCCCTGCATCGAAAGTTCGAGACTTTTCGCCAGGTGTCTTGTATTCTCCTGCGTCATCCGGTTTAGCCAATCCAAAGTCAACGCTTCAACTTCGGCGTGGTCGCGTACGTCCGAGAAGGTGTGGTTGGCTTGGTGCAGCTTGGCTTGTTGCAACTTCTTGGAACTCAGCGCGCTGCGCCAAACTGCACTGACCTTGACCTGTTCCATGAACTCTTTTGCGGTCAGGTCTTGTCCGCTGAGCAACAGCAGTATCTGGCCTGGAAACATCAGGCAGGCGTCTGCCATGCGTTGTTGGAAGGGTTGACGTGACATCGGTCCGGTGGGGTGGTTGTCCACCTTTAACCGGCGCAGTGCTGATGCTGCACGCAGTGTCAAGCCAGTCAGCGCGTTTGTACCCACGCCTCCGCTCAGCAGTTTGGTCCAGAACTCCCGCTGCATCAGTCGGCGTGTGTAATAGTGTTTGATCTGGGCCCGAGCCAGGCTGGTCTCGGACCGCACCCAGGGATTGCACAAGACCAATCCCGACACTCTTGGGTCGCGTGTGGCTTGCCAGTACAGCAAGGCCGCGGAGGCGCCGTCACAAAGTCCCCACAGCACGATCTTGCTGCGCGAGTGACGGGCGGTGATGGCGCCAATCGCCGATTCGATATCGTGCTCAAGCGCCTCGAACGAACGCATTGAGCCGCTGCTATCCCCCATGCCTCGGACATCGAAGCGCAGGGCTGGATAGCCTTGTCGGGCCAAGTGTCGGGCCAGTTGTAGAAATTGCCGGTGGCTGCCGACGCGGTACTGCGGGCCGCCGACCACGAAGATCACCGTGGTGTCCGATGCCTGCTCTGGCGTTGACAGGATACCCGTCAACCTCTCTCCTCGGCAGGCAAAGGTGATGGCCTCGTCTTGGAAGTTCACGCGGCGCTCGCGGTCATCGCGTTGACGGTCGCATCGATCAAGTTCGGCGCTTCGTGGATTTCGCTTGTTTGCCAGAAGGCTGGGCCCTGAACGCTGTGAACCGCAGGCGGGCTCCCCGCAGTCGTCCATTGCGCCGCGTTCGCGGCCAGTCCTGCGGTGAGCCTGTCGTCTTGCCGAAGGGAGAGCTCAAGCCATAGGGATTGGGACGGACGTGCTGGAGGTCGCAGCGCTGCGCTTTCTAGCCCGATCGCCATTGCTGGGGAGAGGGTGTATCCCGCCACCTCGACGGATTCACCTGAATTCAGTCGTTCTCGCAACAGATCCATCAGGCCATTCGACTTGCCAGTCGAAATTTCTGCAGCGATTTTGGTTCGCAGCAGCTGCCTCAACAGCTGCTTGCCTGAAGGTGCGGGCTGCCAGAACAGGAAGTTGCAGGGCCGATCCAATTGGGAGGCCAGGTCGCTGGCGAGCAAACAGCCGGCGCGAAGACCCCAAAGCCACAAGGGCCCGGCGGAGCGCTCGGCAAGCCAATCGACCGCGAAGGCTGCATCTTCGATCCATCGGTTCCAGCTGGCATCGCCAAAGTCTCCTTCGCTGTCACCGCTGCCGAGAAGGTCTATCTGCAGCACGGCGAATCCCGCGCTGGCCAGGGCCCGCGACTGCAGGGCGGCCATACGCCTTGACTTGTTCAGTTCTTCTGCGAATGGAGGAAGGTAGACAATTTGGCCGCGCATCTGACCGGTCGCAGGCGCATGGTAGACAGCGAATCGACGACCTAGATCACCTCGATGAACGGCAAGGAAAAATGGCTTCGCATGAGTTTGAGAAATTTTCATTGAGGTGTCGGATGTCATAGCGCTCGCTTTGCGCTGACAAAAGTGACTAAGGACTCAACATTCTCAAAGATTGAACCATCAAGTTCGTCGTCATCAAAGGTCAATCCGAACCTTGCCTCTAATGTACTCAAGACCGTCACGACGGCCATCGAGTCGAAATCAGGAATTGATCCCAACAGTCGCGTTTCAAGTGTGAA
>CANFPU010000152.1 GCA_947448955.1 Burkholderiales bacterium
CACGCCGCAAGTCGCCCGCATCGACGCCCATCTGCTCAATCGCCAGGGTGTGACACGTTTGTGCTACTGCGGTCCGGTGCTGCACACCCGGCCGCAGTCGCCGCAGGCGACGCGCGAGCCCCTGCAATTCGGCGCAGAGATCTACGGCCATGCTGGCTTGGAGGCCGATCTGGAAGTGCAGGATCTGGCGCTGGACGGCCTTCGAGCTGCGGGCCTGAGTGGCCTGGTGCTCGATCTGGCCGATGCGCGCATCGTTCGAGGCGTGATGGAGGGTGTTGCGGTCGACAAAGCCTCGCTGGGCGAGGTGATCGCCGCGCTGGCGGTGAAGGATCTGGCGACGCTCGACAAGCTTTCGCGGCGATTCCCTGCCGAAGTTCGCGCTGGCTTGATGGCTTTGCCGACTTTGTACGGCGACCTGTCGATACTCGACGAAGCCAGACGACAGTTGCCGGCACGCGCGTCCATTAGTGCCGCGCTCGATGACCTCGCCTGGCTCGCGAACCATGTAGCGCAGGCTCACCCCGATGTGCAGGTCGGCTTCGACCTGGCCGACATGGGCGGCTATGCCTATTACTCCGGCGCACGCTTTGCGGTCTATGCGCCCGGCGCCACGGATGCGGTGCTGCGTGGTGGGCGCTATGACGAGGTCGGCGCGGTGTTTGGTCGCAACCGTCCGGCTGTGGGGTTTTCCACCGATCTGAAAGTGCTGGGCGCCTGTGTTGCACCCGATCTCCGCCGCACGGCCGTGCGCGCGTGCTGGAGCGAGGACCCTTCGTTGCGCCAGGCGATCCGTCGGTTGCGAGAACAGGGCGACATCGTGGTCTGCGTCCTACCCGGCCATGAGCACGAGGGCGAGGAGTTCGATTGCGACCGCGAACTGGTGGCCTTGGACGATCATTGGGTGCTGCGTGCGCTCTGAATCCTGAGGCGCTGAGGCGCCGAGCCGTCAACTGGAAATCTGCAAACATGCAACAAGGCGAAAATCTTAGGCGCGGCCGCAATGTGGTGGTAGTGGGCACGCAATGGGGTGACGAAGGCAAGGGCAAGGTGGTGGATTGGCTGACGGACCACGCTCAGGGTGTGGTGCGCTTTCAGGGCGGTCACAACGCTGGCCACACGCTGGTAATCAAGGGTGTCAAGACGGCGCTGCAGTTGATTCCATCGGGCATCATGCGCGATGGCGTGCCCTGCTATATCGGCAATGGTGTCGTCGTCGACCCAACCCATTTGTTGCTTGAGATCGAGCGGCTGGAGGGCATCGGGGTCGAGGTTCGGTCTCGCCTGTTCATCAGTGAGTCCTGTCCCTTGATCCTGCCTTTCCACGTTGCTGTCGACAAGGCGCGGGAAGCATTGCGCGAGACCAGCGGTGCCGGCAAGATCGGCACCACCGGCAAGGGTATCGGGCCGGCCTATGAGGACAAGGTGGCGCGTCGCGCGCTGCGAATCCAAGACTTGAAGCATCCTGAGCGTTTTGCGACCAAGTTACGTGAATTGCTGGCCTTGCATAACTTTGCGCTTGCGGGATACCTGCAGGGCGAGCGACTTGAATTTCAGCCGATCTTCGATGAGGCGATGAAAGCCGCTGAGCAGCTCAAGCCGATGATGGCTGACGTCGGCTACCAGATTCACAAGGCCAGTCAGGCGGGTGCCAACATCTTGTTCGAAGGCGCCCAGGGCACCCTGCTCGACATCGACCATGGCACCTATCCCTATGTGACCTCCAGCAACTGTGTCGCAGGCAACGCCGCGGCTGGTGCAGGTGTCGGCCCTGGCATGCTGCACTACATACTGGGTATCACCAAGGCGTACACCACGCGCGTTGGCAGCGGCCCGTTTCCGACTGAACTCGACATCAACGCGGCGGGTACGGTGGGACACCATTTGTCAACGGTGGGTCAGGAGCGCGGTGTCGTCACGGGGCGTATGCGTCGCTGCGGCTGGCTTGATGCGGCGGCGCTCAAACGATCGATGGTCATCAACGGCATCACAGGCTTGTGCATTACCAAGCTGGACGTGCTGGATGGCCTTCAAGAGATCAAGGTCTGTGTGGGCTACAAGCTTGAAGGTCGGGATGTGGACATCCTGCCACTTGATGCGGACGAGATCGCTGCCTGCGTGCCTGTTTTCGAAACCTTTCCAGGCTGGACTGACAGCAGTTTTGGTGTGACCCAGTGGGATGCGTTGCCCGCCAATGCGCGGGCCTATCTGGAGCGGCTCCAAGCCCTGATTGGCAGCCCCATCGCGATGGTGTCGACAGGACCTGATCGCGAGCACACCATCCTGCTGCGTCATCCGTACATGAATTGAGTGGTGTAGACCGCTCGTCACCCACTGCCAAAAGAAACCTCAGGAGTTAGAGAATGCTCACCGACGATGGCAAGCACCTTTATGTGAGTTGGGATGAATACCACTTGCTGATTGAGCGCTTGGCGCTCAAGGTCGCGCATTCAGGCTGGGAATTCGACCAGATTTTGTGCCTGGCGCGTGGCGGTATGCGGCCAGGCGATGTGCTGTCGAGAGTATTCGACAAGCCCTTGGCGATCATGTCGACGAGTTCCTACCGCGCCGAATCGGGCACCATTCAGGGTCGCCTCGATCTCGCCAAGTACATCACGATGCCCAAGGGTGAACTGGCGGGTCGGGTGTTGCTGGTCGATGATTTGTCTGACTCTGGTGTCACGCTTCGGGCCGTGGTTGATCGGCTGCGCGGGGTGCCTTCGATCACCGAACTGCGCACCGCGGTGATTTGGGTTAAGGGTGGCTCGAGCTATGTGCCGGAATACTACGTCGAGATGCTGCAGACCAGTCCTTGGATTCACCAGCCATTCGAGGAGTACGATAACCTCAGACCGGATGGGCTGGCAAAGAAGTTTTCGGTTTGAACTTATGGCAGTTCGGTGGCATTGCCGCCCAGGTTCTGAGCGGAGAAGCCGCTGCCGGCAGGCCTGGCCACGGGGGTGATCGGTGCGCCACGCGACAGGGTTTTCGCACCATGCAAAAAGGCCAGCATGAAAATGCTGGCCTTTGTTTTTTTGGTGCCCAGGAGAGGACTCGAACCTCCACGCCGCTAAGCGCTAGTACCTGAAACTAGTGCGTCTACCAATTCCGCCACCTGGGCTCATACTGCAAAGCGAATTATAGCATGACGAGAAATCAAGCGACAAGCCAACCCGCGCCCGTGCCTTCCCCATCGACCGACATCGAAGGCACGGTGTTCGGCCATCGCGACGGCCATGGTTTCGTCCGTCGAGACGATGGCGAGCCTGACATCTATCTTTCGCCACAGGAGATGCGTTCGGTGCTGCACCGCGACCGCATCCGGGCGCGGGTGGTGCGCTCGGACCGCAAGGGCCGGCCGGAGGGGCGCGTCATCGACATCGTCGAGCGACGCAAGTCGCCCATCATCGGGCGTTTGCTGCACGAGAACGGCGTTTGGCTGGTGGCGCCCGAGGACCGGCGATTTGGGCAGGACATCCTGATCCCGAAGAACGCCACCGCGAACGCCGCGGTGGGACAGGTGGTGGCGATCGAGCTGACCGAGCCGCCGTCGATGTTTTCGCAACCGGTGGGGAGGATCACCGAGGTGCTGGGTGAGATCGACGACTCGGGCATGGAGATCGAGATTGCCGTGCGCAAGTACGAGGTGCCGCATCGATTCTCTGCGCAGGCGCTGGCCCAGGCTGCGGCCTTGCCGGACCGTGTTCGCGCGATCGACAAGCGCCATCGCATCGACCTGACCGATGTGGCGCTGGTGACCATCGATGGCGAGGATGCGCGTGACTTCGACGACGCTGTGTATTGCGAGCCACTCAAGACCGGGCGTGGCAAGACGGCATTCGAAGGCTGGCGCTTGATCGTCGCGATCGCCGATGTCAGCCATTACGTCAAACCCGGTGAGCCACTGGACGACGATGCTTATGAGCGTGCGACCTCGGTGTACTTCCCGCGCCGGGTCATCCCAATGCTGCCTGAGCGCATCAGCAACGGTCTGTGTTCGTTGAACCCTGACCTGGAGCGGCTATCCATGGTCTGCGACATGGTGGTGGCTGCAAACGGTGAGATCACGGCCTACCAGTTCTACCCGGCGGTGATTCGCTCGCATGCGCGGCTGACCTACACCGAGGTGGCGACGATCCTGGGCAACACCCGAGGTGTCGAGGCCCAGCGCCGCGCTGATCTGGTGCCTCATCTGATCCACCTGCACGAGGTCTACAGGGTCTTGCTGAAAAACCGAGCGCTGCGAGGAGCGATCGACTTCGAGACGACCGAGACCCAGATCGTCTGCGACGACAACGGTCGGATCGAAAAGATCGTGCCCCGCACCCGCACCGAGGCCCACCGTTTGATCGAGGAGGCCATGTTGGCGGCCAATGTGTGTGCCGCTGAATTCATCGAGAGCCACCAGCATTCCGCGCTTTACCGGGTGCATGGGGGGCCGACGCCCGAGAAGCGCGTCACGTTGCAGAACTACTTGCGCACGCTGGGGCTAGGCTTCAGCTTGAGCGACGATCCCAAGCCCAGCGAGTTGCAATCGATCTCACTGGCGACCAAGGACCGGCCGGATGCGACGCAGATTCACGCCATGCTGCTGCGATCGATGCAGCAGGCGATCTACACCGCCAGCAACGCCGGCCACTTTGGCTTGGCCTACGACGCCTATGCGCACTTCACCAGTCCGATCCGGCGCTACCCCGATCTGCTGGTGCACCGTGTCATCAAAGCCTTGTTGCTGGGCAAGCGCTACCACTTGGGGGGCAGCGCCGTTGAGCACACGGCACTGTCGTCCCCTCAGCCGGCACGCAAGGTCAGCAAGTCCGCCGTCAAGCCGCCTGCCAGCGCGCAGGACGCGGGCCTTTGGGAGTCAGCTGGTGCGCACTGCAGCGCCAACGAGCGTCGCGCCGACGAGGCCTCACGCGATGTCGAAGCCTGGCTCAAGTGCCGCTTCATGCGCGACCATCTGGGCGAGGAATTTGGCGGCACCGTGACCGCGGTCACCAGCTTCGGCCTGTTCATCACGCTCGATGAGCTCTATGTCGAGGGACTGGTTCACATCACCGAGCTTGGTGGGGAGTACTTCCGCTTCGACGAGGCGCGCCAGGACTTGCGCGGCGAGCGCAGTGGTTTGCGCTACACCGTCGGCTCTAGGGTGCGGGTGCAAGTCAGCCGGGTCGACCTCGATGGCCGGAAGATCGATTTCCGGCTGGTGCGCGAGGGGGAGGTCGATGCCCCTGTGGCGCGCAAGCGCAAAGGCGCCGTCAGTGGCACGGTCGCTGAGGTGTTGAAGGATGTGCAGGTGCGCGACCGCGCAGCCAAGGCGGGTCGCGCCAAAGCGGTGGCAGCTCGCGGTGGCTCGGCGGCCAAGAAGAGCAGAGGTGCCAAACCGACCAGGAGCCGCTCCAAGCCTTGAACACCTCTTTCGGCAGCATTCGGTGCCTGACTCGATGCGCTCAGGGCTGAACCCAGGCTGTAGCAGGCATGTTGGCGGCCATCGCATCGATCAGGTCGCCTGCACGCAATGCCAGCCTCGCATCGCCAGCGTGATGGGTCGCCGGGTGAGCAGCTCGCTCCGCAGCCCAGCCGTGCAGCCAGACGCTGGCCGCTGCAGCGTCCCGGCCCAGTGGATCGCCAGCCTGTGACCACAGCCCGCCGAGCCAGCCCGCCAGCACATCGCCGCTGCCTGCTGTCCCCAGACGGGCATTTCCCGTGGGGTTGACCAGCAAGGTCTTGCCAACCGATGCAATCACTGTGCCCGAACCCTTGAGCACCACGACGGTGTGCAATTGATCCGCCAGCGCCTGTGCGCTGTTCAGTCTTTGCGACTGCACGCTGGCTGCGCTGCGGCCCAGCAGACGTGCGGCCTCCAAGGGGTGCGGCGTCAGCACCGTGGGTTGGCTGCGGGTCGCGCGGTCCCTTAGCGAGCCCTGCAGTGCCGGATTGGCAGCCAATGCATTGAGCGCATCGGCATCAATCACTAGCCGTGCGGCATGCTCCAGCACTGGCGGTAGCAGCGCCTCGATGCCATGGCCGCCGCCGCAGCCGCATACCACGGTGGATCGCGACAGCAGATCGGGCGCCAGCGCAGAGGGCACGCTTCGCGGCATCAGTTCAGGCCGGGCTGGATCGGGCGACAGGTCTTCATCGATCCTGGCCAGATAGACCCGGCCGGCACCTGCGGTCAGCGCTGCGCGCGCCGCCAGCATGGCTGCGCCGCCCATCCCCGGTGCGCCACCCAGCACCAAGACATCGCCGAAGCTGCCTTTGTGTTGGGCGTGATTGCGTTTGGGTGTCAGCTGAAGCAGGTACTCCGGGCCGATCAGCCAACTGCTGCAGTGCTGGTCCGGGCTGTCGATGCCCAATTCATCAAGCCAGATGCGGCCGGCATGGTCCCGTCCCTGCCCGGTGAACAGGCCAGGTTTCAGCGTCAGCAGCGACAAGGTGTGGGCTGCCACCACCGCGATGTCTCCCAGGCGGCGACCGCTGTCGCCGCACAGCCCGGTTGGCAAGTCCACGGCCAGCACTGGTGCCTTGCCGTCATTGAGTTGTCGGATCGCATGCTCGATCGCACCGTCCGGTGCTCGGCTGGCGCCCAAGCCCAGCAGCGCGTCGATGCGCAGGTCGGCATCAACCGGCCAAGGGCAGTCCGGTCCCGCGCCAATCCACACGCCTGCTTGCTGGGCTTGCGCCAGCGCATCGCGCGCGTCTGCCGGCATGCGGCTGGCATCGCCGATCAGGCTGACCCTGACCTCCAGACCATGGCGATGCAGATGGCGCGCCGCGACCAAACCATCGCCGCCGTTGTTGCCTGGACCTGCTGCGACCCAGATTCGTCGCGCCTGCGGTGCGACCGCCAATGCCAGCCTGGCCACCGCCAGTCCGGCGATGCCCATCAGGCTTTGCGCCGGCCGTTGCGCGATCGCTGCTTGCTCGATGCGCCTGCTGGCCGTGGCATCGAACATCGGCCAGCCTTGGCTGGACGGCAGCAAGGCCAGAGGCCGGACATTGGCACGGGGACGTGACAGGTTCATCGCTGATCCAGGGTTCGTCGCCAGCTCAGCGCTTGTGTTCCACCGTGACTCCCAGGCGACCCACATCCAGGCCTTCGACATCGATGGCGGGTGATCGACCGGCCAGCTGATCGGCCAGCACCCGCGCCGACCCGCAGGCCAGTGCCCAGCCGCTCGAGCCATGACCGAGGTTGAGCCAGACCCCCGGCGCGCCGCTGGCACCGAGCACTGGCGGACCATCGGGCAGCATGGGCCGCGCGCCTTTCCAGACCTGCGCCTGCGAAGTCTGAGCGCAGCCTGGAAACCAATCGTCCAGCACCTTGTGCAGTGTGCCGATTGGGGCGAGCCTGTGTTGATCCAGCCGGCCGCCGAGCTCAGCGCTGCCGGCGACCCGCACGCGCTGGCCCAGTCGGCTGATCGCGACTTTGTAGGTTTCGTCCATCAGCGCGGAGCGGGGTCCGAGTTCAGGGCAGCCCTCGATCTGTCGCAATGGCGCGGTGATCGAATAGCCGTGCACCGGCACCAGCGGCAAGCGCAGCCCGAGCGGCTTGAGCAAGGCCGGCGAGCCCATCGCGGCGCAGACCACGATCGCATCGAAGCGACTTTGCTCGGTGGCAGATGGGCTGTCGGTGTCGCAATGCAGCAGCGATGGCTGGTCGCCTGCGGTCAATGCCAGCACATCCCGCTGGCAAAGAAAGACCGCGCCGAGGCTCTGGGCCTGCGTGCGCAGCAGTTGTGCAAACTGGCGGCAGTTGCCCACCTCGTCGTCGGGCAGATGGATGGCGGCTTGCAGGCCCATCTCTGGGTTGAGACCGGGCTCCATCTTCCGAGCATCCACACCGTCGACCAGCGCATGCGTCACCCCAAGATCCGCCAGCAGCTTCAGACCACTTTGCGCCATCGCCAATTCCTTGGCGCTGCGCAGCAAGACGAGGTAGCCCCGAGCGCGCTCATGGTCGAATGCCAGTTCGCGGCTGAGCATCTGCAGCCGCAGTTGGCTGTAGTGCGCCAGGCCGTGCATGCGTGCCCGGTTGGTTGCGTAGACCGGCGCGCTGCAGGCTCGCCACCAACGCCACATCCAGCGCCACTGGCCGGCTGCCATGGGCCAAGTCAATCGAACCGGGCTGTGTGGGCTGAGCAGGTGACGCAGCACCTTGGCCGGCATGCCGGGTGCGGCCCAAGGCGTGACATAGCCAGGTGCAACCACACCAGCGTTGGCAAAGCTGGTCTCCTCGGCGACGCTGGCACGGCGTTCGAACACCGTCACCTCATGACGGTCGCGTGCCAGTTCGAAAGCGGTCGTCACGCCGACGATGCCGGCGCCGATCACTGCAACCCGCACAGTCAGCGACCGCTGCTGGAACGTGCGGCGGCCAGCGTCGACTCGATGGCCAAGCTGACGCCTAGCACCGTGTCATCGGTCGTCGCTGGCCCCCAGACCATCAGCCCCACCGGCATCTGACCGACATCCTGGCATGGCATGGACAGCGCGCAGCCGTCGAGCAGATTGACGACCGTCGTGTTGCGCAGCAGCAGCAGATTGGTCGCTGTGAATTCGCTGTCGCTGGCGACCAGCGGCGCGATCGCCGGCGCCACCATCGGCACAGTGGGCGACAGCAGCGCGTCGAAACCCTGCATGGCGGCTTCCATCCGAACGATCCAGCGGCCGCGGGCCTGCAGCAGGTCGATGTAGTCGGCGGCGCCCACGGTCGCGCCACGACGGATCCGGGTCAACACGCGCGGGTCATAGCCTGCTTCTCGCGCCACCAACCGGTTGCGGTGCCAGCACCAGCTCTCAGCAGCAGTCAATCCACCTTGGGTTTGCAGCGATGGCAGGTCGGTCATTGGCGCGAGTTCGATGTCCTCAATCTGGGCGCCGGCCTCGCGCAGCCTGACCAGCGTTTGCTCGAAGGCCTTGGCGACCTCGTGGTCCAGGCTATCGAGCATCAGATTTTGCGGCACGGCCAGTCGCATCGCGCGCAGTGGTCGGCGCAACGGGCGCGGCTGATAGGCCGCCAGCAAGCCGTGCATCAAGACCGCGTCGCGCACACTGCGGGTGATGGCGCAGGCTGTATCAAGTGAGAACGACAGTGGCACTGCGCCTGCCAGCGGTGTCAGGCGCTGGGTGTTCTTGAAACCGACCAGTCCGTGCAGTGCCGCTGGAATGCGGATCGACCCGCCAGTATCCGACCCCAGCGCTGCCCAGGCCGCGCCCGTGGCCACGGACACCGCGCCGCCCGAGGTGCTGCCACCGGGGATGCGAGGGGTTGGATCTAGCGCCAGCGTCACGGGGTTGACCGGTGTGCCGAAGTGCGGGTTGATGCCGACGCCGGAGTAGGCAAACTCGCTCAAATTGGTGTGACCGATCAGCGCGGCGCCGGCATTTCGAAGTCGTGCCACCGCTGGGCAATCGGCGCTGGCCGCCGTGGCGTCAGCCAGCGATTTTGAGCCCGCGGTGGTGGGTTGACCTGCGACGTCGAACAAGTCCTTGATCGATACCGCCAGCCCGGCCAGGGGCGCTAGCGGTGCGCTCGCAGACAGCGCCAAATCGGCAGCAGCAGCACTGGCCATGGCGCTGGCGTCAAACCGTCGCAGGAACACATGCTCGCAGGACGGGCTGTCGGCCGCCGCGAGCGAGGCCTTGAGCAATTCGCTTGCCTTGACCCGGTTGTTGTGCAAGGCACTGACTGCATCGTGCAGGTCAAAGACTGCATGATCTCCAGTACGCTGGCTTGCCGCATCTTGCTGGCCTGTGATGTCCGATTCCATGGACCCGAATGCTATACTCTTGGGCTTTATCTGAATGTGCATGGGGCTCATGTTAGAGCAACCAGCGTCAGATAAATGAAAACGCGAACCGGCTGCCGAAAGGTGTCGCTCGAACGGGGTCGTCTAGGCGTACGGTGGGGATGCCACCAGAGACGTTTTCCCGCCAGCGATTCGCGCCGGATTCAAGAACCA
>CANFPU010000153.1 GCA_947448955.1 Burkholderiales bacterium
CGCGATAATCGCACGGTGAAGCAAGCCAGACCGTCGCTGGGGCAATCATCGAAAGGTGGCCCTGGAGGAAGGTCCGGACTGCACAGGGCGGCGTAGCAGTTAACGGCTGTCCACCGCGAGGTGAGGATCAGAGCAACAGAGACGAGTCAGGGCGGGTGCCCGTGGCGGGTGCTCTGCGAGGGCCCGGGCGAAAGCCCGGACCGAGCAGCCACCCAAGGCGGGTTGCGGGCTTCAGCCCACCACCCGCCTTGGGTGAAACGGGCAATCTCTACGCGCAGCAACACCGAATAGGCACACATTGATCCGGTCCCGGGGAGTGTGCGGGTAGGTGGCTCGAGCCAGGGGGTGACTTCTGGCCCAGACGAATGGCGGTCACAGTGCGAGCGTTCTGTGATGGGGCGCAAGCACTGCACAGAATCCGGCCTATCGGCTCGCTTCACACTTTTTCCATCCATCCCCTACCCATCCCCTACCCATTCAAGCCGGCCCTCAAGGGTCGGCCTTCACGATTGCCAGCGGCTCGATGAACCCTAACGCATCACAACTCTGGCGCCATCCGCGCTGGGCCCTGGCGATGTTGCTGGCATGCCTTGGAACGCTGGGGCCGTTTTCGATCGACACCTACCTGCCGGCGTTCTCTGGCATCGCCGAATCTCTTGGCGCGACGCCGGCACAGATGCAGCAGACGCTCTCAGCCTACTTGTTCGGCTTTGCGCTGATGAACCTGTTTCACGGCGCGCTGTCAGACAGCGTCGGCCGCCGGCCGGTGGTGCTGATCGGCTTGGCGCTGTTCACGTTGGCCTCGCTGGGTTGTGCGCTGAGCCAGACGATCGCGCAGTTGGTGTTCTTCAGGGCCTTGCAAGGCATGACCGCAGGGGCCGGTGTGGTGGTGTCCAAGGCGATCATTCGCGACATGTGCCCGCCGGCGGAAGCCCAGCGACTGATGTCGCAGGTGACGATCTTTTTCGGCATTGCGCCGGCGATCGCGCCGATGCTGGGCGGTTTGCTGTTCGTGCACCTGGGCTGGCATTCGATCTTCTGGCTGCTGGTGGGGGTCGGGCTGGTGCTGTTGTGCATCAACGCCCGCTTTTTGCCCGAGACGCTGCACCGCAGCCAGCGCCAGTCCTTCGCGCCTGGGCCGCTGTTGCGGGCTTACGCCGAGTTGCTGCGCAACCCGCGCTTCGGGCTGCTGGTGCTGGCCAGCGGTGTGCCGTTCAACGGCATGTTTCTTTATGTGCTGGCCTCGCCGGTCTGGCTAGGTTCACATCTGGGCCTGGCGCCGACCCAGTTTTTTTGGTTCTTCGTGCCCGTCGTGGTCGGCATCATGTCGGGCGCGTACGTGAGCGGCCGGCTGGCGGGGCGGATGCGGCCTGGGCGCCAGATCCGCTACGGCTTTTCGATCATGCTGGCAACCTCGCTGCTCAATGTCTCGCTCAACCTGCTGCTCGAGCCGCATCCGGCCTGGGCGCTGCCGCCCGTGGCGCTGTTCGCTTTCGGCTGGTCGATGATGGTGCCGGTGGTCACGCTGATGGTGCTGGACCTCGCGCCCGAGCGGCGCGGCATGGCGTCGTCGTTACAGGCCTGCGTCGGCAGCGCGGCCAACGGTTTGGTGGCGGGTGTGCTGGTGCCGCTGGTGATGCACTCGGCCGTGGGCTTGGCGTTGAGCTCGCTTGGCCTGATGGCTGTCGGCTTGGTGGCCTGGGTCTGGGTCCGGCGATTACCGGATTGATGACTGGATTGATCATTGCATCGATGAGCGGACTGATTGCCGAAGCGAGTTCAGGCGCCATCCGGCTGGCTGCGCTGCGCCGCAAGATCGGCCGCGAACGCTGGGCCGGCTTCTGGTGTCAGGCCCGTTCGGCCCGGTAACGGCGCAGCCAGCCCAGCCCCTCTGAAGTGCCCGCACGCGGCCTGTACTCACAGCCGACCATGCCCTGGTAGCCCAGCGTGTCGATCAGGTCGAACAAGTAGGGGTAATTGACTTCGCCGAGGTCGGGTTCGTGGCGGTCGGGCACGCCAGCGATCTGCAGATGGCCAACCTGGCTGGGCTTGCCCTCGAAGGGCAGGTACTGGCGCAGCTTCATCGCCAGATCGCCTTCGACGATTTGGCAATGGTAGAGGTCCATCTGCACCTGCAAGTTGGGCGAGCCGATCGCTTTCACCAGCGCGTGGGCTTGATCCTGGCGGTTCAGGTAGTAGCGCGGGATGTCTCGGGTGTTGATCGGCTCGATCAACACCGCGATGCCCAGCGGCGCGGCCTGCGCTGCGGCCCAGGCGAGGTTGGCCTGGTAGGTCTCGGCCAGCGCCTCGCGGGATGCACCGGCCGGCGCCAGACCGGCCATCACGTGCACGCGCGGGCAGGCCAGCGCCACCGCATAGGGCAGCGCCTGCTCGACGAAGCTGTGGCGGAATTCAGCGACCCGGTCCGGCAGGCACGCCAGCCCGCGCTCGCCCGACTCGAAGTTGCCGGGAGGCGCGTTGAACAGCGCCTGGGTCAGCCCCAGGTCGTTCAGCCGGGAGGCGATCTCCTGGCGGTCAAATGCATAAGGGAACAGGTACTCGACCGCGTCAAAGCCGTCTGCCACAGCAGCCGCAAAGCGGTCGAGGAAGCCGTGCTCGGTGTACATCATCGACAGGTTGGCGGCGAATCGTGGCATGGTTTCTGGCTCCAGGATGGCTTGTGGCTGGGTCGGGCTCGTTGGTAAAAGTATCGGTCTGCTGGCCGGCGCCGATCACCAGACCGCGCCGAAGTGCTGATGCAGCTCGTCGAGGTTGGCCAGGTCCAATGGCGTTGGCTGCGGCTGGGTCATCAACCACAGCTTGGCAGTCTCCTCCAGTTCCTCTAGCGTCGCCATCGCGCTGGCCGGGCTGTCGTGCCAGACATTCGGACCCAGCCGGTCAAGCATCACGGCACGCAATGTCGCGCCGCGCTGCCGGGCCTGGGCGATCGCCTCGGCCACCAGCGTGCCCACTGCAGGGTCTCCTGGACGGTGGTAGGGCAGCAGCGGCACTTGGCCGACCTTCATCACGAAATAGGGCGTGATTGGCGGCAGGATCGCGTGCTGGGTCCAGACTCCGGCCAGGCTCAGCGCGACCAGGTGGGTGCTGTGGCTGTGGATCACGCAATGCGCCTCGGGCGCCGCGTCGTAAATCCTGCGGTGCAGCACCAAGGTCTTGCTGGCGCGGTCGCCGCTGATTTGGCCGCCATCTGCCGCCACTTGAGCCAGCTTGTCAGGCGAGAGCGCGCCCAGGCAGGCATCGGTCGGGGTGATCAGGAAACCCTCACCAGCAGGCAATCGCACGCTGATGTTGCCGGCGCTGGCATGAACGTAGCCGCGCGCAAAAAGCGAGGCACCGACACGGCAGACCTCGTGGCGCAGCGTGGCGTGGTTCATGCCGAGCGGGTCATGGTTAGGCGGGTCATGCCGATGCAGCACATGCCGATGCAGTTCATGCGGCTGCTAAAGACTGGGCGAAAAACCCCGGCCCACCAAAGTTGCCGCTCTTCAGCGCGAGCTGCAACAGTGGCCGGTCTGGCGCCGTGACGGCCTGGGTCCACGGCACGCCTGGGCAGATCGCCGCGCCAATGCGTAGCGTGTGAACCCCGAGCGCCTGCACCACCGCGCCCGAGGTCTCGCCACCGGCCACGACCAGTCGCTGCCTGCCCGCAGCGACGAGACCCTGCGCGATCGCTGCCAGCGCCTGCTCGACCAATGCGCCGGCCTCGGCCACGCCCAGGCGGGCCTGCGTCTCGGCCAGCGTTGCCGCGTCAGTGGTGGCATAGAACAGCGGCACCTGGCTTTGCTGTGCGGCCCAACTCAACGCCTTTGCGACCACCGGCTCGGCTCGCGCCAGCGCAGTTGGGTCGATCCGCCAAGCTGGCCTGCCAGCATCGATCCAGTGTGCGACCTGGGCTTGGGTCGCCACCGAGCATGAGCCCGCCAGCACCGCGGCGGCTCCATCCAGCCGGTCGAGTTGTGCAGCCTGCTCGTCCAGACGGACCCAGCCGCGCTCGGCCAGCAGGGCCGGCAGCCCCAGCGCCAGGCCAGATCCTGCCACCCACAGCGGCAGGTGGGCGGCACCTGCGGCCAGACGCATCAAATCCTGGTTGTCGACCGCGTCAGCCACCACCAGCGCCACGCCCTCGGCGCGTAGCGCTGCCAGTTGATGCCCGATCGCATCTGCGCCTTCGGCCACCTGGTCGTGGCGCAGCAGGCCGACGCGTTGCCGGCACTGGGCCTGCAGCACCCGGACCAGGTTGGCGTCGGTCATCGGCGTCAGGGGATGGTGGCGCATGCCGGAGTCACTGAGCAATTCGTCACCGACGAACAGGTGGCCGCGGAACACCGTGCGGCCGTTCTCCGGGAACGCCGGGCAGGCGATGGTCTGTTCGCAGCCCAGCGCCGCCATCAATGCCTCGGCCACGGGCCCGATGTTGCCTGCCGGCGTGGAGTCAAAGGTCGAGCAGACCTTGAAGTAGAACTGGCGCGCACCGGCCGCCTGGAGCCAACGCAGCGCGGCGAGTGAATCGGCCACCGCTGCAGCCGCCGGCGTGGTGCGCGATTTCAGTGCCACCACCACCGCGTCGGCCTGGTCGACCTCGGCCGGCGCGGCGTCCCGCGGCACACCAATCACCTGAACCGTTCGCATCCCGGCGCGCACCAGCATGCTTGCGACGTCGGTCGCGCCGGTGAAGTCGTCGGCCATCACGCCGAGGATCATGGGCTTGCTTTCGGTGCTGTGGCAGATGCAGCGACCGGCAAGTCGATGCCGGTCAGAGCGGCATAGAGCTTGATCACCGCGCTGTCGTCCTCCGCGCCATGACCTGCGCCGGCGGTACCGAGGTAGAGCTGGTGCGCGGCAGCAGCCAGCGGCAGTGGAAATGCCAGTTTTCGCGCAGCGTCCAGCACGATGCCCAGGTCCTTGACGAAGATGTTGACGGTCGACAGCGGCTGGTAATCGCCGGCCAGGATATGCGGCACGCGGTTGGCGAACATCCAACTCGAGCCGGCGGAGTTGCAGATCACCTCGTAGAGCTGTGCCGGGTCGGCGCCTGCGCGGATGCCCAGCGCCAGCGCTTCACAGGCCGCGGCGATGTGCACGCCTGCCAAATGCTGGTTGACCATCTTGACGGTCGATCCGACGCCGGCCTGGTCGCCCAGCCGATACACCTTGCCGGCGACCGCCTCGAGCAGCCCGCCGGCTGCGGCAAAGGCTTCGGGCTTGCCTGAGGCCATCACCGTCATCTCGCCGGCAGCGGCTTTGACCGCACCCCCCGAGACCGGGGCGTCGATCAGCCAAAGCCCCCGTGCTGCCAAGCGGGCCTCCCACAGCGGCGGCAGCGTCGGATCGACCGTGGCCGAGCAGATCACGACCGAGCCAGGCTTGAGCTGGGACGCCAGACCTTGTTCTCCGAACAGCAGTTCCTCGGTCTGCGTGGCGGTGACGACCAGCACCAGCACCGCGTCGCAGGCCTTGGCCAGTTCCGCGAGATCAGCGGCGATGCGCCCGCCTGCTTGGGCCACTTTGTCGCAGGCCGCCGGGTCGAGGTCCAGTCCCCAGGTGGTGACGCCGCGGGCCAGCGCTGTGAGCGCGGCACCACGCCCCATCGAGCCCAGGCCGATGACACCGAGCGTGAGCGGGTTCTTGATCGGTTTGCTTTCGGTGGTCATGCCTTGCCTTGCCTGGCCACTGCAGCTGCGGCGGCCGCCACGGCTTCGGGATCGCCGAGATAGTCGCGTCGGATCGGTTGGAGCTGGGCGTCAAGTTCGTAGACCAGCGGGATGCCGTTGGGAATGTTGAGCCCAACGATGTCGTCGTCGCTGATGCCGTCCAGATATTTGACCAGTGCACGGATAGAGTTGCCGTGGGCCGCGATCACCAAGCGCTGGCCGTCTCGAATCGCTGGCGCCAGCCGCTCGTGCCAGCAGGGCAGTACGCGGTTGACGGTGTCTTTCAGGCACTCGGTCAGCGGCACCTGGGTCGGTGCCAACTGGGCGTAGCGCAGGTCGCTGCGCTCGCTTCGAGGGTCGTCAGAGGCCAGTGCGGGCGGCGGCGTGTCGTAGCTGCGGCGCCAGACCAGCACCTGCTCGTCGCCGTACTGGCGCGCCGTGTCGGCCTTGTTCAAGCCCTGCAATGCGCCGTAATGGCGCTCGTTCAAACGCCAGTCGTTGAGCACAGGCAGCCAAGTTCGATCCATCTGGTCGAGCGTGTGCCAAAGCGTCCAGATCGCGCGCTTGAGGACCGAGGTGTAGGCCAGATCGAATTCGAAACCGGCCTGCTTGAGCAGCCGACCCGCCTGCTGGGCCTGTGCTACGCCGGTGGGCGTCAGATCAACATCGGTCCAACCCGTGAAGCGGTTTTCGAGGTTCCAGGTCGATTCGCCATGGCGGATCAGCACGAGCTTGTACATGGTGGCCGGTTGTGTTTGGGGTGAAGAGGTGGCGCCAAGTGGCAGCGCCGAGACTGGGCACTCAGTCGGTGAGATCCCGCCGCCGTCGCAAAACGAGCCCAAGTCGAATTCTATAATTGGGGCCCTTTTCAAGCGCCAGGCCCACTCCGTGAAGTTCATCATCGAAAACTGGATGCTCATCCTGATGGCCGCCGCCTCGGGCAGCCTGCTGCTGTGGCAGGCATTGCAAAAGAGCACAGGCGGTGCTGTGGGAACGGCCGAGGCGGTGCGGCTGATCAACCGCGAGAAAGCGGTGTTGATCGACGTCTGCGAGCCGTCGGAATTCGATGCGGGTCATGCCGTCGGAGCCCGAAATATTCCCTTGGGTAGCCTCGAAGGCGCCAAGTCCTTGCCCTCGAACAAGAGCCTGCCATTGGTGCTGCTCTGTGCATCAGGTGCTCGCGCCAAGCGCGCCGCAGGTTTGTTGCGCAAGGCCGGCCATGAACAAGCCATTGCGGTGGCAGGCGGCATGACCGCCTGGCGCGAGGCGGGCTTGCCGGTGGACAAGAAGTCCGCCTGAGCCGAATTTCGGAAAGCGCGCGCAAGTCGCTGCAGATTCAAGGGCAAGGCCAAGGGATCACGCGAAGACCGCCAGTACCTGCAACAATTTGGGCTCATTCACGATCGCTGCACCGACGCCATGAACGCTGTCCGCATGTACACGACCCAGGTCTGCCCCTACTGCATCCGTGCCAAGGGCTTGCTCAAACAACGCGGCGTCGAGCAGATTGACGAAGTCCGGATCGACCTGGATCCTGCACAGCGCGACCACATGATCGCCCTGACCGGTCGCCGTACCGTGCCGCAAATCTTCATCGGCGACACCCATGTTGGTGGCTGCGACGAATTGATTGCGCTGGACCGTGCCGGCGGCCTGTCTCCGCTGCTGCAAGCGGGCTGACGTCTGGATTCAGTCTGGCCCAATTTCATGCTTTTCGGCACGTTGAGCCGAGCCTGATCGACCGTTCATCAACGGTTCGAAGCCGGCCAGTTTTGCCCGGCATTGCCTGCACGGGCTGCGTCATAATCCGCGCCGCAGTCAGCCCGCAGACTTGACGGTCGCGGGCTTTTGTTTTTCCTCCAGGATTCCAACGCCATGTCCGAACAAGACCTCACCCCTGTATTCCAGATCCAGCGCATGTACTTGAAGGATTTGTCGCTCGAGCAACCGAACTCGCCGCAAATTCTGCTCGAGCAGCAGCAACCTCAGGTCGACATCAGCTTGGCGATGGGCGCTGAAAGCGTTGCTGACGGGGTTTTTGAGGTGTCGGTGACGGCCACCGTGACCACCAAAATTGGTGACCGCACGCTGTTTCTGATCGAGGCCAAGCAGGCCGGCATTTTCGAAATTCGCAACGTGCCTGAGGACCAGATGCAAGGCATCCTCAGCATCGTCTGCCCGCAGATGATTTACCCCTACCTTCGTGCCATCGTCTCCGATCTCTGCACTCGGGCTGGCTTCCCGCCGATCATGCTGACGGAGGTGAATTTCCAAGCCATGTTCGAGGCCCAGCAGGCTCAGGCCGCCAGCGGTGGCGTGATCCCCGGCGCGAACTGACCCCTAGCGGCCATGCGCCCGATGCCCATCGTGGTGCTGGGCGCCGGCGCCTGGGGCACGGCGCTGGCGGTGGCCGCGTCGAATCGGCACAAGGTGGTGCTCTGGGCGCGTGACGCCGGCCAAGCCGCTGAGATGGTCGCCACAAGGCGAAACCAGCGCTACCTCCCCGAGGTCCACCTGCCTGAACGCCTTCGCATCACAGCCGATCCGGCCGAGGCCAGGGACATTGCCGAGCGCGGCTTGGCAGTGATCGGTTCGCCAATGTCGGGCTTGCGAGAGCGTTTGGCCGCCTTGCCACTGCATGGCCATGCGCTGTGGCTGTGCAAGGGTTTCGAGGCGGGCAGCGGCAAGCTCGGCCATGAGATCGCCCGCGAGTTGCGACCCGACCTGCGCTGTGGCGTGCTGTCCGGGCCGAGCTTCGCGCTCGAGGTTGCGCGCGGCCGGCCCACCGCACTGGTCGTCGCCAGTGCCGACGCGGGGCTCTGCACGCTGGCATTGCAGGCATTTCACGGCGACAGCCTGCGCGTTTATAGCGCTGACGACCCGTTGGGCGTCGAGGTTGGCGGTGCGGTGAAGAACGTGATGGCGATCGCCACCGGCATCGCCGACGGGCTGCAACTCGGCCTGAATGCAAGGGCTGCATTGATCACCCGGGGTCTGGCCGAAATGACCCGGCTTGGCGTGGCGCTAGGCGCGCAAGCATCGACCTTCATGGGCTTGTCAGGCTTGGGTGATTTGGTGCTCACCGCCACGGGCGACTTGTCGCGCAATCGCCAGGTTGGATTGGCGCTGGCCTCTGGCGCTCGCCTGCCCGAAATCATGGCTCGGCTGGGCCATGTGGCCGAGGGCGTGCATACCGCGCCGACGCTGCAGGCGCGTGCCCGTGGCTGTGGGGTTGACATGCCAATCACCGATGCGGTGCTTGCGGTGTTGCGAGGCGAGTTGGCGCCAGCGCAGGCATTGCGCCAGCTGATGGCGCGCGAGGCCAAAACCGAGGCCTGAGGCCCCGAGGTTCGACCAATTGCAGTCAGCCGCTGCCCGCGTAGTCTTGCTGGCGCCAGGCTTCGAACACCGCCACCGCGACCGAATTGCTCAGGTTCAGACTGCGCTGGCCTGGGCGCATCGGCAGCCGTACCCGTCGATCACTCGCCACGCTGTCGCGTACATCGTCCGGCAGGCCCGAGGTTTCGCAGCCAAATACCAGCCAGTCGCCCGGTTGCCAGCTGATTTCGCCGAGCATCTTGGTGCCTCGTGTGCTGAAGGCCCAGAGCCGTCCGCCCGCAGCCAGCTGCGCAACTTGCAGCGCAGCCCAGTCGGTATGGCGCCGCACCGCGGTGAATTCATGGTAATCCAGCCCCGCGCGTCGTAACAGCTTGTCGTCCATTGAAAACCCCAGCGGCTCCACCAAGTGCAGCGCGCAGCCGGTGTTGGCGGCGAGACGGATCACGTTACCGGTGTTGGGCGGTATCTCAGGGTGGACGAGCACGATGTTGAACATAGCGCGAGGATTGTCGCGTGCTGGCCTGCCGGGTTCAGCGCTGGGGCGCTGGTGTGCGCGCCAGCACCCACAGTTGCACGCTGGCAACGCCTGCGCGCAGCAATGCCTGACTGGCCGCGGCGGCGGTCACGCCGGTCGTCAGCACGTCATCGACCAGCGCCACCCGGCGCCCGATGAGCGCAGACGCGGTGCTGGGTTCGACCCACATCGAGTCGCGCAGGTTGCGTGCGCGCTCGCGACGTCCGAGGCCGACTTGATGCGGCGTGTCGCGCAACCTCAGCATCGCGCCAGCCTGTGCTGGCAAGCCCATGCTGGTTGCCAGCCGGCGTGCCAGCTCCCAGGCTTGGTTGTAGCCGCGCTCTGCCAGACGCGCCGAGCTGAGTGGCACCGGCACGACACAATCGACCGTGGCCGCGCTGGCGTGGTTAACGGCTTCGACCATCAGCTGGGCCAGCA
>CANFPU010000154.1 GCA_947448955.1 Burkholderiales bacterium
AATATTTTTAAGCACCAAGACTGCGTTGCGACCCATGATTTAAAAATAAAGTTACGGTCGCATATTATATTTTATATCTCAAATAAATTCAACAACAACGGCATTTTTTTCGAATAAATATGGTAAATAATTTAGCGGGAAGAGCTTATACTATTAAAAGCAGACATTGATTGTATCGAGAGCAGTCACAGCGCGCTGTGAAATAATATTTCACAGCGGCCCCTACGGCTTGATCTCGTCGACAGCCAGCTGGCAGAACGCGCGAGCACAGCAGGCTTCCCCGCACCCTGACCCCACTGCAGGGGCGTTGGCTCGAGAATTGCGCAAGGAACCCATGCATTGCCCACGAAACTTTTCCGAGGCATCGCGGCCTCGAACAGGGGCCTTGGACTCACGCCAATCGCGGCGAACGCGGCGAACGCGGGCACGGATGGATCGGCTGGAAGACTGGTCAGCGCTGACCGTCGCTTCATCGCCACCGATGATGAGAGTGAATCGATGGTGCGCATGAATTTGAACCATTCACTCAACACGGGCTAAAAAACTTTGAATTTACATGACCATAATTAAACTTATAAAACTAGCCATTGCTATCGTACAACGCGTGAAGGCGCCCAAACCGTGAAAGTTGGTCATGCTGACGTTCTGACCAGGAAGTGCGTCGCTACCATGCCAACCAGACGATGAACGACCTCGACCTGACCTCCCTGCGGATTTTTGTCGCCGTCTGCGAAGCGGGAAACTTCGCGCGCGTGGCCGATCGCGAGAACCTCGTGCCCTCGGCCGTCAGCAAACGAATGTCCAAGCTCGAGGTCGACCTTGGTGTGACACTGTTGACGAAGTCCAAGCGTGGCGTTGAACCCACGGCCGCCGGTCGGGCCTTGGCTGAGCGGGCCCGCACGCTGTTGCGCGACGCCCAAAAACTCGCCGAGGACATGCAATGCCATCGCCATGACGCGACCGAATTGGTGCAGTTCATGTCCAGCGACTCGCCGGTCGCCGGACTGTTGATGGACGACATCAGCGATTTCCTGGGTCAACCGGCCCACCGCGCCATCCGCTTGAAAATGAGCATCGACAGGGATGTCGCGACCCTGCAAGCCATCAAAGACGGCTTGGTGCAATTTGGCGTGCTATGGGATGCGACAGAGATGGCGGATTTTCAAACCCTGCCTTATCGCGGCGATCAACTCGCTGTCGTTTGCCACCGAAATCACCCTTTGGCGCAATATCGGCAAGCCACGCTGACGGATACCTTGCCATTTCAACATATCTATATCGGCTCGGCCAATGCCGTCGCGGCGCTGTTGAACCGGGCCAAGGTCATTGACGCCAGCAAGATATCGGTTCGCATCGAAGTCGACACGTTCTATTCCGCATTTCGGCTGGTCAGTGCCGAACGTGGCATTTGCGTCGCGCCAGCGGTTGCGGCAGCCAAACTGGCGGAACTCTTCCATCTCTCGGTCATTCCGCTGACGGATGCTTGGGCATCGCGTCGCTACGTCATCGTCTTTCAGCATGAGGCCGATTTGACGCCCGCCGGGCGTCTGCTGGTCCAGCATCTGTCGCAAGCGGCGACTCAGGCCCACACAAGTCGATAGCGGCGTGATACAAACACGGCCTGATTGATCGCGTTGACCAGCTTGTCGATGACGGCGTTTTGACTCACCGCCGCAGACGGCTATTCGAGGCCTCGCGCCGCTTGGCATTCGCAGCGGCCCGGACAAAGACTTGAAATCCACAGCGAATGGCGGTACTTTCATGAAGATCGTTGGTCGTCGGGCTGGCCTCTTTCTGGTGATCAATGGTTTCAAAGTGATTCGGCAATGACGGCCTCTCTGACACTCGCACTGCAGCAAGACACTGGCATTGACGGCGACAAGATCACCCGCAACGGCGCGTTGCGTCTGATCGGGTCGGTGCCGACCGGCGCCAAAGTCGAATACCGCATCGACGCCGGCGATGTTTGGTCGAGCGTCTTCACACCTCAAGAGGGTGATAACACTGTTTGGGTGCGGCAGACCGACGCTGCAGGCATCGTCACAGGCGGCCTCGACCCATTCGAATTCACACTCGACACGCAGGTGGCGGCACCGAGCTTGGCGCTGCGCTTGGACAGCGGCACGCCAGGCGACCGCATCACCAACCGCGGCGATCTCGCGATCCGGGGCCTGGAGACCGGTGCAACAGCCGAATACAGCCTCGATCTCGGCAAGACTTGGTCGAGCAGCTTCGCCGCCTTGCCAGGTCCTAACAGCGTTTCAGTGCGACAGATTGACCTTGCCGGCAACGTGTCAGGCTGGAGCAATGAACTGCGTTTCTCGCTGGTGCAGAGCGCTGCCGCCCCGACGCTGAGCCTGGCCCAGGACACGGGTGCGAGTTCCAGCGATGGCGTTACCACCGTCGGTACGATCAAGGTCGCCGGCATCGAGCCCACAGCCACCTGGCAATTCAGCACCGGCGCGGGCGCCAACGGCCAACCGGCCTGGAAAGCCGGTGTTGGCAGCAGTTTCGACCTGCCCGAGGGCAACTACGGCGCTGGGGTCATTCAGGTGCGCCAGATCGATGGCGCTGGCAACATCGCGACGGCGGGTTTTGTCGCGGTCACCGTCGACAACACGGTCGTCGGTCCGACCCCGCGCCTGCTGCACGACACCGGGTTGGCGGGCGATGACCTCAGCAGCGACGGCACACTGCAACTTCAAGGACTAGAGGTCGGCGCCAAGGTCGAGTTCAGCCTCAACGCCGGCGATACCTGGAATGCGAGTTTCGTACCGAAGGAAGGCCCTAATCTCGTATGGGCGCGGCAAACTGATCTGGCGGGCAATGTCTCTGGCACCGGTCCGTTCTTGCCTTTCACGCTCGACAGCCAGTCCGCCGCACCCACGTTGGCGCTCAAGGTCGACAGCGGCGCCAGCGCCACCGACCGCATCACCAACGACGGCACGCTGGTCGCGGGCGGGGTCGAGCCGGGCGCGAGCTTGCAGTACAACAGCCGCGGCGACGGCTTCGACTGGCTGAGCCAGCCTGCGCTCGCGGAGGGGCCCAATGTCGTCTTCGCGCGCCAGATCGACCTGGCCGGCAATGTGTCAGCGGCCAGCTTGCCTTTGAGTTTCACGCTGGAACCCGGCTCGATGGTCAGGTCGGCCGACCTGGTCGCATACGGCTGGAAATCGCACAGCCTGCTCGATGCGGTGCGCATCGGTATCGGGTCGCAAGTCGGCGCAACGGACGGCCAGGGCGCGGTCCGCATCACAGGCTTGAGCGCTGCATCGCTACCGGTGACGGCGGCCCGCTCGGTGGCACCCGCCGACTCGGCCAACGCCAACACCGCGGTGGATTTGCGCGATGCCATCGGCATCCTGAAGCTGATCGTCGGCCTAGAACTGAACGGCGCGGGCCAAGGCCTGTCGCCGTACCAGTCGTTTGCTGCCGATGTCGACAGCAATGGCAAGGTCGAATTGGCCGATGCCATCGCGGTGCTCAAGCATGTGGTCGGCCTGGACGCCCCCGCGCCGCAGTGGCTGTTCTTCGACGAAACCGACAGCAGTCTAGCGGCGCGGGACCGATTGAACCCAGGCAACGTGCCAGCGATGGCCACCGACCTGTCAAGCTTCGGCCCGCACCACGTCGGCCTGGTCGGCGTGCTGCGCGGCGATGTCGATGGCAGCTTTGCCGGCGCCAACCCTGGGCCAGCGCTGGGAGACGCCTACTTCCAGGATCTGGCTGCGACAACCGGGCTGAACCTGACGCAATTCGGGATCTACGGGCCTTGAAGCGCCGCTGTCACAGCGAGAAGTCGTAATCGATCGTCAGCGGCGCATGGTCGCTGAACCGCTGAGCCAGATAAATCGACTCACGTCGGGCCAGCGACGCCAGACCTGGGGTCGCCAAGTGGTAGTCGAGCCGCCAGCCCACGTTCTTGGCCCAAGCCTGGCCGCGGTTGCTCCACCAGGTGTATTGATCAGGCGCCGGGTTGAGGCGGCGGAACACGTCGACCAGACCGGCCTCGTCGAGCAGGCGGGTCATCCACGCGCGCTCGTCGGGCAGGAAACCTGAATTCTTCTGGTTACCTTTCCAATTCTTCAGGTCGATCGCCTGGTGCGCGATGTTGATGTCGCCGACCAAGATGAACTCGCGCTCGCGTTTGAGCGCGAGCAGGTGCGGGTAGAGATGGTCCAGAAAACGGTACTTCACCGCTTGCCGCTCTTCGCCGGATGAGCCACTCGGGAAATAGCAGCTGATGATGCTGAGCTTGCGGTCCGCGCTGTCGAATCGGGTCTCGACATAGCGACCTTCAGCGTCGAACTCGGCATGGCCCAGGCCGACCACCACCGCGCTCGGCTGCTTGCGGGTGTAGACGCCAACGCCCGAATAGCCCTTCTTCTCGGCGAAGTGAAAATGCCCCTGCATCCCAGCCACATGGTCGAAGCGGCCGACCACATCGTCATGCTGGGCCTTGACCTCCTGCACCCCCATACAATCCGCGCCCGCCTGCGCGGCCCATTCCACGAAGCCCTTGCTGGCAGCTGAGCGGAGTCCGTTCAAATTGAGTGTGACAAGTCTGAAAGCCAAGAGATCTCCATGAACATGAACGCTGCCAATGCCCAAACCAGCCCGCTGGCGCAGGACTTCGTCAGGTTTGCACTGGAAGCGGGGGTGCTGCGCTTCGGCGAGTTCAAGACCAAGGCCGGGCGGCTGTCGCCGTACTTCTTCAACGCCGGTCTGTTCGACGATGGCGCCAAGCTCGGCCAGCTCGCGGGATTCTATGCACGCAGGCTGATCGAGTCGGGCATCGCCTTCGACATGCTGTTTGGCCCGGCCTACAAGGGCATCCCGCTGGCCGCGGCAGTCGCGATCGAGTTGGCGCGCTTGGGCCGCAATGTGCCATTTGCCTACAACCGCAAGGAAGCCAAGGACCACGGCGAAGGCGGCACGTTGGTCGGCGCGCCGGTTCGCGGCCGGGTGCTGATCGTCGACGACGTGATGTCGGCAGGCACTTCAGTACGCGAGTCCATCGCCATGATCGCTGCCGCTGGCGCCACGCCTGCCGGCGTCGCCATCGCGCTCGACCGGCAAGAAAAAGCCAGCGAGGGCGGCGTCGACATGCAGTGGTCGGCGGTGCAATACGTGCAGGGCCAGTTGCAGCTGCCGGTGGCGGCGATCGCGACCTTGCAAGACCTGCTGCATTACCTGCAGTCAACCGCCTCAGACGAACTGGCGCCGCACCTGCAACGGGTCACGGCCTACCGCGAGCGCTACGGCGTCTGATGCGCGCTGGCGGGCCAGCGCAAGCGAGGCGCCGCGCCTGAAGCCGGCCATCAAACTCAGCTCAATCGCTGCCTGAGCAAGTCGTTGACCTGGGCCGGGTTCGCCTTGCCTCGAGAGGCTTTCATCACCTGGCCGACCAGCGCATTGAAGGCCTTGTCCTTGCCGGCTCGGAATTCTTCGACCGATTTCGGATTCGCCGCAATGACCTCGTCGACGATCGCCGCCAGCGCACCGGTGTCGCTGATCTGGCGCAGGCCCATCGCGTCGATCAGGGCGTCGATCCGAGACGCGTCAGCCTGGGAGTCCGCCGCAGACCACAGCGCATCGAAAACCTGCCGCGCGGCGTTGTGGCTGAGCGTGCCATCGACGATGCGCCGGATCAGCGCAGCCAGCGTGCCCGCGCCGACAGGGCTTTGGGCGATCGATTTGCCCTCGGTGTTGAGCCGGCGCGAGAACTCGCCCATCAGCCAGTTCGCGACCAGCTTCGGCGCGCCGCAACCATCGCGCGCGGCTTCGTAAAAGCGCGCGAACGCAAGGCTCTGCGTCATCACCGCGGCGTCGTCCACGGCCAAACCGTCCTGCTCTTGGAAGCGCAGCGCCATCGCCGCCGGCAACTCAGGCAGGGTGGCGCGCACCGCTTCGATCCAGTCGGGTGCGATCACCAGCGGCGGCAGGTCGGGGTCCGGGAAGTAGCGGTAGTCGTGCGCGTCTTCCTTGCTGCGCATGGCACGGGTCTCGCCGGTGTCCGGGTTGAACAACACGGTGGCCTGGCCGATCGCGAGGCCGTCTTCGATCTGGTCGATCTGCCAGTTGATCTCGAAATCGATCGCCTGCGCCATGTTGCGAAACGAGTTCAGGTTCTTGATCTCGCGCCGCGTGCCCAGCGCCGCGCCGGGGCGACGCACCGAGACGTTGGCATCGCACCGGAAGCTGCCTTCCTGCATGTTGCCGTCGCAGATGCCCAGCCACATCACCAGCACATGCAAGGCGCGCGCGTACTCCACGGCCTCGGCCGACGATCGCATGTCGGGTTCGGTGACGATCTCGAGCAGCGGCGTGCCGGCGCGGTTCAAGTCGATGCCGCTGCACGGACGACCATCGTCGCCTTGGTAGTCGTCGTGCAAGCTCTTGCCGGCGTCCTCTTCCAGGTGGGCCCGGGTCAATCGAACCGTCCTGGGCTGACCGGCCAGCACGAAGCTGATGCCGCCACCCTGGACGACCGGCGTCTCGTACTGGCTGATCTGATAGCCCTTGGGCAGGTCGGGGTAGAAATAGTTCTTGCGCGCGAAGATCGACACCGGCGCCACTTTCGCGCCCACCGCCAGCCCGAGCCGGATCGCGAGTTCGACCGCGGCGCGGTTCATCACCGGCAGCGTGCCCGGCAACGCCAAGTCAACCGCACAGGCCTGGGTGTTGGGCTCGGCTCCGAATGCCGTCGATGCGCCGGAGAAAATCTTGCTGCGGGTCGACAGCTGCGCGTGGGTCTCCAGGCCGATGACGACCTCGTAGCCGCGGATCAATGGAGCGCTGTTCATGTCGAAGGAGGTGCCTGAAGGTGCCAATCGGTGGCCTGTTGCAGCGCATGGGCGGCGTGCAGCAACTGGCCTTCGGCAAAGTAGTTGCCGATCAACTGCAAGCCTACCGGCATGCCATGGGCCCCGAATCCGGCCGGCACGCTCATGCCCGGCAGACCCGCCAAACTGGCCGGCAGCGTGAAGATGTCGGCCAGATAGGTCTGGACCGGGTCGTCCGCCATGCGCCCGAGCGGCCACGCCACGCTCGGAGCGACCGGGCCCGCGATCAGGTCGCACTGTGTGAAACAGTGCTGGAAGTCGTCGGCGATCATGCGACGCAGTTTTTGCGCCTGCAGGTAATAGGCGTCGTAGTAGCCGTGCGACAGCACATAGGTGCCGATCATGATGCGGCGCTTGACCTCGGGGCCGAAACCCTCGGCGCGGGTCTTGCGGTACATGTCGGTCAGGTCGCCATGGTGCGCGGCGCGGTGACCGAACTTGACACCGTCAAATCGACCCAGGTTGGAACTGGCCTCGGCCGGCGCGATGATGTAGTAGACGGGGATCGACAGCTCGGTGCGCGGCAGGCTCAGTCCGACCAGCGTGGCGCCGAGTTTTTCAAGCTCGGCCAGCGCAGCGCGAACCGCGGCAGCCACGTCAGACGACAGGCTGGCGGGGAAGAACTCCTCGGGCAGGCCGATGCGCAGCCCCGCCAGCGGTCGCGCCGCGCTGGCACCGACGCGGGCCTGCAGCATCTGGGCGTGAAAGTCCTGCGGCGGGCGTTCGGCGCTGGTGGCGTCACGGGCGTCGAATCCGCTCATCGCCGACAACAACATCGCGCAGTCCTCGGCCGACCGAGCCAGCGGACCCGCCTGGTCCAGGCTGGAGGCGAACGCGATCATGCCGTAGCGGCTGCACACGCCGTAGGTCGGCTTGATGCCGGTGATGCCAGTAAAACTGGCCGGCTGGCGGATTGAGCCGCCGGTGTCGGTGCCAGTGGCCGCCGGCAGCAGTCGCGCGGCCACCGCCGCCGCCGACCCGCCCGATGAACCTCCCGGCACACGGCGCAGGTCCCAGGGGTTGTGGGCGGCGCCAAAGGCCGAATTCTCGTTGGCCGAGCCCATCGCGAACTCGTCGCAGTTGAGTTTGCCCAGGCTGATCGCGCCAGCACCCGGCAGGCCGCCGGGCTCGCCATCGCCCAGCCGCGCCACCACGGTGGCGTCGAAGGGACTGCGGTAGTTGGCCAACATCTTCGAGCCGGCGGTGGTGACCTGCGCGGTGGTGACAAAGATGTCCTTGTGCGCGATCGGAATGCCCAGCAACGGTGCAGGGTCGCCGGCTGCGCGCCGAACGTCGGCCGCGCGTGCCGCAGCGAGCCCGCCTTCGGCATCGACTTGCAGGAAGGCGCCGAGCGAGCGATGCGCCTCGATACGCGCCAGCAGGTGCTGGGTGAGTTCTTCGCTCGAGACCGACTTGCCGGCCAGTGCGCGGGCCAGTTCGGCCACGCCCATTTGATGCAGTGTCATTCGATCACCCTGGGGACCAGGAACAGACCGTCCTCGACCATCGGCGCGCTGCGCTGGTTGGCTTCGCGTCGGTCAGCTTCCGTGACCTGGTCCTCGCGCAAGCGCAGACTCACCGCCTGAACCGCCGACAGCGGCGTGTACAAAGGCTCGACACCGGTGGTGTCGACGGCGCTCATCTGCTCGACGATCCGAAAAAAGCCATTGAGCTTGGCGAGCATATCCGGCGCTTCGTCAGGGGATAGTTCGAGACGGGCCAGCTGGGCGATGCGGCTGACGTCTTGCGGGGTCAAGGCCATAGGGGCGAGGTGTCCAGGAGCGAGATTCCTGCCGCGGAAACGTCAGGATGATGGGTTATTATCTATGGTTATTCGGCAGCCTTGACACGAGCATTGCTGACTCACGCCTTCCCAACTTGGCCCACTCGAGCCTAATTTCTTACTTGCTGCCCGCTGCACTGCGTAGTCGCGCTAGACGGGCCGTTCCAGACCACCACCATCTGACAGGCGGCCGCAAGTTTCGAGCGGCCATCCCCTGAAGGTTGACCTGATCGCCTGACAGTCCCATGTACGGTTTCCTGCGCAGCTACTTCTCCACCGACCTGGCCATCGACCTCGGTACCGCCAACACGCTGATCTATGTGCGTGGCAAGGGCATCGTGCTGGACGAACCGTCAGTGGTCTCGATCCGCCACGAAGGCGGCCCTCAGGGCAAGAAGACCATACAGGCCGTCGGCAAGGAAGCCAAGGCCATGCTCGGCAAGGTGCCCGGCAATATCGAGGCGATCCGGCCGATGAAAGACGGCGTGATCGCCGACTTCACCGTCACTGAGCAGATGCTCAAGCAGTTCATCAAGATGGTTCACCCGCGCTCGCTGCTGAGACCGAGTCCGCGCATCATCATCTGCGTGCCCTGCGGCTCGACCCAGGTCGAGCGCCGCGCGATCCGTGAGTCGGCGCTGGGTGCCGGCGCAAGCGACGTGTTCCTGATCGAAGAACCGATGGCAGCGGCCATTGGCGCCGGACTGCCGGTGTCCGAGGCGTCGGGTTCGATGGTCGTGGACATCGGCGGCGGCACCACCGAAGTCGGCGTGATTTCACTCGGCGGCATGGTCTACAAGGGCAGCGTTCGGGTGGGTGGCGACAAGTTCGACGAGGCCATCATCAACTACATCCGCCGCAACTACGGCATGTTGATCGGTGAGCCCACGGCCGAGTTGATCAAGAAGAGCATCGGTTCGGCCTTCCCCGGCAGCGAGGTCAAGGAGATCGAGGTCAAGGGCCGCAATCTGTCCGAGGGCGTGCCGCGCAGCTTCACGATTTCGTCAAATGAAATCCTCGAGGCGCTGACCGACCCGCTCAACCAGATCGTCTCGGCGGTCAAAAACGCGCTCGAACAGACCCCGCCAGAACTCGGTGCCGACATCGCCGAGCGCGGGATGATGCTGACAGGCGGTGGCGCGCTGCTGCGTGACCTCGACCGATTGCTGGCCGAGGAAACCGGTCTGCCGGTGCTGGTGGCCGAAGACCCGCTGA
>CANFPU010000155.1 GCA_947448955.1 Burkholderiales bacterium
CCTGCGCCGGCATCACGTCCTTGAGCAGCGGGCTGCCCACTGTGCTGGGGAAACCCAGCGCGTGCCCGGTGTCCTTGATCGCTTGCGGCAGGCCATGCAGCCAGCCGCGAGACCGGCCCTGGGACAGTTCGGCGTCGCATTGGTCGGCTTGACGCAGCAGCGATGCGTCGGGCGCGAGGTTGACGATCGCGTTGAGCGTTGGGTTCAGTCGGTGAATTCGCGCCAAGTAGGCCTGCATCACCTCGCGGCAGGAGATGCGGCGGGCATGGATCTCGCCAGACAGTTGATGGGCGTCGAGGTCGGTGAGGTCTGAGGCGGTCATCGGTGGTTTGTCTCGGGGCTGGCGGTCGTCGGTTTCAGCGACCTTGGCGATGGGTAGAGTCCGGGGTTGAGGGCATGATTTTGCAGTGCAGGGCCGCTGCTGTTGGGCCGAACGGCTAGCATCGCAGAAAGCCTGGCTTGCCCGGCTCGTAATTGGCTGCGCGAGAAGCTCGCGGTCCGTTCGCTGGCCGGCCATGCTTACCGGCCATCACAGCCCTGCGGGCCGCCTCAACATCTTGGAGACATCGATGAATTTTGCGCCGCAAATCCCCGTCAATGGCCTGTCGCTGGTCCATGGTGCGACCGACCGTCCTTTGTCCGAGGACACTGTCCACGCCCTGCTGGCCAGCGCCGCCAAGCGCTGGCCGCAGCGCGAGGCTGCAGTGTTCGTTGAGCAAGGCCTGCGCTGGACATGGGCCGAGTTGCTGCAGCAAGTCGAATGGGCTGCGGCCGGTTTCCTTGCCTTGGGTGTCAAGGCAGGTGACCGGGTCGGGATGTGGTCGCCGAACCGGGCCGAGTGGCTGGTGACGCAGTTCGCCACCGCGCGCATCGGTGCGATCTTGGTCAACATCAACCCGGCCTACCGCTTGTCAGAGCTGGAATACACGCTCAACAAGGCCGGTGTCGGTGTGTTGGTCAGCGCGGCCGCTTTCAAGTCCAGCGACTATCTTGCAATGCTGCAGACCCTGGGCGTGTGCGCTGCTGGCGCGGGGCCTCGCCTGCCGCTGCTGCGCGCGGTGGTGCGGCTGGGCGACGAGCCCAGTGCCGGCATGGTCAACTGGTCGCAGCTGATGGCCTCTGGCAAGGCCCAGGTCGATGCGCTGCCGCCTGAGGGTGACCTGAGCTGTTTCGACGCGATCAACATCCAGTTCACCAGCGGCACCACTGGCGCGCCCAAAGGGGCGACGCTGACCCACCACAACATCGTCAACAACGGGCGCGCGGTCGGTGACTGCATGCGCCTGACTGAACACGACAGCCTTTGCATCCCCGTGCCCTTGTACCACTGCTTTGGCATGGTGCTGGCAGTGTTGGCCTGCGTGGCCAAGGGTTCGAAGATGGTGTTTCCGGGCGAGGGTTTCGACGCCCGCGCCACGCTGGCCGCGGTGGCGACCGAGCGCTGCACCGCACTGCACGGCGTGCCGACAATGTTCATCGCCGAGCTCGACCATCCCGATTTCGTGAGCTTCGACCTCAGCTCGTTGCGCACCGGCATCATGGCCGGCGCACCCTGCCCGATCGAGGTGATGCGCCGCGTCCAAAGCGAGATGCACATGGGCGAAGTGACGATCTCTTACGGCATGACCGAGACCAGCCCGGTCTCGTTCCAAAGCGCGACCGACGATCCGCTGGGCAAACGCGTGACCACCGTCGGCCGGGTGTTGCCGCATCTGTCGGTCAAGATCGTCGACCTTGAAGGCCAGGTGGTGCCGGTTGGTCAGACCGGCGAGCTCTGCACCCGGGGCTACTCGGTGATGCAGGGTTATTGGGACGACCCCGAGCGCACAGCGGACTCGGTGCGCGACGGCTGGATGCACACCGGGGACCTCGCCACGATCGACGCTGAGGGTTATGCCAATATTGTCGGCCGGGTCAAGGACATGGTGATCCGGGGCGGCGAGAACGTTTACCCCCGAGAGGTCGAGGAGTTCTTGTTCACCCATCCCAAGGTCGCCGCAGTTCAAGTCTTCGGTGTGCCCGACGCGCGCTACGGCGAGGCGCTCTGCGCCTGGATCATCACCCGCGCCGGCATGGTCTGTACTGAAGCCGAGATTCTCGACTTCTGTCGCGAACAGATCGCGCACTACAAGGTGCCCAAGTATTTGCGCTTCGTCGACGAGTTGCCGATCACCGTGACCGGCAAGCCGCAGAAGTTCCTGATGCGCGAGGCGATGATGCGCGAGCTGGGTCTGAGCCAGATCAGCACGGCCTGAACGGGCTGGCTCGGCCGGGCAGAATTCATGGCCAATCTGGCCACCGAATGAACCGCATGCCCATCCAAGCCGCCATCGTCGACCTCGACGGCACCCTGATCGACACCGTCGGCGATTTTGAGGTCGCGCTCAATGCGATGCTCGACGAACTCGGCTTGCTCCGAGTGGACCGAGGTTTCATCGAGCGCACCGTCGGCAAAGGCAGTGAGCACCTGATTCGCTGCACCCTGGCCGAGGTCGACGCCGACCCCCAGCTTTACGAATCGGCTTGGCAGGCCTATCAGCGGCACTACCAGTCGATCAACGGGCTCCACTCGGTCGTCTACCCTGGCGTGGCCGAGGGCCTGCGCCGGTTGGTCGATGCCGGCTGGGCGCTGGCCTGCCTGACCAACAAGCCTGGCGCTTTCGCCAAGCCGCTGCTCGCCGCCAAGGGCCTCGATGGCTACTTCAGCCAGGTTTTCGGCGGCGATGCGTTCGCCCGCAAGAAGCCAGACCCGCTGCCCTTGTTGCAGACCTGCCTCGCACTGGGCAGTCTGCCTGGGCGTACGCTGATGGTCGGCGACTCCAGCAATGACGCCCAGGCCGCGCGCGCTGCGGGCTGCCCCGTTGTGTTGGTCAGCTATGGCTACAACCATGGCTTGCCGGTGGCTGATGTGGATGCCGACGCGGTGATCGATCGCCTCGACGCGCTGGTGCCGGGCGTCTGGCCGGCTTGATCGCTTGGCCGGATCGATTGGCGTAGGCAAATGGTCGACGCGCTGGCCGAGTTCCCGGATCGCTGAACCGTCTGTGGGCTGGCTGATAAACTCAAAATTATGTCGATCGCATCGCGGATTCAGAGGCAGCAGATGCCAGGTGAGCGGACCGCCAGGTCTGCCGGCCGGGGAGCTTGGCCTTGGCGACCCTCGCCGTTGGCTCACTGACGCTGTTGTCAACTGCCGGCTCGGCCCACGAAGGCGCCGCCCGCGCAGTGCGTCACCCGGACAGGGCATCCGCCGCGGCGCCTGACCGTCCACCCTGACCACCGTATCGTCTGCCTGCGCGCCCTGTGCGCCAGCACCCAGGAGTTGTCCGACGTGATCACCGAACTCGAGTTCAAGAGCCTTGCTGCGCAAGGCTTCAACCGTATCCCGCTGCTCAGCGAGGCCTTCGCCGACCTCGAGACGCCGCTGTCGCTCTACCTCAAGCTCGCCGGCGGCGCCAAGCACAGCTTTCTGCTCGAGTCGGTGGTTGGCGGCGAGCGTTTCGGCCGCTACTCCTTCATCGGCTTGCCGGCGCGCACCCAACTGCGCGCCACCGGCAGTGCTTCGGGCAGCGTCACCGAGGTGGTCACCGATGGCGCGGTGGTTGAGACCCACGCCGGCAATCCGCTGGACTTCATCGAGGCCTACCAGTCGCGCTTCAAGGTCGCCTTGCGCCCTGGTTTGCCGCGCTTTTGCGGCGGGCTGGCCGGCTACTTCGGCTACGACGCGGTGCGATTCATGGAGCCCAGGCTGGCTGCGACGCACAAGCCCGGTGGACTCGACACGCCCGACATCCTGCTGCTGCAGACCGAGGAACTGGCGGTGATCGACAACCTGTCGGGCCGGCTCTACCTGATCGTCTATGCCGATCCAACCCGGCCTGAGGCTTATTTCAAGGCCAAGCGCCGGCTCACCGAGCTCGGCGACAAGCTGCGCTATTCGGTCACCGCGCCGCCGGTCAAGCGCGGTCCGTCCTACGCGGTCGAACGCGAGTTCGACAAGCCGACCTATATCCAGGCCGTGCTCAAGAGCAAGGAGTACATCGCCGCCGGCGACATGATGCAGGTGCAGATCGGCCAGCGGCTGAAGAAGCGCTACACCGAGAGCCCATTGAGTCTGTACCGCGCGCTGCGCTCGCTCAACCCCAGCCCGTACATGTATTTCTACGACATGGGCGACTTCCAGATTGTCGGTGCGTCGCCCGAGATCCTGGTGCGACACGAGCACACGCCCGAGGGCGACAAGATCACGATCCGCCCGCTTGCCGGCACCCGCCCGCGCGGCACGTCGCCCGAAAGCGACAAGGCGACCGAGGCCGACCTGCTCGCTGATCCGAAAGAGCGCGCCGAGCACCTGATGCTGATCGATCTGGCGCGCAATGACATTGGTCGCATCGCCAAGATCGGCTCGGTTCAGGTGACCGAGGCCTTCGCCGTCGAGCGCTACTCGCATGTGATGCACATCGTCAGCAACGTCGAGGGCATGCTCAAGGATGGCGTCAGCAACATGGATGTGTTGCGGGCCACTTTCCCGGCCGGCACCTTGACCGGCGCGCCCAAGATCCGGGCGATGGAAGTGATCGACGAACTCGAGCCGGTGAAGCGTGGCATTTACGGCGGTGCCTGCGGCTACCTCAGCTTTGCCGGCGACATGGATGTGGCGATCGCGATCCGCACCGGCATCGTGCAGAACCAGACGCTCTATGTGCAGGCTGCCGCCGGCGTGGTCGCTGACTCGATTCCGGAGATGGAATGGGCCGAGACCGAGCACAAGGCGCGAGCGCTGATCCGCGCTGCGGAACTTGTGGAAGAGGGGTTTTGAGATGCGCCCTTCGCCGAGCCGTTTCCAGAATGGCGCGCCTCCCACGGGAGGTGTTGCGAAACGCAACCGGGGGCTGACATGCTCTTGATGATCGACAACTACGACAGCTTCACCTTCAACTTGGTGCAGTACTTCGGCGAGCTGGGCCAGGACGTCAAGGTGGTGCGCAACGACGAGATCACCGTCGAGCAAATTGCCGCGCTCAAGCCCGACCAGTTGGTGCTCTCGCCCGGGCCTTGCTCGCCGGCCGAGGCGGGAGTCTGTGTGCCGGCGATCCAGGCCTTGATGGGCAAGCTGCCGATCCTGGGCGTCTGCCTCGGGCACCAGAGCATCGGTGCGGCACTGGGCGGCAAGATCGTCCGCGCCCAGCACCAGATGCACGGCAAGGCCAGCACCTTGAGCACTGACCAGCAGGGCGTCTACCTCGGCCTGCCCAAGCAGTTCAGCGTGATTCGCTACCACTCGCTGGTGATCGAGCGCGAGACCTGCCCGAAGGCGCTGGTGGTCACCGCGACCTCGGAGGACGGCGAGATCATGGGCGTTCGCCACCGCGAACTGGCAGCCACTGCGACACCGCTCGAGGGGGTGCAGTTCCATCCGGAATCCATCCTGTCCGAGCATGGCCATGCGATGCTTCGCAACTTTCTCAACGGGAGGGCTTGATCATGAGTGCCAGCACGGTTTCCTACGGTTCGGCGGTCTCGGCTGATTTTGGCGGCGGGGGTTTGGTCGATCTGCGCAGCGACACTGTGACCCGGCCGACGCCAGCGATGCGCCAAGCCATGGCCCATGCGGCGGTCGGCGACGACGTGTTCGGCGACGACCCGACGGTCAATGTCTTGCAGCAGCGCATCGCCGCGCTGCTGGGTTTCGAGGCCGCGCTGTTCATGCCCAGCGGCACCGCCAGCAACCTGTGCGCGCTGCTGGCGCACTGCGGTCGTGGTGACGAGTACCTCGTCGGCCAATTGGCGCACACTTACCGCTATGAAGCCGGTGGCGGCGCCGTACTGGGCGGGATCCAGCCGCAACCGATCGCCCAGCAGCCTGACGGCACGCTGTCGCTGGCCGAGGTCGAGGCGGCGATCAAGCCTGACGATCCGCATTTCGCCCGCAGCCGACTGTTGTGCCTGGAAAACACCTGGAATGGCAAGGTGCTGACGCAGGACTACCTCGAGCAGGCCACTGCCCTGGCGCGTCGGCATGGCCTGAGCAGCCACCTCGACGGCGCGCGCTTGTTCAACGCGGCGGTGGCCAGTGGATCGACCGCCGGCGCGATCGCCAGCTTGTTCGACAGTGTCTCGGTCTGCTTCAGCAAGGGCCTGGGCGCACCAGTGGGTTCGGCCTTGTGTGGCACGCGCGAGTTCATCGCCCGGGCCCACCGCATCCGCAAGCTCACGGGTGGCGGCATGCGCCAGATCGGCCTGCTGGCGGCGGCGGCGATGCACGCGCTTGACCACCACGTCGATCGACTCGCCGACGACCATGTGCTGGCGAAGCGCCTGGCCGATGGTCTGGCCGCTTTGCCCGGCATCACCGTGACGCCGCCACAGACCAACATTGTCTTTGCCCATGTCGATGGCGGCCGGGGACCCGACCTGCTGGCACATCTGCAGTCTCGCGGCGTGCTCGCCACGGGCTTGCTCGGCCTGCGCTTTGTCACCCATCTCGATGTCGATGCTGCGGGCATCGACCGCGCCATTGCCGCTGCCGGCGAATTCCTTCAGCCCTGAGCCCTGCCATGCCCATCACCAACACCGACGCGCTGACCCGCATCATTGAGCACCGTGAGATCTTCCACGACGAGATGCTGGCGCTGATGCGCCGCATCATGAGCGGCGAGATGTCCCCAGTGATGATCGCGGCCTTCGCGGTGGGTCTGCGGGTCAAGAAGGAGACGATCGGCGAGATCGCTGCCGCCGCCCAGGTGATGCGCGAGTTCGCCACGCCGGTGCCGGTGGACGACCGTACCCACCTGGTCGACATCGTTGGCACCGGAGGCGACGGCTCTCACACGTTCAACATCTCGACGGCCTCGATGTTTGTCGCTGCCGCAGCCGGCGCCCGGGTCGCCAAGCATGGCGGTCGCAGCGTGTCGTCAACCTCCGGCTCGGCCGATGTGATGGAGGCGTTGGGCGCTTGCATCACGCTCACGCCCGATCAGGTCGCCACCTGCTTGGCCGAAACCGGCATCGGCTTCATGTTCGCGCCCAATCACCATGCTTCGATGCGTCACGCCGCACCGGTTCGCAAGGAACTGGGCGTGCGAACCATCTTTAATATCCTCGGCCCACTGACCAACCCGGCCGGCGCGCCAAACCAGTTGATGGGGGTGTTCCATCCCGATCTGGTTGGCATCCAGGTGCGGGTGTTGCAGCGTCTGGGCAGCGAGCATGTGCTGGTGGTGCACGGCGCCAACGGCATGGACGAGATCTCGCTGTCGGGCGAGACCCTGGTCGGCGAGCTGCACCGGGGCGAAGTCCGTGAGTACGTCGTGCACCCCAGCGACTTTGGCTTGCCAGTCTATGACGTGCGTGCGCTTCGGGTTGCGAACCGCGACGAATCGGTGCAGTGCATCGGCCGCGCACTGGCCAATGAGGAAGGGCCTGTGCGCGACATAGTGTTGCTCAATGCGGGCGCAGCGCTCTACGCCGCAGGCGTGGCGGCCTCGATAGACGAAGGCGTCAAGCGTGCCCGCGAGGCCGTGGCCAGCGGCGCTGCGCAGGCCAAGCTCAGTCAGTTCGTTGCGCTGACGCAGCGCTTCAAGCCCGTGTAAGGACAGTTACCGCCATGTCAGACATCTTGCAACGCATCGTCGCGGTCAAGCGCGAAGAAGTGCTCGCCGCGCGCGCCGTCTTCAGCGAGGCGGCCTTGCGCGAGCTTGCGCAAGGCCAGGCCTCAATACGCGGCTTTGCCGCAGCGCTGCGCGCCAAGCTGGCCGCAGGCGAGCCGGCGGTGATCGCCGAGGTTAAAAAGGCCAGCCCCAGCAAGGGCGTGATCCGCGAGCACTTCGTTCCTGCCGAGATCGCCGCCAGCTATGCCAGTCATGGCGCAGCCTGCTTGAGCGTACTGACCGATGTGCAGTTCTTCCAAGGTCACGCGGACTATCTGCGCCAGGCCCGAGCCGCCTGTGCGCTGCCGGTCCTGCGCAAGGATTTCATGGTCGAGACTTACCAGGTGATCGAGTCGCGGGCCATCGGCGCCGATTGCATCCTGCTGATCGCCGCCTGTCTGTCAGATGGGCAGATGGCCGAGCTCGAGGCCTGCGCGATGGGGCTGGGGCTGGACGTGCTGGTCGAGGTTCACGACGGCGACGAGCTTGACCGCGCGCTGCGGCTCAAGACCCCACTGCTGGGCATCAACAACCGCAACCTGCGCAGCTTTGAGGTCAGTCTGGACACCACGCTGGACATGCTGCCCAAGGTGCCGCCCGACCGACTGCTGGTGACCGAGTCGGGCATCGCCTCGCGTGACGACGTGCAGCGCCTGCGTGCGGCGAGTGTCCACGCCTTCCTGGTGGGCGAGGCTTTCATGCGCGCAGACGACCCTGGCGTTGCCCTGGCGGCGCTCTTTTCTTGAGCTTGACCCCGCGGCCGGCCGTTGGCGTCAGCAACCGGCTGATCGAGCCGCTGGCCGAACTGCTGGCCTTGGCGCCCGGCGACTGGGCTCCGCTGGTTCACGCCTGGATGGCCACGGCCGATGGCCAGCGTTTGCTGCGCTTCGTCGCGCAACGCCAAGCCTCGGGTGCGACGATCTACCCGGCTCAGGTGTTGCGCGCGCTCGAACTCACGCCGCGCTCCGCAGTGCGGGTGGTGATCTTGGGTCAGGATCCGTACCATGGTGTCAATCAGGCCGAAGGCCTGGCTTTTTCGGTGCCTGCGGGTACACGTCCGCCGCCTAGCCTGCGCAACATCCTCGATGAAATCTCGCGCGGTCTCGGATGTGCGCGCCCGAGCAGCGGCCACCTGGGCGGCTGGGCTCGGCAGGGCGTGCTGCTGCTGAACACGGTGCTGACGGTCGAAGACGGCAGCCCGGCAGCCCATGCCAAGCGAGGCTGGGAGGCCTTGACCGACGCGCTGATTGCGGCCACGGCCAGCGACTCGGGTGCCAAGGCCTACCTGCTGTGGGGCGCCCATGCCCAAGCCAAGGCTCCGCTGATCGAGGCCTCGGGCGGCGGCCGCCACCGGGTGCTGTTGGCCAACCATCCTTCGCCGCTGTCGGCCCGGCGGCCGCCACTGCCATTCATGGGCTGCAACCACTTCAGTCTGGTCCGTGACTTTCTCGCGAGTCTGCACACGCCGCCCGTCGATTGGTCGCTCTGATCGCACCGAAGGCGGCCGCTCCCCGCGCGGGTCTTTGGGTCTGGCAGAGCCACCTGCGTTGGACGGTGCGAGGCTTTTGGCTCGATCGCCACCGCCCCATCGTTGTTCAGCCGAGCGCGATCTGCTATAGTCCGGGGTTCGCTGCGGAGGGGTGCCCGAGTGGCTAAAGGGGGCAGACTGTAAATCTGTTGGCTTACGCCTACGGTGGTTCGAATCCACCCTCCTCCACCACAGCGAAATTTTTTGGATCCCATGGCCATTCCGTGTCGCTCAATGCGAGATGGGCTGGCGGTGGGTCGGCGAGGCGGGAGTAGTTCAATGGTAGAACATTAGCCTTCCAAGCTAAATACGCGGGTTCGATTCCCGCTTCCCGCTCCAGGGTTGTTGTTCTCATTATTTTGGCTTTCACCACAGCTTTGGGCTTGGTCTTCGTGTCCAAAGCTGTGGTGATGCCCATGTGGCTCAGTGGTAGAGCACCCCCTTGGTAAGGGGGAGGTCGCGCGTTCGATCCGCGCCATGGGCACCAGATATTTTTTTCATTGTGGTTTCCTGTTTGATCGCGAGGAGCGCCCAACATGGCAAAGAGTAAATTTGAACGCACGAAGCCCCACGTCAACGTGGGCACGATCGGTCACGTCGACCACGGCAAGACCACGCTGACGGCGGCCATCACCAAGGTGCTGGCTCAGAAGTTCGGCGGCGAG
>CANFPU010000156.1 GCA_947448955.1 Burkholderiales bacterium
ACAGCGCCAAGAGAGTCGAAGCCCAGTTCGCGCCAGAGTTGATCGAGCGCCCAGACATCGCCCAGTGCGAGGGCGGATTCGAAGCGGACCTGTGGCGTCGAGGTGTCGTCAATAGATCGGCCCTTAGCGCGCAGCAAACCGCCGAGCAGGGAATCGACCTGGCCACCGGTCTCGTCGATGCGCCCTAGCGTCGCCAGGGTCCGCTGGCGAGGACGGCCGCTCTCATCCCGGAAGGACTCCACGAGCTGGGCGTAGGTGCGACCGCCGCTTCGGGTGAGCTTGATGAACATAGCGGGAGTCTATCAGATAAACCCACATCATGCCAACACCCTATAGAGCTCGAATTGCCACTACAGAAAATTCTTCAGAACGCTTGTAACTCATTGATCTGAAACGACGTCAACGCCGAAAATCGCCGAAAAAAGCTCCAATGTGTCGAACTTCGGAGAGCAGGACGCGGCAGCGTTTCAGGGGCTTCGATACGGGCGCAGTCTTGGCCACTTTGACCTCGCACCTCGGAGACAGGCTTCGTTCCCGCAAGGCAACAGCGACCTACTCTCAGACCACGTCGCTAGTTCGGTGGACGGTTCGGCTGCACATGCTGCGAGCAAGGACTGGGCAGCAAGGCCGAACGCACCGCAACCCTGCGCCACATACGCAGGCCGGTGGCAGATGGCACCAGCGTCAGCACTGCACCTGATTCCCGCCTTCGGCTAGGCTTCATGGCGTGAGCCATCGCACCACCCGCTGCAGATCGGCTACATGCCCTGCCAAAGCGATGAGGCAAAGAAAAAGGACCTAGCCGCTTTCGCTTCTAAGTCCCTGATTTCAAACATGTATTTTGGTGGCCTGGGGCGGAATCGAACCACCGACACGCGGATTTTCAATCCGCTGCTCTACCAACTGAGCTACCAGGCCAACAGCCCTCAATTATAGCCGCAGGATCGGTCGCCATCGGGCTCGACCTGGGCTGGTGTCATGACCCGCTGCGCTTGCTTCGCACCAGATCAACGCCCAACTGCTTGAGCTTTCGGTACAGGTGAGTGCGCTCTAACCCGGTCTTCTCGGCCACCCGTGTCATCGACCCGTTTTCCTGGGCCAGGTGAAACTCGAAATAACTCTTCTCGAAGGCATCGCGCGCTTCGCGCAGCGGGCGGTCGAGATCGAAGCTCTGCTCAGCTTGCGGACCCGATGTCGCTGACGGCAAAGACGCCAGCACGCTAGTGCCTACCAAGGGGCTGGTTTCACTGACCGGCAATGGATCGGTCCGCAAGCCGATCACCGCCCCACCCGCCGGGCTGATCGAGGGCGGTGGCCTGGGTGCAGGCCGCACCAGCGCTTGTTCGACCGCCCGCAGTAGCTTTTGCAGTGTGATCGGCTTTTCCAAAAAAGCAGTGGCACCGTACTTGGTGGCTTCGACTGCGGTATCGATGGTGCCGTGGCCGCTCATCATGATCACCGGCATGCTCAGCAAGCCACCGGCTCCCCACTCCTTGAGCAGCGAGATGCCGTCCACATCGGGCATCCAGATGTCGAGCAACACCAGATCGGGCCGCATGCGCTCGCGTGCAGCGCGGGCTTGAGAAGCGTTTTCAGCCAATTCGACGGTGTGGCCTTCGTCGGACAGGATCTCCGACAAAAGACCGCGGATTCCCAGCTCGTCGTCAACTACAAGAATCGTTGCCATGGCTGCTCACTGCCTCGTGCACAACGGCGTAGGCCGGTATCAAGGCGGGGTCTAGGGTCCGGGCGGGTGCCGGCATGTCGGGGCTGATGGGGTGGATTGACGGCGCAAAACGGGAAAATGATATCGAAACCTGGGCGCCGATCACAGGACCGTCGGCGTCGCCGACCGCTTCCCTCTCAGGCGCCGGGATTCGGCGATTGACGATGCGAACCCGCGCGCCATGCTCATCAGCGATCTTCTTGACCACGGCCAGCCCCAGACCTGTGCCTTTGACCTTGGTGGTGACATAAGGCTCAAATGCACGTTTGAGCACTTTTTCACCAAACCCTGGGCCATTGTCGCTGACCTTCAGGCGTACCGTGCGCAGCGCTCCGCCGTCGTCGCGGGCAGCCTCGGTGATCACCTGCACCAGCCCATCGGGCCGATCAGCCACTGCGTCCAGCGCGTTCTGCACCAGATTGTGGATGACCTGCCGCAGCTGCGTGGCGTCGCCCTCGATCTCTGGCAAAGCATCGGCCAGATGGGCTTGCAGCTGGCCGCGCTCCTGTGGCACAAGATACAAGCCCAACACCTCAATAACCAGTTCGTTGAGCTTGAGCGGCAGCAGGCTGGCGGCCGGCAGACGGGCGTAATCGCGAAACTCATCGACCAACTGCTTCATCGCCTGCACCTGGGACACGATGGTCGCCACCGAGCGGCTGAGCATCGCACGGTCTGACTCGGCCGCCAGCTTGGCCGCCAACTTGTGCTCAAGCCGTTCGGCCGAGAGCTGGATCGGCGTGAGCGGGTTCTTGATCTCATGCGCCAGCCTGCGCGCCACCTCGGCCCAGGCGACCGAGCGCTGGCCCGAAACCACTTCAGTGATGTCGTCGAACACCAACAGTCGGGCCCGGTCGGGCAAGGTGGCGCCGCGCAGCAACAGATTGAGGCCCTCGCCCTTGCCCAGCTGCAGCTCGAAAGCGTCCTGCCAATGGTCGCGCTCGCCTTCTTCGGGGCTGGTGCGGTGCAGCTCGCTGCGCTGCCAAACCGCCGCGGCAAATTCGGCCAAGCCTGGCACTTCATCGAGTTTTCGGCCGCAATATGCGCTCAAGGGTTGCCGCAGGATGCGGGTTGCACCGGGGTTGACCGTGTCGATCAGGCCTTGCGGGTCGAACACGATCACACCGGCCGACAAGCTGTCAAGGATGGTCTGCAACCGGGTGCGCGCGCCCTCCATCTGGGCCACCCCGCGCTGGACCTGCGAGCGCGCGTCGGACAACTGCTCGGTCATTTGCGCGAAGGATCGAGTCAGCCCCCCGAGCTCGTCTTTCGACGCGAAGACCGGCTTGGGCCTGAGGTCGCCGTCGGCCACCTGACGCACACCCTCGGCCACCAGCAACAGTGGGCGAACGATCTGGTTGCCCAGCATCACCGCCAGCAGCAGCGCCCCAAACACGGCCAGCACCAGTGCCAGCGTCAGCGTGCCGATGTACATGCGGCGCAAGCCGTCACGCGCCAGCGCGCGCTGCTGGTATTCGCGGTAGGCCGCCTGCACCGACAACGCGTTGGCCACCAGCGCAGCGGGCACCGGCTGCACCAGCATCAGAAAGCGCTCTTCCTGCGCCGAACCCAGGCTGATGTCGGTGTTGGGCACCAGGGCGATGGCGCGCACTCTCGCGCTTGACTTGGCGCCGGGCTGCGGCTCGTCATCGAGTCCCTCCAGCACGGCCAGGCTGCGTTGACTGCGAACCTGACGCAGCAAGCTCACTGCCGGTCGCTCCGGCACCAGGACCTCGCTGCTGCCGCCGGCGCTGGCCAACACCTGCCCGTTGGCAGCGAGCAGCACCGCGTCGCGCACGGCCAACTGCGCCCTCTCGCGTTCCAGTGCCAGCGGGCCGATGGTCTGACGGCTGTCGGCCAAGCGGTCGGCCGCGGTACGGGCCTTGACCGCCAAATCGGCCGCCGCCGCATCCAGCGTGCCGCGGCCCAATGCCAACCCGGCGTCGAGCGCACCGGCCACTTGCACGTCAAACCAGGTATCGATGCTGCGGGTGACGAACTGGTAAGAGACGCCATAAATCAGCAATCCAGGCACCACTCCGACCAGCGCGAACACAGCGGCCAGCCGGGCCAGCAAGCGGCTGCCGAACTTGCCGCGCCGCATCCTGGCGAGCAGGCGCAGCGCCGCCAGCCCGATCACCAACAGCAGCGCCACCGCCACCGCCACATTGACCCAGAACAACCAGACGAAATGACGTTCGGCCAGCACGCCGCTGGTCGACAGTACCAGCACAAAAGCCAGCACCAGCGAGGCGCCGAGCACCGCCACTGCCGATACCAGCAGCGCCCAGCGCGCTGACTTGTTCATGGAACGGCGGGGTCCATCAGGTTCATTCGATGCGCAAAGTGCGACCGATGCCGAGCTTCCAGTCGCCACCCAGGTCAATCTGCATGGGCTGAGGCAGCTGGCTGCTGTCCAGCCTGAAACTGAAATCGAAGTAATAGTGCTCGCCGGGCTCCAGCCTTTCACCATCCAGCAAGCGCCATCCGCTAACTCGGGACAGCGGCGCCAAGGCTTCGGGCAGCGAAGCGTAGTTCTGCGACAAGCCGCCCACCTGGCTGACACGCCAGCTGCCGGTCAGGGGCTGAAAAGCCACCCGCCAGCTGCGCGTCACCCTGGCGACCCGCTCATCGCGCCAATACCAGCGGTTGCGAAAGACCACCGTCTGGGCGACAAAGTACATCGGCACACCGCGCTGCAACGCGTCTTCGATCGCCGGACCCAGCGTCAGCCGGGTGTTGAACTCCAACGTCAACTCGCCATCGCGACGCTCGAGCGCCAGCGACTTGAGCTCGATGCCTTGGGCCCTGGCGCCCTCGGACAGCAGCAGCGCTGAGCACAAGCCAATCACCCAGCATCGGCCGATAAGCCAACAGGCCATGCCCCTCAGGCTCAGACGGCACCAACGGCCTGAGGCCTGCAGCAGAGGTGGCAATGCGCGGTGCATCGAAAGGCTGGTGTCAGGGTTTGTGGATCAGCGCGTGGAAAAAACCGTCGCCTGTGGGCTGGGCTGCGGACGACGCCGGATTGTCCGGCAAGCACAGCAGATGGCCAGGCGATAGCGGGTCCAGCCGAGCGCCCTCGCCGGCATGGCGTTGCAAGAAAGCGTCGATCTGCCGCTGCCCTTCGGCTTTGAAGATCGAGCAGGTGGCGTAGACCATCCGACCACCGGGCTTGAGCAGCGGCCACAGCGCGTCCAGCAATTCGCGCTGGACAGCCGCCAGCGCCACCAGGTCTTCGGGCCGGCGCAACCAGCGAATGTCGGGATGTCGGCGCACGATGCCGGAAGCCGTGCAAGGGGCATCGAGCAAGATCGCATCGAACAACCGGCCGTCCCACCAAGTCGCGACCTGACGGGCATCTGCCGCCTTCAACGCTACTTGGCTGCCTGTGGCGGGCAGGTGCAGACGGGTCAGCGTGTCCCGCACCCGCTCCAGGCGGCGGGCATCGCTGTCGAGCGCGAGCAGGTCCAAATCGGCCAGTTCCAACAGTTGCGCGGTCTTGCCACCTGGCGCAGCACAGGCGTCCAGCACGCGCGCGCCTGGAGGCAAGGCACACGCCGACCCAGACACGCCCAACAACAGCGCCACGGCATGTTGGGCCGACAAGTCCTGCACCGAGACGTCACCATCTGCGAATCCGGGCAAATCCAGCACCGGACAAGGCTGCTCCAGCACCAGCGCTTGGGCGCCCATCAAAAGGTCCGCCGACGGCGACGAAGCACGGCCCAGCGCAACCAAGCGCTGCGCATAAGCCGCCACGCTGACATGTCGTGCGTTGACCCGCAGCGCCATCGGTGGGTGACGATTGGCAGCAGCCAGCAGCGCCTGCCATTGGGTCGGCCAGTCCTGCCGCAACCGCTCTATCCACCACGCGGGATGGTTGTACAGCGCTGCTGGCGAACGCTGTGCCTGGGCCACCAACGCGCCCCGCTCGCGCAGAAACCGCCGCAACACCGCATTGACGAAGTTGGCGGCGGCAGGCGTGCGGGCCCGCGCCGCCGTGACAGCCTGGTCGACCAGGGTGTGCTCGGCATAGGGCGGTGGTTCATCGCCTGGCCACAGCAGCGCCAGCGCGACGACCAGCAGGGACGACACCTCTGGTGGCGCAGGCTTGGACGCCATCAACGCCAACACAGCCTCGGCGCCACCCAGCGATCGCAAAGCCTGGAAACTCAGCGCCTTGGTACCGCCACGCAAGGCCGCTGGCACCCGGCCCATCAAGTCGGTGAGCGAGCGCCCCGCCCGCACCGCCGACACCGTGTCGGCGGTCTGGCCGAGCAGGCGGTGCAAAGGGGCTGAGGCAGCGTGGACAGTCATTGAACCAGTCTATCCCCTGCAACAACAGTGCTGCTTCGCAGGCGGCACAATGGCACGCTAACTCCCAGGCCACCCGATCGGCCTCTCGATGACCCGCCATGTCGGACAACCCTAAACTGTTTCGCAGCGAGGCCGAACTCGCAGAAATGCCCGCCAGCGAGCGCATTCGCTACCGGCTGGTCGATGCCCATTGCCGCTACCACGCCAACGACAACATCGCCGATCACATCCGCGAGGGCGAGCTGTCAGAACTCAAGGCCGAGGTGCAGGCCAACATGCAGCGCGTGCTGAGGTCATTGGTGATCGACACCGACAGCGATCACAACACCCAGGACACCGCCAAGCGGGTGGCCAAGATGTTCATCGAAGAGGTGTTCCGCGGCCGTTATGTGCCGATGCCGGCAGTGACCGAATTCCCTAACGTGTCGCGCCTGAACGAGTTGATGATCGTCGGCCCGATCACCGTGCGTAGCGCCTGCTCGCACCACCTGTGTCCGATCCTGGGCCGGGTCTGGATCGGTATCCTGCCCAACGAGCACTCCAACCTGATCGGTCTGAGCAAATACGCCCGGGTTTGCGACTGGGTGATGAGCCGGCCGCAAATCCAGGAAGAGGCGGTGGTGATGCTGGCCGATGCGCTGCAAGAACGGGTCAAGCCAGACGGACTGGCCATCGTGATGGAAGCCGACCACTTCTGCATGCACTGGCGCGGCGTCAAGGACAACGACACCGCAATGACCAACAGCATGATGCGCGGTGCTTTCCTGAAGGACCACAACCTGCGGCGCGAATTCTTGACGCTGCTGTCGAAGAAGAACAACGCTTGAATTGCCGCAGCGGAGAGATGAACATGCTGGTCAGACTGATGTACGCAAGCCGAGCCGCGCAACCTGCGGATCACGACGCATTGCTGGCGATCCTGCGCCAAAGCAAGGGCAACAACCCGGCACAAGGCATCACCGGCCTGCTGTGCTATTCGGACGGCATCTTCATTCAGGCGCTCGAAGGCGGGCGCGGCGCCGTCAACCGGCTGTACAACCGGATCGCCGCCGATCCGCGCCACAACGACGTCGTGCTGCTGAGCTATGAGGAGATTGGCGAGCGGCGCTTCGCCGGCTGGGCGATGGGCCAAGTCAACATGTCCAGGCTGAACCCGGCCTTGCTGCTCAAGTACTCAGCGACCGCTGAACTCGACCCCTACTCGGTCTCGGGCAAGGTCTCATTGGCGCTGTTCGACGAACTGGTGGCCACCGCGTCGATCATGGGTGAGCGCGCCTGAACGGGCCTGCACGGGCCTGAAGGGTTCTAAAGCAAGCCTGCCTGCACGAACCCCAACACCGACTTGAGCAAACGGGTCGGAAACTGCTGAGTGCCGCTGTTGTAGGCGCTGGCTGCTTCGTTGAAAACCTGCCGCGAGAAAGCCAGCTTCGGCGGCAGTTCGCGCAAGACCTGAAGCGCCGCGTGCACGGCCGGGTCGGCCAGCAACGCGGGCTGCTGTTCGATCAGCGCCACCAGCCGCACCAGCACCGCCGCCAGCACGGCGTCGGCCTTGCTCAACTCGGCCACGGTTTCCTGGGCCACCGGCCGTCGGCGCATGGCCTCGGTCGAGGCCAGCACCTGGGTCTGGGCACTGGCGACCGCCTCGATCGCCGCAGCCTCGCTGGCCAAGGGCGAGGCCACCGCCACCAACAATTCGGTCAGCGCCTGGGCGCGCAGTACGAGCGCCTGCTCAATCTGCGCCCAGGCTGCCAGGATGGCCGCACGCAGCGCTGTCGTGCGGTTGTAGGCGCCCAAAACCCACAAGCCCAACACGGAGGCCAGCACCAGCCAGGTCAGCTCGGTCTGGCTCATCGGTAACCAGCGGCGAAACCGGCGGTCCGCCATTCGCTGGCCGGGCATTGACCACCGCCATGGCCCCAGGCATGGCGTTCAAGCGCCCAACCCAGACAAGCGGTGGAGTCCTGGCCGCCCGAGCACAACACCAAGGCCGTGCGGTCATCGGTCATGCTGCGCATGCGCCTAAGCGAGACCTCAAGTTCTGACCTCACCCTGGCCCAGCACCACCCACTTCAACGAGGTCAAGCCCTCGAGCCCGACCGGCCCGCGGGCGTGGAACTTGTCGGTCGAGATGCCAATCTCGGCGCCCAGGCCGTACTCGAAGCCGTCTGCAAAGCGCGTGCTGGCGTTGACCATCACGCTGCCTGAATCAACCTCGCGCAGGAAGCGCATCGCATTCGGGTGATTCGTGGTCAGGATCGCATCAGTGTGATGCGACCCATAGCGGTTGATATGGGCGATCGCGTCGTCCAGGCTGGCCACGACCTTGACGCTGATGACGGGCGCGAGGTATTCCTCGTACCAATCTGCCTCGACCGCGTCGACCAGTTCCGCACCCGCCACCACAGCCAGTAACGCCTTGCTCGCCGGGCAGCAGCGCATCTGCACACCCTTGGCCGCAAACAGCGCGCCGATACGCGGCAGGAATGCAAGGGCCTGATCGCGATGTACCAGCAAGGACTCGGCGGCGTTGCAAGGGCTGTACTTCTGCGTCTTGGCGTTGTCGGTGACCTGCAGCGCCTGATCAAGGTCGACCTGGGCATCGACATAGACATGGCAGTTGCCGTCCAGGTGCTTGATCACCGGCACCCGGGCCTCAGCGCTGATGCGTTCGATCAGCCCCTTGCCACCGCGCGGGATGATCACGTCGACGTACTGCGGCATCGTGATCAACGCACCGACCGCCGCGCGGTCGGTCGTGCGCACCAGCTGCACCGCGTCGGCTGGCAAGCCGGCCTCTACGAGCGACGCCTGCACCAAGGTCCACAGCGCCAGGTTGCTGTTCAGCGCTTCAGAGCCACCGCGCAGGATCGCGGCGTTGCCGCTCTTGATGGCCAGCGAGGCAGCCTCGATCGTCACGTTGGGCCGGCTCTCGTAGACCATGCCAAACACGCCCAGCGGCACCCGCATCTGGCCCACTGCGATGCCTGAAGGCTGACGCTTGACGCCGCTGATCTCGCCCACCGGGTCAGCCATCGCAGCGAGCTGCTCGCAGCCCTCGGCGACGGTAGCAATCGCAGCTGGCGTGAGCTTGAGCCGGTCGACCATCGGCGCCGCCAGACCCGCATCGCGAGCGGCCTGGAGGTCTTGGGCATTCGCCTGCGCCAGCGCAGCGGCTGCCGCATGCAGGCGGCGCGCCAGCGCGCGCAGTGCTTGATTCTTGGCAGCGGTGCTGGCTGCTGCCATCAAGGTGGCCGCGGCACGTGCCGCGGCGCCAACCTGCGCCATGTAGGCGGGGATCTCGGCAGTGTTCATCCTTGGATTTTCCCAGATCGCCGAGACCTTGTCGTCGTGAACCGGGAGCGCTGCCCGGAAGGGCTCCTGACTCGGCCGCTGAGATCTGCCAGGCCCGAATGAGCGCGAAACCCGAGCCGACCCGGTCGCGCCCCAGCCTGGTGCATCCGCCGATGTCATCGTTGGCACCGATATTGCTTATACTTTTCAGCTGGTAACCGCCACATGACCAAATCCCAACTCGAACTGGTTCATCTCAGCAAGCGCTATGGGTCGACTCTGGCGGTCGACCACATCGACTTGACGGTCCCGGCCGGCACCTACTGCTGCCTGCTCGGGCCGTCGGGCTGCGGCAAGACCTCGACGCTGAGGATGATCGCCGGCCATGAAACCGCCAGCGAGGGAGACATCGTGCTCGGGTCGCGAAACATCAC
>CANFPU010000157.1 GCA_947448955.1 Burkholderiales bacterium
GAAGCCGATGCGCTTGAACCAGTAATGCAGGCCGAGCAGATCGGTGAAGCCCATGCCGCCATGCACCTCGGTGGCGGTCTTGGCGACCGAGCGGCCGACCTCGTCCAGGTGGGGTTTGAGCTGGCAGACGGTCAGCCCGGCCTCGACCGGCGATTCGCCGAGCTGGTGTCCGGCGTACCAGACAAAGGCCCGAGAGGGCTCCAACTGCGCCACCATCTCGGCGCAGAGGTGCTTGACCGCCTGGAACGACGCGATCACCCGGCCGAACTGCTGGCGCTGCTTGGCATAGGCGACCGCTTGGTCGATCATGTGCTGCGCCGCGCCCAGCGTGTCAGCGGCCAGCACGCAGCGCCCAGCCGCGAGCACCCGGTCGCAGACCGCGGCGCTACCACCCGGTAGCCGGTCGGCCGGCGCCGCGTCGAAAACCAGTTCGCCGACCGGGCGGCTGCGGTCGACGGTCTCGAGCCGGATCCGGGTCAGCCCGCGGGCATCGGCGCTGACCAGGTGCAGCCCGCCCTCGGTATCGGCGACCACATAGGCATCGGCTTCGAAGTCCAGCACATGCAGCGACCGGCCGCTGAGCTTGCCATCGCGCGCAGTGACGCCGGCGCCCGCGCGGGCGCCCGATCGCTCCGCCAGCGCCGCGCCGATCAGCACCTGGCCGGTGGCGATGCGCGGTAGCCATTCGAGCTGCTGGGCGTCGCTGCCCGCGAGCAGCAACGCTGTCGGCACCATCACCGAGTTGGCGGTGAACGGCACCGGCGCAACGTGATAACCCAAAACCTCGGCGGCCAAGCAGGCATCGAGCATCGCCAAGCCGACGCCGCCGTGGCGTTCTGGGATCAACAGCCCGGCCAGCCCAAGCTCGGCCAGCCCGGCGATCAGGTCGGCGGCGCGCCCTTCGTTGTGGTCGGCGAAGCGGCGCACCCGGTCCAGCGGCGCGCGCTCGCGCAGGTAATGGTCCAGCGCATCCTTGAGCTGGGTCTGCTCGGTCGAGAGTCCGAATTCCATCAGGCGGCTCCGGCTTGAGGTTCGCGCGGCATGCCCAGCCCGCGCTCGCTGATGATGTTTTTCTGGATCTGGCTGGTGCCCCCGCCAATGATCAGGCCGAGGAAATACATGTAGGCGTACTGCCAACTGCCGCCGTCGCGCAGCCTGGGGTTGGCGCCATAGGCCAGACCGCCCTCACCCATCGCGTCGATCGCCAACGCCTCCAGATCGTGTCGCAGCTCGGTGCCCTGGAGCTTGACGATCAGCCGCGCCAGCCCCGCGTCTTGGTGCAGATTGAGCTTGCTCGAGAGCACGCGCAACTCGTTGAACTGCAGTGCCAACACCCGCGACTGGATCCGCATCAGCCGGTCCAGGAACTGCGGGTTATCGATCAGCCGCTCGCCATCGACGGTCTCGGATTTCATGATCTCGATCAGGCTGTTGAGCCGCGCCAATGATTGGTTAGGGTCGGCAAGCGTGTCGCGCTCGTTGCCCAGGATCACATTGGCGACCTTCCAGCCGTCGCCGCGCCGGCCGACGATCTGGTCCCGGGGCACCCGCACGTCGGTGAAGAAGACCTCGTTGAAGTTCGGGTTCATCGTCATGTCGACGAGCGGCCTGATCTCGATGCCAGGCGTGTCGACACGCAGCAGCAAGAAGCTGATGCCTTGGTGCTTGGGCGCATCGGGCTCGGTGCGCACCAGGCAAAACATCCAATGCGCCAGGTGCGCCGTGCTGGTCCAGATCTTCTGACCATTGATGACCCATTCGTCGCCATCGAGCACCGCCGAGGTCCTCAGGCTGGCCAGGTCACTGCCGGCGCCGGGCTCCGAATAGCCCTGGCACCAGAGCATCTCGCCGCTGAGCGTGGGCGCGATGAACTGCCGCTTCTGCGCCTCGGTGCCCACCTCCAGCAATGTGGGCACCAGCATCGAGATGCCCTGCCCGCCCAGCCCGGCACTGACCCGCGCGCGGGCGAACTCCTCGCCGATGATGCGACTCTTGAGGATGTCTGGCGCCTGGCCGGCGCCGCCATATTCGCGCGGGATCGTGCGGGCGGTGTAACCGTGCTCGATCAGCCGACGCTGCCAGGCACGCGCCTTGTCATCGCGCGGGCTGCCTGCTGGTGCGGCTTCGTGGGCGTGGTCGGCCAGAAAGCGGCGCAACTCAGCGCGGAAGGCCTCGTAGGCCGGGCCGTAGCTCAGATCCATGGTTGACTAGCTCCGATGCGGTGGTGGGTGCGGGCAGCCTGCCCGCGGATGGCCAACATCATCGCGCTGCCGGCTGGTTGTCGAGCACCGCGAGCAAAGCGCCGTTGGCAACCTGTTCCCCCTCGGCGACACGGATCGCCTGCACCGTGCCGTCGGCCGGCGCGGTGATGCGGTGCTCCATCTTCATCGCCTCGAGCACCATCAGCAACTGGCCGCGGACGACCGACTCGCCCGGCACCACCGAGATCGCCAGCACCCGACCGGGCATCGGCGCTTTCAGCGCGCCCCCGGTCTGCGCCGGGCCGGCCACTGCAAAGCGCGGCAACTCGATCAGTTCGACATCGCCGAACTCACCGTGCACCAGCCGGCGCGCGCCCACCGAGGTGATCGCCAGCGTGCTGCGTCGGCCGTCGACCTCGAGATCGATGTCGACGCCACTGGCGCGGATCACGGTCGTGCGCCGCGCGCTGCCGTCGACGCTGACAACCAAGCTGCCGTCGCGCTGGGCGCGGTACTCGAGCTTGAGCTTGCGCTCACCCACCAGGTAGTCGACACGCTCGGGCGGCATCACCGAGTTGCGGAATCCCGCTGTCACGCTGGCCAGTACCTTGGCGCTGGCGCGCCGCAGCGCACGCGCTTGCAGCGCAGCCGCCATGGCCGCGAGGGCCAGGTCTTGGTCGCTGAAGCTGCGCTCGCGCGCTGGTGCCACCCGCTCGATGAAATCGGTGCTGGTATCCCCGCGCAGGAACTCTGGACTGCGCAACACCGAGACCAGAAAATCGCGGTTGTGGGTGATGCCTTGCAGCCGCGTGCTCTCGAGCACCCGGGCCAGCCGGGACGCGGCTTCGCGACGGGTCGGTGCCTTGACGATGACCTTGGCGATCATCGTGTCGAAGTCGATCGAGACCTCGCTGCCTGACTCCACCCCCGAATCGAAGCGAACCCCCTCGCCAGTGGCAGGCGCCCAGACGTCGATGGTGCCGGGCGTGGGCAGGAAACCCTGGGCCGGGTTCTCGGCACAGAGCCTGGCTTCTATCGAATGGCCATCGATGCGCAGGTCGGCCTGCGAGTAACCCAGCGGCTCGCCCTCGGCGATGCGCAGCTGCTCGCGCACCAGGTCCAGCCCGGTGATCTCCTCGGTCACCGGGTGCTCGACCTGCAAGCGGGTGTTGACCTCCAGGAACCAGAACTCGCGACCACTCAGCAAGAACTCGACCGTGCCGGCCGACTGGTAGCCAATCGCGCGCGCCGCGGTCAACGCTGCCTGGCCCATCTGCTCTCGCAGCGCCGCATCGAGCGCGGGCGACGGCGCTTCCTCGATGACTTTCTGGTGCCGCCGCTGGATCGAGCATTCGCGCTCGAACAAGTGCACCAACTGGCCGTGCGCATCGCCCAGGATTTGGATCTCGACATGGCGCGACTGGGCGACCCAACGCTCGAGAAACAGCGTGCCGTCGCCAAAAGCCGCGCTGGCCTCGCGCCGGGCGCTGGCGATCGCTGGCTCAAGGTCGGCAGGTGAATCGACCACCCGCATGCCGCGCCCGCCACCCCCTGCAGCGGCCTTGACCAGCACCGGGTAGCCGATGCGCAATGCAGCGGGGGCGGCATCTTCGCCGGGGGCCAGCGCGTGAGCTTGCAGCGTGGGGACGTTCAGCGTCTGCATCAGCCGCTTGGCGGCGAGCTTGTCGCCAATGCCGCGGATCGTCGCCGGCGTCGGCCCGACCCAGGTGATGCCCTGGTCGATCACGGCCTGGGCGAAACCCGCGTTCTCCGATAAGAAACCATAGCCGGGGTGGACGGCGTCGGCGCCGGTGCGCCGGCAGGCCTCGAGCAGCTTGCCGACGTCGAGGTAGGTCTCGGCGGGGCTGCGGCCGTTCAGCGCGATCGCGGTGTCGGCCTCACGCACGTGCGGCGAGCCGGCGTCGCCATCGGCGTACACCGCTACCGTGGCGATGCCCATGCGCTGCGCGGTGCGGAAGATGCGACGCGCAATCTCGCCGCGGTTGGCCACCAGCAGTCGCCGGATCGGTTTGATGATCACATCCGCCATGTGCCGTACTCCTGTGTGCCTTCAACGGCCTTGCTGTGACAGGCCGACAGCGCAATCGCCAGCACGTCGCGCGTGTCGCGCGGATCGATCATGCCGTCGTCCGAAACGCGCGACGTCGCGTACAAGCCCTTGGACCGCTCCTCGGCCCAGTGCTCGACCGACTCGACACGCTTGGCATTGGCGGCCTCATCAAAGACCTCGCCGCGGCGCTCGGTGGCGCTGCGCTGCACGATGGTCATCACGCCGGCCATCTGCTTCGGGCCCATCACCGCAACCTTCGCGGTCGGCCAGGTGAAGGTGAAACGGGTGCCGAAGGCGCGGCCGCTCATGCCGTAGTTGCCAGCGCCATAGGACGCGCCGACGATGACGGTCAAGTGCGGGACGGTGGAGTTGGACACCGCGTTGATCATCTTGGAGCCGTTCTTGGTGATACCGCCCTGCTCGAAATCGGTGCCGACAATGAAGCCGGTGATGTTGTGCAGGAACAGCAGCGGCACGTCGATCTGGTTGCACAGCTGGATGAACTGGGCAGCTTTCTCGGCCGCCTCAGAAAACAGCGTGCCGTTGTTGCCGAGGATGCCGATCGGGAAGCCGTGGATCGCCGCCCAACCGGTGACCAATGTCGGCCCATACAGCGGCTTGAACTCCTCGAATCGCGAGCCGTCGACGATGCGCCCGACCACCTCGCGGATGTCGAAGGGCTGACGCAGGTCGCGCGAGACGATGCCCAGCAATTGGTCGGGGTCGTGAACCGGCGGATCGGGTGGCAACGAGGGGCCCGGGCCCTGCTTGCGCCAGTTCAGGTGCGAAATCACCTCGCGGCACAGTCGGATGCCATCCATCTCGTCTTCGGCCAGGTAGTCGCCCAAGCCCGAGACCGCGCAATGCATCTGCGCGCCGCCCAGATCCTCCTCGTTGGCGTCCTCGCCGGTGGCCATCTTGACCAGCGGCGGGCCCGCCAAAAAGACCTTGGACTGGCCGCGGATGAAGATGTTGTAGTCGCTCATGCCCGGCTGGTAAGCGCCACCGGCGGTCGATGCGCCGAAGACCACCGAGATCGTCGGGATGCGCAGCTTAGACAGCTCAGTGATCTCGTAGAACAGCCGGCCGGATTCGGCGAAATGGCCGACCTCACGCCGGATTGCGGCCTCCGGACTGCCGTCGCCGGACTCGCCGCGCAGGTCAGCGCCGGCGGATTCGACGAACTGCACATAAGGCATGCGGTTGGTCCGAGCGATCTCGAGGCCGCGCATCAGCTTCTTGGCGTTGAAGGCATTGAAAGCCCCAGCGCGCACCGACGGGTCGTGGCCGAGGATCACGCACTCGACGCCTTCGATCACGCCGATGCCGACGACAAAGCCTGAGCCGACCTGAAAGTTCGATCGCCAGGCGGCGAGCGGGCTGATCTCGAGGAACGGCGAATCGGGGTCGAGCGCCATCGCGATGCGCTCGCGCAGCGGCATCTTGCCGCGGGCGCGCAGCCGCGCCATCGTCTCCTCGCCACCGCCTTGCGCGGCCTCCTGGTACAGCGCGTCCAGACCCGCCAGGGTCTCGAGCATCTCGGCCCGGTTGCGGGCATAGCTCTCGCTGCGGACATCGAGCTTGGACTCGATCACGGGCATGGAAACTCCTGGTTGTGCGCCGAACGAGCGGCGCGCCGTCGGGTAGTCAATCGGGTGGTCGGGTTGACCGTCATGGCGGGACGCAGGCAGGCGTCAGCGCCGCACCAGCGCATCACCGTCGCGCCAGGGCGAGAGCTGACCCTGGTAGACCGCAGGCCCGTTACGGAAGTGGGACGCCTCTTCGAGCGTCTCAACGAAAGGCATGTCGGCCGGGTACAGCGCCGCGCCGCGCGGCCTGGCACCGGATTTCGAGACATGGCCCCACAGCGGATGGCCGACGACCTCTTCGGCGATCGCGACGGCGTCGATCAACTTGTCCAGGTTGTAGCCGGTCTCGATGCCCATCTCGTGGCAAAGGTCGACCAGGTCTTCGGTCGGCACATGCCCGGCCGACCGACCGTTGCCGCAGTAAGGGCAGCCGCCCATGCCACCCAGGCAGGTATCGAACTCGCGCGCGCCGAGTTGCAGCGCCTCGTAATAGCTGGTCAGCGTCGCGCCGCGCTGGTTGTGCAGGTGCAGGTGAAAGTCGGTGACCGCAGGCCAGCGTTCGCGGATCTCGAGCATCGTCTCGCGAACCAGGTGCGGCATGTTCCAGCCCATCGCTTCGAGCAGCGAGACCCTGGTGACCGTGATGCCCGCGTCCTGCCACTTGCCGATCATCAGCTCAAGCATCGCGATGCGCTGAGCACGGCTGAAAACGCCTTCGAAGTTGGAGCCGAACGGGTTGCCCAGCCCCACCGAGGCCTGCTGCGCGCCGGCGGCCTGTGCTGCGGCGATGGTCGCCTCCATCGCCGCGATCTGCTGGGCTTGGGTGCGGTTGTAGTTGCGCCGCGCAAAGGTGTCGCAGAGCTCGACATGGGTGGCCGGTAGCCGGCCTTCGCGGCGCACGTTGATTTTCGGGAAGTAGCGGTCGGCGCGGTCGTAGCCGGCCTTGTTGAACACCGCCGCGGTGTAGCGGATGCCGGGCTTGGGCACGAAGCGCTCGGCGATCTCGTCGATGCAGGCCATCTGCGGCGTCCACTTCGGGTGGGCGAACGAGCCGATCGAGATCACTTTCGCGCCGGTCTCGCCGAGCGCGTCGAGCAGCCTGAGCTTGGCCTCGACCGATATCGACGCGCTTTCGATCTGCAAGCCCTCGCGCATCGTGTCGTCGGTGATGACGACCGAGGTCGGCAACAGGCTGTGGGTGGATTCAACGGTCATGGGTCACAGTCTCGTCGTCTTGAAGGTTTCAAACAGGAGGTGTCTCGATCATGGCAGGCGAGCCAACATCATGCCAAGCCACGCGGCGCGCGCTGGCGTGAAAACCCGGATGCATCAATCCTCCAAGACGCGCAGCAGAAATCCTGCTTGCGCCGCCAACGCAGCGCAGACAGGGACGCGCAAGCAAGGGTTCAGCCTGTTCGCCGCGCAGCGCTGCGGCGCAACCAAGCCCAGGCGCTGTTGACCAGGCCCGCAATGCCGTTCGGGCACAGGCACAGGAACAGGATCAGCACCACGCCATAGATCAGCGGCGTGTTCGAGGTGTGCATCGTGCGCGCCGCCGCGCCCACCACCAGAAAGATGAACTGCAACACGACCGCGCCATAGATCGCCCCGCTCAGCGAGCCCAGCCCACCCACCGCGATGCCGATCAGGAACCCGAACGACAGGAACATCCCGAACATGCCTGGCGCGACATAGCGCATCGCCAGCGCCCCCAGCCCGCCAGCGATGCCGGTCAGCATCGCGCTGATGCCGAAGACCGCGGACTTGTAGAAAACCGTGTCGATACCCATGGTCCGCGCCGCAATCGGGTGGTCCCGTATGGCGATGACCGCGCGGCCGACGCGGCCGCGCAGCAAGTTCGTCGTCAGCAGAAACGACAACGCCAAAAACAGTAGCGCCAGCAGGAAGAGCCATTGATCGAACGTCAAGGGCAGACCGAAAGGCACCGCAGGCACATCGATGCCCAGGCCTTGGCCGCCACCCGTCCAGCGCTCAAGCATCTTCCACTTGGCGATGCTCGGCAGCACGGCACCGACGGCAAACGTGGCCATTGCCAGGTGCATGGGCTGCAGGCGAAGCATGGGCAGTGCGAACAAGGCTCCGACCACCAGACAGACGACACCGGCGACCGGCACTGCGACCCAGTGCGCCAGCCCGGTGTGCACGATGAGCAAGGTGGTCGCGTACGCACCGATCGCGTAGAACGCACCATGGCCCAACGAAATCTGGCCGTTGTAGCCCACCAGGACATTCATCCCCAGCAGCGCGAGCACGTAGATCAGGATGTTTGTGAACCGGAAGAGCTGGAAGTCCGATGCAAACATCGGTACCGAGGCGACCACGCCAAGGACCAGCAACAGGCCGAAAAGGCGCCAGTGGGATGGCGCAAAAGTCCGTGGCATCAGCGCCCCGTGAATCCGGGCTTCCTCTTCTCGAAGAAGGCCTTGATGCCTTCCTGACCGTCTGCACTGACCACCAACTCGGCGATCTTGCGCGCCTCGAGTTCCATCTGCGACTCCAGGCCATGCTCGAATGATTCATTGAGCAGCATCTTGACGCCACCGTAGGCCCGGGTCGGCCCGGCAGCGAGGCGTTTGGCCAGGGACATCGCCGCTTCAAGCGCCTCGCCGTCGGCCACGACCTGGTTGACGACACCCCAATCCAGCGCCTCGGCGGCGCTGAGCACCCGGTTGGTCAGCATCAGCTCGCGCGCTCGGCGGTCGCCGATCTTGCGTGGCATATAAAAAGTCGAACTCCCGTCGGGCGACAGGCCTGCGTTCGTGTAAGCCATCGTGAACTTGGCACTTTGCGCAGCGATCGCCAGGTCCGCAGCCATCACGATGCTGAAACCCGCGCCGCCGGCAGCGCCGTTGACCGCGGCAATCACCGGCGGATCCATCCGAGCCAGGCGGGACATGGCCATGTGCAGGTCGCCGGCCATCGCCTTGATCAGTGAATTCGCGCCTGCACCGGCAGCGACAAATGCGCTGAGGTCGCCGCCGGCGCAGAACAGCTTGCCTTCACCGGTCAGCACCACCGCGCGGATCGACGGGTCGTCATCACAACGGATCGCCGCGTCGGAAAACTCCTTGGCCATCAAAGGCGATAGCGCGTTGCCCTGCTTGGGTCGGTTGAAGCCGATGCAAGCGACGCCATCCTGCACCTCAAATTTAAGTGTTTCGTAGCTCATGAGATGCTTTTGCCTGTAGGTACTTGCTCACGCGAATATCACGTGAATGTCACGTGAATGTCACGACAATCTCACGCGAATGGCGCGAATCGAAACCAAACTCTAGCATCCTGCTGGGCAGCGCTAGCGCACTGGCCTCGGACTTCAAGCAGCCGCGATGCGCCGGCCACGGCAACCTGCCAGCGGCGGCGCGAAGCTCAACCGGCTTGCCGATCGAGCGCGGCGATCACCGCATCACCCATCGCCACCGTGCCCATGACAGCCTCGCCAGGCGCTGCGATGTCGGCGCAGCGCGCGCCCGCCGCCAGCGCGGCTTCAACCGCATGCCCAAGCCGCTCGGCCTCCGCCGCTGCGCCGGCGCTGTGCTTGAGCAGCATCGCGACACTCAGGATCGCGCCAATCGGATTGGCCAGGCCCAGGCCCTCGATGTCTGGCGCACTGCCATGCACCGGCTCGTAGAGCGCGCGAGGCCTACCGTTCGCGCCGATCGCACCCAGCGAGGCCGACGGCAACATGCCGAGCGAACCCGCGACCGCCCCCGCACCGTCGGACAGGATGTCGCCGAACATGTTGTCGGTGACGATCACGTCGAACTGCGTTGGCGCCCGCACAAGTTGCATCGCGCAGTTGTCGACCAGCATGTGCGACAGCGTCAAGTCAGCGTATTCACGCCGGTGCAGCGCCGAGAC
>CANFPU010000158.1 GCA_947448955.1 Burkholderiales bacterium
ACACCGGCCACACCGGCCACACCGGCCACACCGGCCACACCGGCCACACCGGCCACACCGGCCACACCGGCCACACCGGCCACACCGGCCACACCGGCCACACCGGCCACACCGGCGGATTTGGCGGCGCAAGCGCAAAAGGCTGGTCTAAAGTAACATCGTCACGAATTTGCCGCAGAAATATGTGAATATTGGAATTCTGAGCAGAGTTTGCTCGTGATGGTTGGTTTGCGTCCATTCAAGATCTTGGTCGGCGCCGGCTGCTTCTCGATGGACTGAGGCGATCCATATCGCACGAATTGCGCTATGGGTGAGGTGCACTGCTTAGGCGACACTGATCGTTTCCGGCAAGCTTTTGTAAAGTGTCCGGTTTCTTTTGCGTTGCCAGGTGAGGTTGGCAGCCCCTGTCAGCGGTTGCTTTCTGACCGCTTGACTTTGTCCGCCAGTTCGGTGGTTGACCTCAGGCATCGGAGGCGCCTCTGCCGAAAGCCAGAGGAGCACCGCCATGACCCTGAAGTACAGTGCTTGAGGTGTCAAGACAACGGGCTGCGTTGCGACCCCAAACAATGTCATTCGGTTGGTCCGACTGGCAACTCGATGGGCGTAGGCGGGTCGGTTGTCGCCTGGTATGCGAAGAAGTATGATTTGCGCGGTTAGACCGTTAATGCTCTTTTACGAGCGTTGAACATGCACGTTGAATTGCGAAGTGCAAAGTGCGAATGAGTTCGACCGTGGTGGCCTGCAGCCGCCTCGGTTGGTCGTCAACACCACGGGTTTTTGCCGCGCTGCCGGCCCGTGTAAAGAAGCCAGGCAGCCGAATCAGGGTGTGCAGCCCATGCCCGAGTCAACTGAGCGAAAGGAATGATGATGTCAGACAGCTTGCAGAAATGGGTTGGCCGCAATCGCCCACCCCGGGTTCAGATCACCTATGACGTGGAGACCGGCGATGCGGTCGAAAAGAAAGAGCTGCCGCTGGTGGTGGGCCTGATGGCCGACCTCTCAGGCAAGCCCTTGAATCCGCCCGTCAAGCTCAAGGAGCGCCGGTTCGTCGAGATCGACCGCGACAACTTCAACGAGATCATGGGCAAGATTGCGCCCAGGCTTGATATGTCGGTGCCCGACACGCTGAAGGGCGAGGGCAACCTGAAGGTGGAGTTGAATTTCACCGAATTTGATCACTTCCACCCCGAGGCCATCGTCCGCCAGGTGCCGCGACTCGCGCGTTTGCTTGAGGCGAGGCAGCAGTTGCGCGACCTGTTGGCCAAGCTCGATGGCAACGATGAACTCGACGCGTTGCTCGAGAACATCGTCAACAGCAGCGAAGACCTGCAGGCACTGCGTGGATCTGCGGCGGCCTGAGCCCGACGCCGTCATGCCAACGCCTGATTTGATCCAGACCCCACTCACGCAACCCGCGAAAGGGACCTTCTCCCATGTCCACTGAACTCGAAGCCGGCGCCTCAAGCGGCGCCTCCGCCACCCTCGAAGCACCTAGCCTACTGGATCGAATCGTCCAGGAAGGCAAGATGGCGAACGACCCGTCGCAAAGCAGTTACGCCCGCAAATTGCTCGGCCAACTCGCGACCCAGATTCTCGATGAAGGCATGAAGACCAGCCCTGACAAGGGTGTGGTCGCAGCCATCAATGAGCGTGTTGCGGAGATCGATCGGATTCTGTCCGACCAGCTCAACGCGATCATGCACCACCCGGAGTTCCAGGCGCTGGAAGCCTCTTGGCACGGCCTGCATGACATGGTTCAGGGCAGCGAGACAGGCACTCGGCTCAAGCTGCGTCTGCTGAACGTGACGAAGAAAGAATTGCTCAAGGACCTCGAGTCCGCGGTCGACCACGACATGAGCGTGCTGTTCAAGAAGATCTACGAAGAAGAGTACGGCACCTTTGGTGGTCACCCTTATTCGGTGCTGATCGGCGACTACGAATTCGGTCGTCACCCGCAAGATATGGCATTGCTCGAGCGCATCTCCAAGGTCGCTGCTGCGGCACACGCGCCGTTCATTGCCTCAGCCGCACCCTCGATGTTCGACATGTTGTCGTTCACCGACTTGGGAACGCCGCGTGACCTGTCGAAGATCTTCGAAAGCGCTGAACTCGCCACTTGGCGCGGTTTCCGCGACAGCGAGGATTCACGCTATGTCGCACTGGTGCTGCCTCGTTATGCTGCTCGTCTGCCCTATGGCGAGAAGACGATTCCGGTCGACAACTTCCACTTCGAGGAGGATGTTGACGGGACCAAGCACAACAACTATCTGTGGGCCAATGCGGCTTACCAATTGGGCTTGCGCATCACCGCTGCATTCGCGCAGTACGGTTGGACCACTGCGATCCGTGGCGTCGAAGGCGGCGGCAAGGTCGAGGGGATGACGGCCCATGCCTTCAAGACCGAGGACGGCGACATCCTGCTGAAGTGCCCGACCGAGGTGACGATCACCGATCGCCGCGAGAAAGAGCTCAACGATCTGGGCTTCATCACGCTGGTCAATTCGAAGGGGTCGAACTTTGCGGCTTTCTTTGGCGGTCAGACCGTTAACAAGCCCAAGGTCTACAACAAGGACAACGCCAATGCCAACGCGGCGTTGTCGGCACGTCTGCCCTATGTGATGGCGGCTTCGCGTTTCGCGCATTACATCAAGGTGATGATGCGCGACAAGATCGGCAGTTTCCAGACCCGTGGCGCCATTGAGGCCTACCTCAACAACTGGCTGGCCGACTATGTATTGCTGGCCGACGATGCACCGCAAGCCACCAAGGCGCGCTTGCCTTTGGCTGAAGGTCGGGTTGACGTGACCGAAGTACCTGGCAAGCCCGGTGCCTACCAGGCCACAGTGTTCCTGCGGCCGCATTTCCAGATGGAAGAGATGACTGCATCGATCCGTCTCGTCGCGTCGCTGCCGGCGCCCAGCGCTTGATGGCGCTGAAATACTGATCTGACTGACGAAACCCGGGCCGCTTGCGGCCCGTTTAACACTCACTCAAGGAGTTAGCAAATGGCTGACGTTCTACTGCTCGAAATCACCGGTATCAAAGGCAACAGCGATCTGAAGAGCCATACCGACCAGATCATTCTGCTGTCTTACAGCCACGGCGTCTCGCTGCCGATGCAGCACGACCGTGCCAACAAGGAGCGCACGGCGGGCCGGCCGGTGTTCTCGGAGATGAGCTTTTCCAAGATGACCTCATTGGCGACACCGCTGTTGTACGCGGCCTGCGCTGCGGGCAAGAAGCTCGGCGATGCCAAGATTCACTACGGTCGCAATGAAGACGGCAAGTTCATGTCGGTGATGGAAATGGTGTTGGGCGACGCGATGATCTCGTCCATCAACACCTCGGGTGGTGGCGGCATTCCGAGCGATTCGTTCTCGATCAACTACACCTGGATCACCACCGCGTTCACGCAGCAGAACAAGGATTCCACGAAGAAGGGCGATGCGCCGTTCGGCTGGGACCTGGCACTGAACATCGCCAAGTAACGCTGCGCAACAGCACGCCCTGCGTTGATTCCCGCCCGCCATGTCCGGACTCGCTGCCGCTGCCCCGTCGCCGTTGTTCGATCGGCTGTGCAGTGTGGCGTCTCTGCCGTCCGGCGGCGGGCTGCTGGATGCGGCGGGGCTTCATCAATCGATCGCGCGCGAGCTGGGTCTGCTGCTCAACACCCGATCGCGCCGTACCGTCGAGGAATTCTTGGCGGACAAGCTGACGGTGCTGGATTACGGTGTGCCCGACCTGAGCGCGATGTCGGCACGATCGATCACCGATCTCGCGCTGGTGCGTTCTGTGGTGGCCAAGGCGATCATCCGCTTCGAGCCACGCTTGCTGCACTTGCAGCTTGAGGTGGCGCCACAGATCGGCGCGCGAGACGGTGTGTTCTTGCGGATCACCGCCGCGGTGCTGCTCGGGCAAACGCTGCGACGGGTGCAGTTCGACACCGATGTAGCGGCTGGTGGATCGAGCACCAGGTAGCGTCGATGCAGATCGCCGACGACCTGATCGAATATTTCAAGCGAGAGTTGGTTTACCTGCGCGAGCAGGGCGCTGACTTCTCGCTGCGCTATCCCAAGGTGGCGGCGCGATTGCGCCTGGATGGCGGCGAGTCGCCGGACCCGCAGACCGAACATCTGATTGAGTCGGTGGCGTTCATCGGTGCGCGGGTGCACCGTGCGCTGGACCGCGAGTTTCCGCAGATCACCGCCGCCTTGCTCGACAGCATTTGTCCGTCCCTGACCCAACCGGTGCCCTCGATGTCGGTGGCGCAGTTCAGCCTGGACCTGACGCAGGGCAAGGTCACCTCGGGACTGCGGGTACCGAAGCACACCGTGTTGCAGGTGCGGACGCCTGGAGGCCATCTGTGCCGCATGCGAACGGCCTGGGACACCACGCTGTGGCCGATCCGCCCTTCGCAGGTTCAAATTGAAGACGGCCGCTTGCTCAGGCTGAGCTTCGAATGTTTGGACGGCGGCAGTTTGGAAGAGCTCGAAGTTGATCGTTTGCGCCTGCACCTTCAGGGTGACTGGATGCGCACGATGCCGCTCTATGACTTGTTGGCCTCAGGCGTTGCGAGCCTGCACCTGATCGGCGGCGATGGCCGACACCATGCATTGCCGCGAAGTGCCTGGCGCGAGGTTGGTTTTGACGACGGCGAAGCCGTGCTGCCCAATCCGCCACAGGCCCAGGCTGCTTACGGTTTGCTGCAGGAATACTTCGCGTTTCCGCGCAAGTTTCACTTTTTCGAAATCAGCGGTCTGGCCGGGCGCCTGGGCAGAGGCAGCCGTTTCGAGTTGTGCTTGACGTTGAACCGTCCAGCCAGCGCATTGCGCGGGCTGGACGCCAGCAATCTGGCGCTGGGCTGTGTGCCGGTGATCAACCTGTTCCCCCGCACCAGCGAACCGGTGGTGATCGATGGCCGCCGACCTGAGTACCTTTTGGTGGCTGATCGTCAGCATGAGCTCAGCACCGAAGTCCATTCGGTGTTGTCGGTAACCGCCTCCGACCCGGATGTCCAGCGTGCTGTCCAAGTGACGGCTTTTACCGCCATGACACCCCAGCAGGCGGCCGATGGCCGCACGGCGTTTTGGTGGGGCAGGCGGGACGCGTGTCTGAGGGCTGATCTGTCGGGCAGTGACCTTTGGCTTTCTTTTGTCGATGCAGCGATGGGCCCAGCGCTGGTCGGCCCAGCTGCGCTGGCGCCATCTGGCGCACGCCAGGCGGTGATGGCCGAGCCCGTGGTCTACGCGCAGTTGCTCTGCACCAACCGAGGCCTCGCGGCGCAGATTCCGGCCGGTGCGCGCATGGCGGCCGAGGGCCTGTCTTCAGGTCTGACCGCGCGTTGTTTGTACCAACCCTCACCGCAGCGCGCAGCGGCCGTGGCGGCCGACACGCTCTGGCGCTTGGTGAGCCTGTTGCGTCTGAACCATCAGTCGCTGCTAGGCGCCACGTCGGACCCAGTCGATGATGAAGATGGCGCCCTCCATGCCGACAGCGCCACAGCTTTGCGCCACATGCTGGGCCTGATGGCTGGCGGTGACGACGGCGACGCGGCGCAGCTTCGCGGCTTGCGTAGCCTGGTCGCCCAACCGGCCACGGCCAGGTTGGGTCCAGATGCCTGGCGTGGTTGGTGCCGCGGTACTGATGTGCAGTTGACGCTCGACACCGAGGCTTTTGTCGGTGGCTCGGCGTTGCTGTTGTCCGCCGTGTTGGCGCGATTCCTGGCGCTCTACACCACCGTCAATTCCTTTGTTCGGCTGTCGGCAGTGGGCGACGCCGGGCTGTTGCGGCAATGGCCTGCGATCGCCGGTCGGCAGGTGCTGGCATGAGCCGCGCGCTGTCGCCTCGACTGGCCAAGCTGTTGGCCTCGCCCCAGTCCTTCGACCTGTTCCAGGCGATCCGCTTGATCGAGTTGCAACAGGGCTATTTGCCTCGAATGGGCGCGCAGGTGTCGCTGGCGTTTCCGGCCAGCGACATCGCTGAAGTGCGGGCCCCTGACGCTGGCGCTGGTTCCTGGTGGACGCTGCGCACGCCGGTGCTGGCGCTGGCCGGTGGGCATGGGCCGTTGCCGATGCCGGTGACCGAACAATTGCTTGCCCGACGTTGGGTGCGCGACAGCGCCGGCCTCGATTTCTTGGACATCTTTCACCACCGTTTCCTGTCGTTTCTGTACCGCGCCCGCAAGAAGCACCATCCGGCGCTGTCCGCGGGCGACGCTGACGGGCTGCCGATCGCGCGGGCTATTGACGCGCTCGGGGGCCTGGGTCATCGCGAAGGGCTGAACGACACGGCCGGCCAGGGCTTGTGGCTGCGCCATGCGGCGCTGTTGGGTGCGGCGCCTCGATCGATGGCCAACCTCGAAAACTTGGTGTGCGACAGCTTGGGCTGGCGGGTTCGAGGTCGACAGTTCATCGGTGGCTGGCAACCCTTGGCCGAAATTGACACGCCCTTGTTAGGGCGTGGCGCAATCCTGGGCCAGAACGCAATGCTCGGCCGTCGGGTCTGGGATGCCGCGGCCGGGATCTCGCTGGCGCTGGGCCCGCTGCCGCAGCCGGCGCTACCGGGTTTGTTGCCCGGTGGCGCTGACTTGGCACGCCTGCGCTGGTTGGTCGGTCGGCATGTGCCCAGCGAGTTGCAGCTGTCGCTGGAATTGCAGCCTGAGCCTTGTCCGGCCCACGCTTTACCGCGCTTGGGTGCTGCCCGGCTGGGCTGGACCAGCTGGCTGCGGCCGGGCGCGGCCCGTGGCGAAACGCGCGCGCTGCCGTCGATCCGTCTGCGGCTGGGCAGCACCTCCCACCCGCCGGTGCGCCAGCCCGCGCATCCCCGCGCTGTAGCGCCGGCCTGAGCGCGGCCGCCGAGTCACCGCCACCATGGACATCGACATCCGCACCTTGCTGGCCCGGCTGAACCCGGCTTGCAAACACGCGATGACGCAGGCTGCTGAACTGTGCGTGCGCCAGACCCATTTCAGCGTCGATGTCGAGCACTTGCTGATGCAACTCATTGAGGCGCCTGCGCCCGATGTATCGCTGGTGTTGGCGCAATTCGCGTTGCCGCGCGATGCGTTGCTGATTCAGTTGCAAGCCAGTCTTGACCAGTTCAAGCGCGGCAACGGTCGTACACCGGCCTTGTCGCCACAGTTCCAACCGCTGTTCCAGGAAGCCTGGCTGTTGAGCTCGATGTTGGTGGGCGAGCAGCAGATCCGCTCGGGCACCGTGCTGTTGGCTTTGCTGGAGGTTGACAGCCTGCGCGGCCAACTCATCGATACCGCACCGCTGTTGCTGCAGATCCCGCGCGGCGGGCTGCGCGAGCATCTGCCCACGTTGTTGGCGCAGTCGGCCGAGGATGCCGGCGGGGCCGCGCGTGCTGCGGTTGCCGGGAGCGCAGCGAATGCCGGCAGCCTCCACCCTGCCGTTGGCCAGCCTGCGGCCGATCACAGTGCACCGATCCAGGCCACGCCGCCGTCGATGGCCATGCCTTCGATCGCCATGCCGTCACCCGGTGCCGGACGGGGTTTGCGTTCAACAACGCCTTCGCTAGACCAGTTCACTGTGGACCTTACCGCGCAGGCGCGGGAGGGCAGGATCGATCCGATCCGGGGTCGCGACAGCGAGATTCGTCAGATCGTCGACGTGCTGTTGCGCCGGCGTCAAAACAACCCCATCCTCACCGGCGAGGCCGGTGTCGGCAAGACGGCAGTGGTCGAGGGTTTCGCGCAGCGGGTGGTGCAGGGCGATGTGCCGCCGGCCTTGCGCGGGGTGTCGGTCCGTGCGCTCGACCTGGCGCTGCTGCAGGCTGGCGCGGGCGTCAAGGGCGAGTTCGAGAACCGGCTCAAATCGGTGATCGCCGAGGTCAAGTCCTCACCGACGCCGGTGATCCTGTTCATCGACGAAGCCCATCAGTTGATCGGTGCGGGCGGTGCCGAAGGTCAGGGTGACGCTGCCAACTTGCTCAAGCCGGCATTGGCGCGTGGTGAGCTTCGAACGATCGCTGCGACCACCTGGGCCGAGTACAAGCGCTATGTTGAACGCGATCCGGCGCTGGCCCGTCGCTTCCAGGTCGTCAAGGTCGAAGAGCCGTCGCCCGAGGTCGCCATCGACATGCTGCGCGGCATGGTGGCCACGCTCGAGCGTCACCACGGTGTCGAGATCCTCGACGAGGCGGTGCGGGACGCTGTGCGGCTGTCTCATCGCTATGTCACCGGCAGACAGTTGCCCGACAAGGCGATCTCGGTGCTCGACACCGCTTGCGCCAGAGTGGCGGTGGGCCAGAACGGCCTGCCCGAGCCGCTCGAGAACCTGGCCCGCAGCATCGACACCGGAGAAGGTCGGTTGCGGGTGCTGTCGCGCGAGCAGGCCACCGGCATCGACCGCGCTGCCGAATGCGCGGCCCTGCGGGTCGACCTGGAGGCGCAGCGCCAGCGCCAGCGTCGATTGCTCGAGCAGCATGCGCAGGAGCGTCAGGCGGTGGGTGAGATTGTCGCGCTGCGTCGGCGCATCGCCGAGGGCCAGACCGCGGTGGAGGAGGGCGAGGGCGCAGACCCGCAGGGCGCCGCTGTCCAGCTGCAGCGCCTGATGAAAGGCCTGGAGGCGCTGCAGTACGACGATCCGCTGGTGCCGGTGTATGTCGACTCCGGTGTGGTGGCCGACATCATTTCGGGCTGGACTGGCATTCCGGTCGGCCGGATGCTGGCCGACGAGGTGCATACCGTGCTGCATCTCAAGGACACGCTGGCCGAGCGGGTGGTGGGCCAGGATGCGGCGCTGGACACCATCGCGCGCCGGATTCGCACCTTCCGCGCCGAGCTTGACGATCCTGGCAAACCGGTCGGTGTGTTCATGCTGGTGGGCCCGAGCGGCGTGGGCAAAACCGAGACCGCTGCGGCGCTGGCCGACCTGCTGTACGGCGGCGAGCGCAACATGGTCACGGTCAACATGAGCGAGTTCCAGGAGGCGCATTCGGTCTCGAGCCTGAAAGGCGCGCCGCCGGGCTATGTGGGCTATGGGCGCGGCGGCGTGCTGACCGAAGCCGTGCGGCGCCGGCCCTACAGCGTGGTGCTGCTCGACGAGGTCGAGAAGGCCCACCCCGACGTGCTCGAGATGTTTTTCCAGGTCTTCGACAAGGGGACGATGGAGGACGGTGAGGGCACGCCGGTTGACTTCAAGAACACCTTGATCTTGTTGACCTCCAACGCTGCACAGGATGTCATCACCGAAGCCTGCGCGGGCGGGCGCCGGCCCGACGCCCATGTCTTGGTCGAGCGGCTGCGGCCCACGCTGCTGCGCCAGTTCAGCCCGGCGTTTCTGGGTCGCTTGGTGCTGGTGCCTTACTACCCGCTGGGCGACGCCCAGGTGCGTCGCATCGTCGATTTGAAGCTGCGCAAACTGGCTGAGCGCTTCGCCGAGAACCACCATGCCCGCCTGCTTTGGGACGAGGCGGTGGTCAACGCCATCACCAGTCGCTGCACCGAGGTCGACAGCGGTGCACGCAATGTTGACTTCATCCTGACCCAATCGGTGCTGCCCGAACTCGCCACCCAGCTGCTCGAGCGGCTGGCGATGGCCGACACTTTCGATGCGGTGACGTTGCGGTTGCAATCGGATGGGCGGTTTGGCTTTCGCTTTGACAGCGATCCGGCAGTGGAGGCCAAGCGGC